>DOPG01000302.1 GCA_003513555.1 Rhodopirellula sp. | reverse complement strand
CTTCTTCACAGCCGCAAGCTGGCTCGCATCCATCGCAATTGCTCTTCTTGGCGAAAAGTTTCGCCAAGAGTCCGCATCCGCGATCTTTGCTGCAAGCGCTATCGCAGCCGGAATCGCAACCGTCGGTCTCGCAACCGCAAGCTGGCTCTTCTTCACAGCCACATGCAGGCTCTTCTTCACAGCCACATGCAGGCTCTTCTTCACAGCCACATGCAGGCTCTTCTTCACAACCGCAAGCTGGCTCATCGCAGCTTCCGGTGTCACAACACTTGGCGGAGCTTCCACAGCCCTTCACGCCGAGCATACGATCTAAAAGGTCAAACCCGAAGCTCTGGCTGCACATCGTGCAACCGAGAACGAGTGCCATTGTCATTATTGTCCGCTTCATTGGAGCCACATCTCCCTTTATCTCAACTTGGCGGTTAAGTCGGTATGCCGTCACCGTCGGGAAGTGAATTCCACTTTTGCCGCAAGAATGAGCCTCCTGTGGAGGTGCATTCGATGGACGAAGTCGCCGTCGAGCACACCTCGAGTTCGCTCCAACAAACACAAACGGGTCGGGTGCGGACACCCGGCCCGCCGACTTCGTTCAGTTTGTCGCTCTCACTGCCGGCAGCGGTTAGGCTGCCTCAGAATCACTCAAGTTGGGTGACGCCATGTGATCCTGACATCCCATGTCAGGTTCCCTGGGTCTATCGCAGTGAGCCGGTTTTTGGCGTAGAGCCGTACCCTTCTCATTTGCGATCTGTAACCGTATCGACGCAGATTGGCCGTTCAATCAATCTTCCATGGGATTTTCACCCTGTTGGAAAAGTTTGCCGGTTACGGGGTTTTTGCCGTTTTTCCCGTGGAATGCTGTTACTCCGCTTCTGCGCGTGGCGTATTTCGTCCAACCCGTATAAAATGAATCGTACGGAGTTGTTGGCGAGTGTCAGCAACAACCGGCCAAACTGGTCGGCACTGAACCCAAGAAGACCAACTGACACAGGTAAACGAGCGAAAACCAGGGCAAACGACCCGAAACCGCGTTAGGATTTCGGTCGCTTTTCCCTTCGCATCGGTTCCTGAGTCTAGGACCGCTTGGGATCCCCCCCTCGGTAACGCCTGAATTGCCAGCCAAGCCAACAGTTCTCGATCTGACTACCCTCCCGGGAGTCTCTTGCCCGTGTGGTACAGCCCGCCGAGCTTTTGCAGATCGAGACGAATTCCCCGGCACGGTACACCTGACCGAAATCAGCACCGACGCACGCGAGCATTACCACAAGGAGCACACTGAAATTTACGTCATTCTGGCCTGCCAGCCGAATGCAATCATGATTCTGGACGGAGAAGAAGTTTCGGTGGCACCCCATCATGCCATCCTCATTCCTCCCGGAGTTCGACATCGCGCCGTTGGCCAAATGACAGTTCTGATCCTGTGTACACCAAATTTTGACCCTGCAGACGAACATTTCGATGATTCGGCTGTACCCAAGTAATCGGTTGGTTCGTAAGAAGACTGGTTGCTTTTTCCAACTGCCTGAATAGCTCCCCGAGTTTTAGAGAGTCCAAATGTATTTAAGTTTCGACTTCATCGGCCGCCGCATATCGCTTGCAATGCTTACTGTTGCATGTGCTGTGACGTCTGCTGCCGCCGCTGATTGGCCTTACTGGCGTGGTCCCTCATTTGACGGAACAGCAGAGGCAACAGGGCTACCGGACGACTGGGATCCGGCTGGCGGCGAGGACAGCAATGTTCTTTGGAAGCGTGATGACATTGGTGGGCCCTGCACCCCGATCGCAATGGACGGACGAATCTACACGATTCAGCGTTCCCTGCCCGCCACTGATCGTGAAGGCGAAAAGGTTGTTTGCCTCGACGCGGTAACAGGAAAGACGATCTGGGAAAATGCTTATAACGTTTGGCTTTCCGATGTCCCTGCCGAACGCATCGGTTGGAGCAGCGTAGTGGGTGACCCGGAGACTGGTAAAGTCTACGCCTTGGGGGCATGTGACATTTTCCAATGCATGGATGGCAAAACAGGGGAAACGCTGTGGAGCATTCCGCTGCATGAGCAATTTGGGATGCTCAGCACCTATGGTGGCCGAACCAACTTTCCAATCGTTCACGAGAACCTGGTGATCATCAGTGGGATCATTATCAACTGGGGAGACGCCGCCAAACCTAATCATAGGCTAATCGCATTGGATAAGAAGACGGGCGAGGTGACCTGGTTCAGTGGAACTCGTGACCTTCCATTTGATACCACCTATTCGGCACCGAGTTTGGTCACGATTGATGGTCAACGACAATTGGTCATGGGTGCGGGTGATGGTGCGATATGGGGCTTCCAACCTCGCACCGGAAAACCTTTGTGGCACTACGATCTTTCTCGCCGCGGCATCTTTGCCACGCCACTTGTGGTCGGCAATCAGGTTTTCGCAAGTCACAGCGAGGAAAACGTCGCGCCCAACAACAATGTGATGGGAGCCGTGGCCGGCTTACGCATCTCGGGCACCGGAGATGACACAAAAGTCGAAGAACTTTGGAAGCAGATGGAAGTCGTCGCGGGCTACAGTGAACCGGTTCTGATAGGCGATCGACTTTATGTCGTGGACGACCGTTGCAAAATGTGGATTTTTGATGCCGAGACAGGAACACCGATCGTTGAACGCAAATCCTTTGTTGGAAGTCGTCAGCGATCCGCTCTACTGCACGCAGACGGGAAAATCTATGTCCTGACTGAAAATGGTCGATGGGCAGTCGTCGTTCCCGATGAAGAGGATGGCTTCAAAATCGTCAACAAGGGTCGTGTTCGAAACACAGGCTTTGCAGGATCACCCATCGTTGCCGATGGCCGCCTGTATTTCCCGAGTACCACTGGGCTGTATTGTGTTGCTGCTGAAGGTGGTAGTCAAACACCGGTTGTAATGGCCGAATCAATGGGCAAAGAAACGCCCGTGTCGGAAAACCCGAAGATCACTCAGGTGCAGATCGTGCCAGCTGAATCAGTCGTCAAACCAGGTGAAAACATCGAACTGACAGTGAACGTCTTCAACGTCCTAGGGCAACCACTCGAAACGCCCTCGGACGTGACTTTCGAAGTGATCGGTGCCGGTAAAGTTGAAGGTTCGACCTACGTTGCGCCTGAAGATGCGGCACACACCGGAGCCACCATCATCGCTAAAGTTGGTGATGCGACAGGAACGACGCGAACCCGGATTGTCCCCGACCTGCCATGGAAGTTCACGTTTGACGACCTGAAAGATCCACCGCTTTCTTGGGTGGGCGCCCGTTATCGTCATGTCATCCGCAACATCGATGGCTCACCTGCTTTGACCAAGATCTCGACTATTCCGAAGGGAGCTCGCAGTCGAGCATGGATGGGCTACAGTGACCTTTCCGAGTACACCATTGCTGCGGATGCACGCGGCGCCCGCATGAGTGATCAGCTACCCGATATCGGACTCACTGCGCACGGATATGTATTGGACCTTATGGGTGAAAGCCAACAGTTACAGATCCGCACATGGTCTGCACAACTTCGCATGGCAGAAACCATTGATTTCCCATGGAAAGAAGATACATGGTATCGAATGAAGTTCCGTGTTGATATTGAAAGTGAGCCACCGGCAGCCGTTGCCGTCCTGCGAGGCAAAGTTTGGCCCCGCGATGAAGACGAGCCAAAGGCATGGACTATCACCGCGCGAGATGAGTCACCTAACCTCGCATCAAGCCCTGGTTTGTATGGCAATGCCAAGGTCGCTGAGCTGTACCTTGACAATATCGAAGTCACGGCGAACACCGATGAACCCTGAAGCCGTCACCAATGAATTTTCACTCAGAGCATTCGCAGCTTGCGCATGCTCTGAGTAACTGAACTTTACCTGACAAAAAACCTCCACCAAATCCCTAGTGAGTCATGCGTAATAACGAACTTTCCGCTTGGACTTTATTGGTCGCATCTGCCGTCCTTGGTAGCGTAACCATGCTTTCTCTGAGCGGCTGCAAGCCACCAGCCCCAACCGAAGTTGACGTTTCGACCGGAGAATATGTCGAGAGCAATACGACGGCTAGTGACAGCAACGTCACGACAACAACATCGCAGGCAATAGAAACTCCCGTACCCGTTGACGCCCCCGCAACTACTGAATTGTCAGCTAAAGACGCTCCTGCCACTAACAACGAGGCACCTGCTGCGACAGATGTGACCGCTGCCGCCACAGCGACGGAACCTGTCGCCGACACGTCTGCAGAAGTCGTTTCTTCTGGGGGCGACTGGCCCCAATGGGGCGGCACGCGTGAACGCAACAACACACCAGGAGTCAAGAATCTTCCACTCGAGTGGAACATTGGTAAATTTGATCGACGTTCGGGTGACTGGGACGACACGAAAGCAAAAAACATCCGCTGGTTCTCAAATCTTGGAAGCCAAACCTACGGTAACCCTGTCATTGCTGGCGGTCAGGTCTATGTCGGAACTAACAACGGAGCCGGTCACCTCAAGCGATTTCCGTCCAAGGTTGACTTGGGGTGTCTACTTGCCTTTGACGAAAAGACCGGTGAATTCAAATGGCAACACAGCAGCGAAAAACTGATCACGGGTCGTGTTCACGACTGGCCACTGCAAGGCATTTGCTGCTCTCCACTGGTAGAAGGAAACCGACTTTGGTTTGTCACCAGTCGAGGCGAGGTACGTTGCCTTGATACCGAGGGTTTTTACGACGATGAAGATGATGGCCCGGTAAAAGACGAAATGGTTTCGTTAGCTGCCATCATGAATGCTGGCCCATCAGCCGAGGCATTTGAACTAGCATTAGCCGGGCTTGCCGAAGGTAAGCTGACCGATGCGGCAAAGGCGGCTTTAGCAGCGTCCGGAGCAGAAGTCGAAGGCGACGTAAAAATTGAAACCTTGACCGAAGGAAAGTCATGGACAGCGACAGGTAAATTCGATGGCGTCGATCGAGTACTCACGATTAAACAGATCGGACCCCGGATTAAGTTCTTCAAGAAGCTTGGCACCTCGGATAAACGAGATGCGGATGTGATCTGGGTCTATAACATGATGGGTCCCGACATGGGAATCAGCCAGCACAACATGTGCTCATGCAGCGTCACGAGTTACGGCGATCTGCTGTTCGTCAATACAGGCAACGGTCTGGATGAATCACACCTGAACCTGCCTGCTCCTGACGCCCCCAGTTTCATATGCATGAATAAGAATACGGGAGAAGTCCTATGGACTGATGGCGCTCCAGCCAAGAACATTTTGCACGGTCAATGGTCAAGCCCAACCGTAGGAACTTTCGAGGGTGTGCCGCAGGCGCTATTTGCTGGCGGTGATGGAATTCTATACAGCTTCCGAGCGGACAAAGGAAAAGATGGCAAGCCAGAACTTCTATGGAAATTCGACTGCAATCCCAAGACCAGCAAATGGGTTCTCGGAGGTGAAGGCACTCGCAACAATTTGATAGCCACTCCTGTCGTTTATGACGGACTTGTTTACATCGCCGTCGGCCAAGACCCCGAGCATGGAGAAGGTGAGGGGCACCTTTGGTGTATCAACCCGAACATGCGAGGTGATATTTCGCGAACGCTTGCAATGAAAATTGGTGACGATGGAAAGCGAACCCTGATTCCTCATCGCCGCATCCAAGCGGTCGAGCCAGAGAACGGCGAGGTGGAAGTTGACAATCCAAATTCCGGCGTCGTGTGGCACTACAGCATGCTTGACACGAATGGTGATGAAGAAATTGACTTCGAGGAAGAGATGCATCGTTCAATTGGAACGTGTGCCATCAAAGATGATGTTCTTTACGTCGCTGACTTTTCGGGACTCGTC
>DOPG01000090.1:7093-9992 GCA_003513555.1 Rhodopirellula sp. | reverse complement strand
CCGTCAATTTCGGCGTGAATGACTGGTTCGCTACCGTGGCACCACAAGAGCCCGAAAACAACCACACAGCAGTCTCCGCAAATTGCCGTTCCAATCAGAAATATTCTGCGAAAATGGTTTGACTTTCAGTTTCTTGTCATAAATCCAACATTTCTTCCGACCAACGTTGGATTAAGCGGCATCTTTTTATGGATGCCCTGTTCATTCGCCAGGGCTGAACGAATCCTGCACTGAAATTCTGCCCGCCTGGTCAGGCTACTGCTTGTTTGGTTCCTTCCCCGCTTCTGGCGTCGACAGTTCCGCAGCTGTTTTGTGGGTTTGGCATTCACCAGGGTGGGGGGCCTGTGGCACGGGCTGAAAACGTTTCGAGTCGTTCCAAGCATCGTACCGAAACGCGGTTTTGATCCTCCAAACCTACAACAGTTGTCTAACCGAAGAAAACTACCATGACCTCAGCCATTGAATCACTACGTCTAGCCTTTCGCGTCAGTGACAAGCAATTTGTAGTACGCGACTCCAGAGATAATGACGTATTTGCCGGTACCTATCGTGAGGTAGAAAGCTGGTTGGATCAACAAGAAAATGCGGCTGCGTTATTCACAGCGAAGGAACGTGTTGACGAATCCGAAGACGACTCAGCGGACGCTATCTTGAAGGCGACGATACTCACGCAAGAGATGGTCGACAAAGCCTTGGCAGCCGATGCCCAACCTGCTCCAAAGCCTGTGGACGAAGCCAAGAGCAAAGAAAACAACTTTCGCAGTCGACTCTTTGGCCGAAAACAAAAATTCAAATAAGCACCCATAGTCATGCACCGGTGGGACAGAGAACATCAAGCGATGCCGGCCCCATTGCGTGTCTTAGTGCGAATCCTCTGTACGACTCACATCGCCGGCGACATTCGAATTGCCGCGGGCCCACAGCACTTCCAAGAGCAACAGTGCCAAAGCGGGGGCGAGAAACCATTGGAATCGCGCCTCATAGGAATCAACCTTGGCCGTCTCGAATTCTGTCTGGTCAACGCTGGCAATGTAGCGATGATAGACGTCAGCCATATTAACCTGCTTGGTGCCAGCCGGAATGTACGCTCCACCAGATTCCGCGGCAATGTTTTCAAGCGTTGCACCATCTAATTTGGACCAGACGGGCTTGCCAGAATGTGTCAGGAAATCACTCCCGCGTGAAGATTCAACAGGGACCCGTGCCCCCTTTTCAAAATCACCAAGTCCAATGGTAAAGATGCGTACGCCGTTCTTGTCTTTGGCTGCTTTGGTTGCGACAAGCGGCCGGCTTTCCTGATCTTCCCCATCAGTCAGCAGCACGATCGCCTTATGATCGTTGGTCACCTCCAAAAACCCACGGGAAGCAACAGTAATTGCATCTCCTAAACGCGAGCCTCCCCGACTGAGACTGCTCGGCCCCACTTCATCAACACTTTGCTTGAAATCGTCATAATGATTGGTCAAAGGGATCTGTTGGCGTGCCTCTCCGGCAAAAATAGTTAGCCCGACTCGATCCCCCACCATCTCATCAACCGTATCTTTGATCATCTGCTTGGCTCTTTCCAAGCGGCTTGGAGTTACATCTTCCGCCATCATGCTCCGCGAAACGTCTAACACGAACATCACCTCGATGCCACGTTGGGGAACTTCTCGTTTCACCTTTCCCCACCGAACATCAATCATGCAGCAAACGAGCATTACCATCGCAGCAATCACGAGTGCGAGCGAGACAGCCGACCGATAGATGCTTCCCAACGGCAGAATTCGCGTTAACATCTCACTGGACGCGAATCGCCTTGCTGCCTTTCTTTGCCAGAAAAGTGAAAGTACAGCTAGCAGCAACACAACCATCACCATCCACATCCATTGCAGATTGTACGTATTTCCGATCTGTAGTTCGCCAGGATTCATAACTGCCTCCCTCAAGCAAGACGTCGCAGAAAAGTAAGGCTGAGAATCATCCTCAGTGTTAACAACACCATCGCAACGGAAAGTAATGGTGGAACCCTGACCCCGCCTACTCTCACTTGCTGCACAGCAAGCTCGCGATAGTCAACGAACTGCTGTGTTTCTACTTCAGTTGTTTCCAACTGGTTGATCTCGTTGTAGATCGCTTCCAAGGACTCGGTGTCCGTCGCGCGGAAATACTTCCCTCCCGTTGTGTCCGCAATTTTCTCGAGCGTTGCTTCATCAATGCTGACCGGCTCATTGCGAATCATGATCCGTCCATCAAAACGCCGCACTGGAAACGGTGCAACGCCGCGTGTCCCTACACCAATCGTGTAAACTTTGACTCCCATCGTCTTAGCGAGTTCTGCCGCCGCTTCAGGATCAATCTCCCCCGCTGTATTCTCGCCATCAGTAAGCAAGATAACCACCTTGCTCTTAATCTCATCAGCCTGTCGACTATCCAAATTATTCAGTTTGTCGACTGCAAGACTGATAGCATCGCCAATCGCCGTACCATCCTCGGCCCGGGTGGTAACAATTTCAGCTCCCTGAAGTTGCGAGACAAGAAAAGAGTGATCCAGCGTCAAGGGTGTGATCGCATCTGCAAAACCAGCGAATGTGACGAGTCCAATCAAGTCACTCAATCGCCCTTCCAGCGCCGCCTGACTATCAGTAGCTTCCGAACCCAGTACGAACTTGCCAGCGACATTCTTGATTGCTGTCAGGCGATCAACATTCTTGCCATCGATCTGGAAATCAAGTGCCTGCATACTTCCAGATCGGTCAACCACCAATTCAATGGCCACACCGTTCGTGCTAACCATCGTCTGCTCACGACCATGTCGCGGACGCGCTAGAGACAAGATCATCAGCACAATCGCAACAAGAGTCATCGCAGGAGGTAACCAAACCAGTCGCTGCCGTAACGTTGGACGTGCAGCCCAGCC
>DOPG01000090.1:0-6881 GCA_003513555.1 Rhodopirellula sp. | reverse complement strand
CCCCCCCAGCCAGTCGCAGCCGAACTGTAGTTGATCGAAGTCACTTGATTAGCACGCCACAACCTCCAGGCAGCGAACGGCACCAACAGCAACAGTGTCAGAAACCATGGATGATGAAACATTTATACCTCCACCTTTCGCACCGTCTCAATCGTTGCCTGAACAGCAGGATCGCTAATTTTGTGCTGACACCTTCTGGCCTGATCCTGCAATCGAAGGGACTCCTTAACAACTGCACTGACCTGATCAAATGCTGGTTTCCCGTCGTCTCCCAACGCCTCTACATCGGGCGCGAATTTACTAACGTCGGCCTTGGAAAGGATAGATCGGGCCCCGGAAATCACTCCAGCGTCGAACCCGTCACGGGTCAGGAGGTCCAAAAACTCAGAGGTACACAGAGCGGTGGCCGGTGTGTTGCATGCAGACTGAACATAATCACGCAGAACCACTGATAACTCTTCCAATACTTCCGGTGTATTGATCTGGTTGGATTCATAGGCTTGCTGTAATTCGCCGATACGTTGCAAAGCCCAATGCTCTGGCTTGCCGCACCTGCGGCGGCGTGACCACCAAAAGAAACCAACGAACAGCGTTCCCAGCCCAACAAACAACAGCGCGAGCAGCGGACTTGGCGTCTCCAGATCATCCACTGGCGTTGCCATCGTGGGTTTTATGTCACGAAACTTATCCGGCGTGTCCTCCGCAACCAAAACGCTTGCAATCTTGACACCTAGAGCCGGAATCCTGACCGTGCCTTCTGGATCCGAAATCGGAGTATCAGTCTCTTGGTCTCCGAGGCGATAAGCGACCTCTAGAGCAGGTGTTTGACGCAATCCGGGTTTAAGCGATTCAATCTCGAGCAACAATCGCGTGCGTCTTGCACCGCCGACTGCCCCAGTCGGCACATCACGAGTGACCTCAACCCCGGTCAACAGAAAGTCGCCCAACGGCTGATCCACAATCGACAATTTGTCTGTCTCGTTGATCGACACGCCAGCAATGGGCGGTAAAACTACCTTTGCCCCACGTGGAGCAAGGATGGTTACGGAGTACTGCATCGGAACTGCGACTTGTGGATTTGAAGCCACAATCTCAGCCAAAACAGAAACGGGAGATTCGGCTGATTCAAATCGCTGAGGCACGGGGCGTTCCGAGTCTTGCAGCAGTGCATTTGCAGCGTTGCTTGCACTCACTGGCATGAGGACGAGCAACAGGCACGGCACAGCAATAATATCAATGAGGCGATCAGGAATTTTCAACGTTCAGCCTCTCGACGATGGAAAAAACGCTTTAGTGGCTCAACATAATCTTCACCCGTTGCCAGGCGAATGGGGTTCATTTTCAAACGGCGAAAAATCGCATCACGTCGTTTGGATTGGGCAACTTGCATTTCTTGGAACGCATCTCGATGCCGCCGACTGGCAGTGTCGACCGTTACCATGTTTCCGGACTCAGGATCCCGCAAACGCAGCAAACCCACATTGGGCAGATCAAGTTCCCGTTGATCGTTAACCATGATCGGAATGACATCATGCTTCTTGCGAGTAATCCGAAGTGTCTTCTCGAAACCGGCGTCCTGAAAATCACTGATCAAGAACACCACAGTGCGTTGTGACGCTGTACGGTGAAGATGATCCAACGCTGACTTCAGATGGGTTCCCCGCCCCATGGGCTGGCAGTACAACAATTCTCGGATCAATCGGAGCACATGACGTTTTCCTTTTCGAGGTGGAATCGCTTTCTCGATCTGATCCGTAAAAAGCGAAAGCCCAACCTTATCATTATTCTTGATCGCACTGAAAGCGAGCGTGGCTCCCAGTTCGGTAATCAACTCGCGTTTCGTCTGCAAATTGGTGCCAAAGTCCTGGGATGCACTCAGGTCTACCAGCAACATCACGGACAATTCACGCTCTTCGCGAAAAAGCTTGACGAACGGCACACCAGCTCTAGCGGTAACATTCCAGTCGATTGTCCGAACGTCATCGCCGACCTGGTAGGGGCGAACTTCTTCGAACTCGATCCCCCTTCCCTTGAAGGCGGAGTGCCATTGCCCAGCTAGCAGATCATCAACAACGTGGGAGGTATGAATCTGGATACGCTGTATCCGCCGCATCATTTCACGTGGAATCATGACATTGTCCTTTCGCACACACGATCTCGAAACTCAAAATCAAGGAACAGGGACAGTGTTGAGGATCTGCTCGATCAACATTTCCGACGTTTTCTCCTCCGCTTCTGCTTCATAGGTCACAGCGACACGATGCCTCAGTACATCCATCGCCATCGACTTGATGTCTTGAGGTATCACATAACTCCTGCCATCAAGAAAAGCGTTCGCCTTGGCCGCCAGTGTTAAATTAATGCTTGCGCGAGGTGACGCTCCGAATTCGATTAAATCGTCCAACGGCAGGTTGTAAGCCGATGGCTTCCGTGTGGCCATCACTATGTCGACCACGTATTCCTGTACCTTTCGATCCACGTGAATTCGGTCCACAAGCTCGCGAGCGGCAAGGATTTCGGCGGGTGACGCCACTGCTTCAACATCCATCTTCACTTTGGTCCGAGACATACGATCCAAAATTTCGATTTCTTCATCTCGATTGGGATACTCCACAATCACCTTCAGCATGAAACGATCAACCTGAGCCTCAGGCAACGGATAAGTCCCTTCCTGCTCCACCGGATTCTGAGTCGCCATGACCAGGAATGGTTCCTGCAAGGGGAACGTTTCGCCGCCGATGGTGACCTGACGTTCTTGCATCGCCTCAAGCAACGCACTCTGGACCTTTGCCGGAGCTCGATTAATCTCATCGGCTAGAATCAGATTGGAAAAAACGGGCCCTTTCTGTACCACAAACTCCTGCGTCTGCGGCCGATAGACCTGCGTGCCGATCAAGTCGGCCGGAAGCAAGTCAGGCGTGAATTGCAACCGCTGAAAGTCGGTACGAATCGCCTTGGCAAGGCATGCGACAGCGGTCGTTTTCGCCAAACCGGGCACCCCCTCGATCAACAGATGACCATTGGCCAATAAGCCCACCAGCATCCGATGAATTAGTTTTTCCTGACCCACAATTGTTTTACCGACCTCGCCCATAAGACGCTGAAACGGTGCACACGCCTGTTGAATTTCAAGATTGATCAAGGCCATCGGGTCTTGATTTGATTCCATTGCATTCGACATTTTTTTCCCTTGCTTGAGGTATCCCGTTCCTACGGAAAGATTGGCGTTCGGTTCGCTCAAGTGACCATGACAATGACCAATCTGTCGCTGCGTCTTTCCGAGACACAAATCTTGAGACAGACAACTTAAAGAGGCAAGCCTCTGCAAAAACACACCGCTTCCCTAGGAGACCGGCGGCCAGCTTCAATCTGTAGTCAGTAGGCCCCACCGTCAGACTAAATTGTTCGCCACTCACACCTGATCAGCCAGTGGGCTCACCAACCGCATGCATCGCGTCTCTCGGAACGAAATTGTGCCAGCCAGCGGGCTTTTCCCGCAATGCTTGCAACTGCTCTGACGCAAAAAACAGTCGAAAACAGAAGGTTGCGGACGTGGTCTGCGCTGAACTCGCACAACTTTCACTGCTCAACTCGCCTCCTTCTCGACCAAAAAGCGGCCAAAATCCCTCGGCCGCTGATCCGCGGTTGACCTCAGCAGGCTTCGCTTGGTAATTCATTGGATTAAAGTTTGTGATTCGCCCGCCCCCCTTCGTTGCCACACCTGATTGCCGAAATCGAACGTGTTGAGCGATACCCCTTCCCTCCGAATCCGATTTCTCGCCCTGACCCTTCTTGGCGTTGCGTTGCCTGCTGCAACGGGGTGCCGAAGCCGTGCCCAGCAAGATCTATACCAGCAGAAGATGATTCGCGAGGTACGAGTTCTGGAAGACAAGCTTTACGAAGCAGATTACAAGAATCGCGTTCTTGCTGAAAAGCTGAAACGGGCACGTATCGAAGCCAGCGAAGTCCCGATCCATTCTGCAAAACCTGCTCGCCGCCCCGACATCCTGCGCGAGGCCCCCCAGGAAGAGCCGAGCATCGAATCCCAACCTGATTCGAACCGGATCCGTAATAAAAGCAGCAAGCAGACTGTTCCTGCGGAAGACGACGAGATCGGTCTCAGCGACTTACTGCCGCCCACGTTTGATGAGGGCGAACGGGTAGAACCGGGCGCGATCGATATCGAGACCCCAAGCAGCCCCGCTGAATCCAAAAAATCGTTCAACCTCGATCGGGTTCCACTAACAGATCCACCAGCCACTTCCCCGCCCAACGTACTGCCGCCCCCCGCATTCCCTGACTTGAATCAGACGATTCCCGACCGAGAATCTCCGAAGGATTCGCCCCCCAACTCCTCACCCGCCTTCTCGCTTCCTCCATCCGCTGGCGGCACTGGAAATGACGAGTCGACCAAGCCATCAGAATCAAATGCCGGGACACAACTGCTTGACCCGGCACCTGGCGGGCCAGTCCCCCCGGGAATAGAAGACACCGAACTGCCACCAGTACTACCCGGAGAGAAATTGCCACCACAATTTGGCTCTCCCGACGAAAATAAACCACCAGGCCAGATACAATTGCCTGACTCAGTCAAATCCAATGAGCGCGTTCCTGACTCGTTGCAAATCCATCCCACTCTGTCTGGTGCAAATCGGATCGATGAGAAGATCCAGGACATTCTACTCGTGGTAAATGTTGTCAACGATCTTGGTAAAACCATCAGCCTGGATGACTTTCTGGTAGATGGTGAGATGTCCGTTGTGGTGCTGGATCCGAAGCGTGAGCCGGCGATGGCGAGACTTGCACGCTGGAATTTTAACCGCGAACAAGTGCTCAGCTTTATCAAAGCTTCACCTGTCAGTGGCTTCCATATCCCACTGGACTGGACGATGGACGAGCCGCTGGGCCGCGAGGTCATTGTGCATGTCCGGTTGCGTGCCGAGGACGATGAAATGCGTTGCGAAGCCAAGCTGAATCTGGATAAGCAACGCGGAGTCGCAGGCTGGCTGCCACGGCCCGAGTCGTTCCGCTAGAGCAGCTCTGCCCTAGACTCTCTGCGTTGCCCGAAAAGTTGACGGCCGATGAACGTATCGACGGCGTGTTAAGCCCGTCCCAATGCTGCCCAGCTCGATTGCTGTATCAATTCAGTCAGCAGTTTTCCTCAATTCAGGGGCGAACCAAGCCGCTCAACACGTTAGGATGCGATCGTAACAACGCTGACGCATCTGAGCGGATTGACTGACTCTTGTGTGTTTCGCTGCAAACAGCCAGCGTTGGCGTTCTCAATCACAACTTCAAAATAACGTTCCCTTGTCAGTCCGAAGGAAAGACACGTTGCCAAACCTCTGCTTTACAGGTGGGACGGCCATCTTGCCCGACCGCACCGTCGATCAAGCGGTCGTCTTGTGCAGAGACGGCAAGATTACGTACGTGGGGCAATCCAAGAGCCGCATTCCCAAGAGTGCCGAGATTATCGATGCCAAGGGTGGGTGGATAAGCCCCGGCTTCGTGGACATCCATGTTCATGGTGGCGGTGGCAGCGATTTCATGGACGGCAGCCTCGAAGCTGTCCATCAGAGCTGCAGAACACATGCTCAACATGGCACAACCACGCTGTTTCCCACCACTACCACGGGCAGCCCCGAGCAAATCAAGGCAATGCTGGATGCCAGCAAACTCGCTCAACAGACTTGGAATTCCCAGAACGGAGCTGCAATCGGTGGAGTGCACCTGTACGGTCCTTTTTTCGCAAAAGACAAGGTTGGTTGTCATAGCGAATCAGGCCGTCGCAGCCCCACAACGAAGGAATACAGAACCTATTTCAACTCTGGCATCGTCAAGGTTGCGACCTGCGCGGCTGAATTGCAAGGAGCTGCTGAATTTTACCGATACGCCCGCCGAAAAGGATGCCTGGTGACATGCGGCCATTCAAATTCAAGCTGGTCCGAGATGGATGCTGCTTTTAAAAATGGAATACGTCATGTCGATCACTTCTGGTGTGCAATGAGTACAGTCCCCTCCATTCGTAAACGCCTCGGTGTTCCGATGCAGGGCAGCATGCTCGAATACGTGCTCAGTAATCCCGAAATGAGTACCGAGGTGATTGCGGATGGGATGCACCTATCGCCCGAATTGCTTCGCTTCGCGTGGCAGCTGAAAACAGCCAGCCGCCTGTGTCTAGTGACCGATTGCAACCGGGCTTTAGACATGCCACCTGGCAAATATCGATTCGGACCTCAACAGAATGGATCATGGTTCACCAGCGATGGGAAAGTCGGGTGGGCAAGTAAAGATTCTTTGGCCAGTTCTGTAAGCGGAATGGCCCACATGGTTCGGCATATGCATCACTCGACCGGAATTCCACTCGCAGATGTTGTGCGGATGGCGTCACTCACACCCGCTGAACGAGTTGGAATGGATGCCCAAATTGGCAGTCTGAAACAAGGCAAACAGGCAGACATCCTCGTCTTGTCACCACGTTTAAAAGTCAGAAGCGTGTTCCTGAAAGGGAGTCGGTTCCAGATTTCAGCACATCGCTGATGTTGCCGTAAACTGTCACCCTGCCCGCGCTCCTATTCGCTCAGATTACTAGGGCCCCCGCTCAAATATCCGCTCACTTACTGCGGCCATATCGAACGCGGCCTTGGCCTCTTCCATCTTTCCAATGGATTCAAAACCCCGCCCCAAGTTTCGGTAAACCTCCGGCAACGCTCGCCAGCTGATTCGATCGTCCGGATTGGACGCGAGCACTTCAGCCAACACCTGCTCACCATCATTTCGAAGTCGCTCCAACACCAAAGGATCCTCCTTGTGGGGTGGTTGCTCGTCAAAATCATCAGCGGCATCAGAATCAGTCATAAGCCAGGCTTGTATTCAAGAAA
>DOPG01000013.1:1919-6349 GCA_003513555.1 Rhodopirellula sp. | reverse complement strand
ATTGGTTTGGTTGATGTGATCGACTCCACCAAGCTCACAAAACTCGAAGGTCGCCTTCGCAAGATGGGGCAAACGAGGCAACAATTTCCAGACGCAAGATTCTTCACAGACTATCGCGAAATGTTCTCGGAGATGGGCGATCAAGTCGATGCTGTCACGGTCTCAACACCAGACCATCACCACTTCCACGCCTCAGCTTTGGCCATGCAGGCTGGCAAACATGTCTACTGCCAAAAACCATTAACGCACGGCACATGGGAAGCAAGACAGTTAAATCAGTTGGCCAAGCAAACTGGCGTGAAGACGCAGATGGGAAATCAAGCACACGCCAACGATCACATGAGGCGTTGCGTGGAATTGATCCGGTCAGGTGTCATTGGCAAGGTCAAAGAAATTCATGCTTGGACGAACCGTCCCATTTGGCCGCAAGGCTTTGCAAGCCCCCCAGCCCCCGAGCCGGTTCCTCTTGGCATCGACTGGGAACAATGGATCGGTCCCGCTCCTTGGGTCGACTACAACCCGCGAATTGCGCCGTTTGCCTGGCGTGGATGGTGGAACTACGGCACCGGTGCTCTTGGTGACATGGCGTGTCACATCATGGACTTGGGTTACTGGTCCATGCAACCCGATAATGGTCCAGCGCTTGCGCCGAAAGCCGTTACCGCAAAGGAAAGTGGAGCGACAGAGTATTCTCCCCCCATTAACTCGATCATCACTTGGGACTTTGGACCGAGCCAATATGCAGCCAAAAAGGGTTTCCAATTTTTCTGGTACGACGGCTATATCGACGCAAAATTCGACCGAGAAAATTGGCAGCTGGCAAAAAATGGAAACGAATACAACCATCCCAACGAGGAAGTGCTCGAGGGCATGGATTTCTCCAAATACGGCAGCGTCATCGTAGGTGAAGAGGGAAAACTATTTTTCAACCGGAGCCGAAACAATTGGGTTCTCAAGACATCCAGCAAAATCGACGGCTTTGACTGGCCGGAAATCACTCTGCCACGTGCTAGAGACCAAGACAACTACAAAGAATGGTTTGATGCAGTCGAAGGAAAGATTGCGCAAAGTGAATCAAACTTTGGGCTCGCAGGTCCTATGACCGAGACCATCTTGCTGGGCGTCATCGCACAACGCAATCCGAACACACGTTTAGAGTGGGACGCTGATTCGATGCAAATCAAAGGACACCCTGAACTTCAAAGCCAAATCCGACGCGAGTACCGGAAGACATGGACTCCCACTGTCTAGCAAGGATCCGTCGCAAAAATTTTCGTCAGATCAAAGTCGCTGGCATCTGCTTGCCTGCATCTATTCAATCCAAGGCGATGCCCATCGCTTAATTGAATTTACGCGACCGAACTCTCTACAAAATTGCTCCGGAGAGAGAACCCAGCAGACACATGAGATGAGCGATTTACCTGGACGGTAAGTTCGACACCCTGGCAAACAGTATTCGCATGAAATAACGACCAGTTGTCTCAGATTCTCGGGTGCCTAACTTCCGACGCGCGGTTGGCGAAGAAAGTCTGTCACAGTTGTCTGCTCCGGCTCTTCCTCTGGCCATGGACTGAGCAACTTACTCCAGAATCCAGGCTTCTTCTCTTTCACGGGCGTTCGTTGGACGGCAGACTTCGAAGACGTGGTAAAAAACCTGGCAGGATTGAGGTTTTTGGGACTCAAGGCAGTCTTGGTTTTCGACCAACTATTGGAAGCAGTTTTACCTACCTGATCGAACAAACCATCTTTCTTTTCGTTGATCTGAGCCTGCTCTGCTTTGCTAGGCAACAAGCTTTTGAAGTTGGGCATTTTGATTTGTGGCATTTTCCAATTCAATGGATTCATCGCGCGGGCAGCCTTTCCGAATCCCGCAGACTCATCCGGCGCATCAGCACTCACAGTGCCAAGATTGGTAAACATCACAAGAGAGAGTGAAGCGATCGCAATCGCGACGTATCTTACAGGCGTTTTCATGAATTCATCCTCCTTATGGCACTCAAGCCCGACCCGTTCCAATCAACATTGTGCAGGTGGTACATATACGTTTGTCAGTGGCTATCGCACTTTCTATCGCATTCATGCAAGAGCATTTTCTCAACAAACGAGGATCTGGAGCGGGTTTCTAGCGTGAAACTCGCCAACACTACGGTAGTGATCCACTTCTAATTCAGATTGCTAAGTGCACCAGTCTCAAGTCATTTCATGAAAGCCAACCAGGATGCAAGAGCACTGTTTCACTGGTGCCTCAACGCTCTCCCCAGACTTTGTAGGCCTGGGGTACTTAGACGATAAGGTGCGCACACGCTAAAGTGGGCGAATGTTTCATGCCTACCCACCTAAACTACGCGTCCCGCCACGTCCGCAGCTTCGATTTAGGCCAGCTTTCAAGCGTGCCCTCCCGTGCTGTCGAAGATGGTGGTTCCTGCCAACCTCCAGATCACAATTGGTTTTCTTGCTGATTTGCTATGGGACTTTGTCACACGCACAAGACCAGTCCCCCACGGAAGCCCCCATCCCCATCCCGATTGCGCAGGATGGGACTGCAACGGCAGTCATGGACGCCATCGAGGCACATATGGACTACGTAACTGAAAACTCGCATGACCAACTTGGCCCACGAAGCACTCCCATGTGGCTGTCAACCATTGATCTTCGCACCAACAGTCTTCCAGCACCTTTGATACCCAGCTCACCACGCTGGAAGGGAATCCTTCTGTCCGCGCCCGGTGCCAATCTCTATTGGGATCAGCCAACGATCCTCGCCGCATTCGAACTATCCAAACGCACCGGTTGCAAATGCTACAGTGATGCAGCCTCTGCCTACATCACAAGTTTTGTGACTGCATGTTCGACTTCACAACATGCTTCATGTATTGACCCCCGCATTTATTATGACGTCAAGGTCGAACGGTCAGTCGATAACACAGATGCTGTTGCTTCCTGCATCCCCTATACCCCGGCATGGGAAACCACATGGGCTGCAGACAAAAAACTTGCGAGACAACAGATTCAGGCATTCATTCACTCGAGAAAAACCAAGGACTCCTCAAACGACTCAGTGCGTGAATTAAAAAATCCTACGACTGGATCCCCCAATCTGACCATCGAAAATGAGGCAGCCATGATCGCCTCGCTTTGTTGGCTTGCACAACACGATACTCTCCAACAAAATCTCCTGGTCCAACAAGCCCTCTCACTAGCGCGATTGCGAATCGCCCGCCGCGACCGCACGACGGGTCTGGTTCCCACCGACTGCCAACATCCCGATCAAGCGCAAATAACCGCTTCGAGCGCACTTGGGGCTTGGGCTAATGTTTTATTCTGGGCGGCAGACACAACGGGCGAGACAGAATTTAAAAAACTCGCAGAGCAGGCACTTCATGCATGGCTGCTTGTAAGTTTCGATACACAACAGCAGCACTACTACCAGCAACTCGAATGCAAAACGGGACAACCTGTCAAAGAATTGGTGACAAGCACTTCCCCGGAAGATCGCAGCGTCTCAAATCACCAGCAAATCAGTATTTTCGCGCAAGCTAGTCGACAGGCACACCAATCCCCCCTAAGAATGGCAGAAGCATGCCTATCACTGCACGAAGCAACACATGACCAACGCAGTAAAAGAGCAACTGAGCGATGGTTCAATAGTATCAAACGCCAGCTATCCAAGAATGAAATGCATGATGGCTATGCCGACGATTACGGCAGAGCTATTCACTTCCTCGTCCGCGGCGGCGAAATCCTGAAGAAGCCAAAGTACCTGATCCTGGCTCAGAAAATCGCAAACGAGGCCATGGAAAAACTTTATGTTCCCAAAATGGGAATGTTTCGCAGTCACCTTGGTGAAAACCGATGCGATTCCGCTGATGGCCCCGGCTTGCTGCTGCTGGCACTCATGTACATCGAAGGTGATGACCCAACTCTAAAAAGTTCATTACAGTTTTAAAGTTCCCGAAGACTGGCTACTTTTGTCGCCCAAGCCGTGAATGCCAGACTTGATGCTCATTCAAACAAGAGACCCACATGTGGTTCGAAAATCTATTTGGATTCACCGAGCAGTCACCAGAACAGGTGCGAAAAAACTTCTTGTTAGAGGGAACACAATTAACCTCACTGGCCAACAACAAAACGTTTGATTGCGGGACCTTGGAGATCCCCTCGCTAGAAGGTTTGAGGCTCAGAGCTGCTGCAATCGCACACAAATCAACGGAACGCACAACGTTAACGCAAGTCGTGAGCAATGTGCAAAAACTGCACGCAGCAGCAGAAAACCGAAGGGCAATGTTCCAAGTCGCGTCACAATTCAACTTACTTGAAATGGCTGCCCCCGACGCCGTTCCAGAGCAGGGTGTTGGCATCTATGAGCACGACAACACGCAAGGTCCTGCCTGTGCGATAGCGGCGGGGGGGGGGACGGGGGGATGCACTTT
>DOPG01000013.1:0-1719 GCA_003513555.1 Rhodopirellula sp. | reverse complement strand
GGGTGCGGGAACGGTGTTTCGCAATTACCTGGTCCCACTGAATAACCAAATAGGGCAAAGCACCGAGCATCAGATCGACTGTCTGACTGACATTGGAAAATCCCTCAACAATGAGTCTGATCAACTTTGGGAAATGCAAAATGGATACGCCTTCGCCTCACGGACCGGGTTAAGGATGATTGCTGATCACCTATCAGACCTCGACACGACAGCAATGGATTCCCTTCGTTCCAAGTTACGTGTTGGAATCATGTGGAACACAGAAGTTACCCTGGGAAGATCAGCTAACAATGCCGGCCCGAGCCCCAACAAGGCCTCACAGGCCGCCAGCCTCGTATCCCAGATTTATTGCTCCGCTGTACCCGTCTCCTATTCTCCAGAACCAGCATCTGCATGGGAACCGTTGGCCCGACTAATACTTGAAGCAACCTATGAGGCAACGTTGGGTGCAGCTGTGCTCAACAAGGCTCAAAACGGATCCAACATTCTGTTTTTAACGATGATTGGTGGAGGAGCATTTGGCAATCAGCCTGAGTGGATCATCGATGCAATACGACGCGCCTTACGACTGCATCGCCATAGCGGCCTCGATATCCGAGTGGTGAGCTACCGCCATCCAAATTCCATGCTTGATGCTCTTGCTGAAGAATTCTAAATCGCCTTCACCCCAGAATTCAAAATCCAGCACAACTGATGTCCGTTTAAATTTTTTTGACACCATTCACTTCCGCAGCATCTACCGTCAAACCATCCCAGCTAACCAATAACTCAACAGCGTTGGGTTGCATCGAGGACGGCGCAAACTGCCAACCAACCCAAGTCCTCCGTTACCGCTCTTCTTTCGTCGCAACTCCCTGCGTTTCCGTTAACGCCTCTTGAACACGTCCCAACCGCCACGACGCGAAAAGCCAAATCGCCACGATCGGAAGCAAGCAAAGATTAAGAGCTCGCAAGCCCAATCCCTCGAGACTGGTAAAAGCAGAAGCAGAAGCAGCATCACTCCCCCTCAACACGACCGTATCGATGAACCCCTTGGATTTGTACTTATCCTCCCTCTTCACCACCGTAAAAAGTACTTCACGAGCAGGTACAGTGATTCCGTAACCTGCCGAGCGGCCAAGCACAACAGCGACGACCATCACCTGCAAACTCGAATTGAATGCGAGTGCGGAGAAGCTACCAAGATAGATCACAGGCAAAACCATCAGGGCAACCGCAACACCACCAAACCGCAGGATAAAACTGGAAAGAAAGACCTGAGCCCCAAGCGTTAAAACCTGAGTCGCAAGATCAATATTGGCGAACAGTTGCGTCCGATCGGATTCCTCGGGGAGGGCTGCTTTCACGATCGCCGCCTGTTCAAAGTACATCTGCGTACCACAAAACTGCACGAAGAAAATAAAGATGCAGATGAGCTGCAGGTAGCGGGACCGTAAGATATGGGTTAAGGCATTTAACCAACCTCCACGGGCAGGTGGTACAGTTGTCTCAACTTCAACCACCCCAGACTGACGATCCGCTTGCATCAGCATTGTGGCTTGCTTCTCAAGCATCCAGGCGCAGAGCAGTCCTAATTCAATCACAACAATCGGCAGTAGCACAAATTGCTCTTTCGTCAGCAACAGTGCCAACTGGCTCGTCAGCAAGGACCCAACCAGTGCTCCTACTGTTCCGCCCGCCGCAATGAATCCGAACAGGCGTTTTGCCTGACGACTTGAA
>DOPG01000313.1:8001-20387 GCA_003513555.1 Rhodopirellula sp. | reverse complement strand
GATCCTTGAGCAGCAGTGCCGCCAACTTGACACGAGTTTGCCAGCCCCCGGAAAGTGATTTGACCGGTCCCTCCAAATAGGCCCCCTTCAACTCAAATTGCCCAGCCACCTCGCCACAACGCCAGTCCGGCTCACCACTGTCCCTCATCAGGAAATCAAGGGCAGATTCACCTGGCTGAAATGGGTCATGTTGCCTCAAATAACCAATGCGGAGCGACGGATGATGGACCACTTCACCTTTTTCGAGGTCCTCTTCACCCAACAGGACCTTGAGCAGGGTTGATTTACCCGCCCCATTTCGTCCAATGAAGCCTACTTTGACGTCATCCACCAACGATAACTCGGCATCATCCAGCACGAGCTGGTCTGCGAACCTTTTTTGTGCATCACGAACTTGAATCAATACGGCCATTGAATCCATCAACCGAAAGTCTGGAAAGAAAAAAGCCACAGTCTGAAAGCCACAGTCTGGCGGGCTCCAAACTTACCACCCGTGGCGAAGACCAGAAATGCCACAACTCAAACAGTTTTCGGGTAAATCTGTTAACGAAAGTCACACTGAGCCGCTACCACACCCGATGGTAATTCTCTAAATTGCACTCAGTTCAGGTGAGCCCTAGCCCGTCCCGAGGGTTCAATCCATTACAAACCGCATCTGATCCTTGAGCAGGTCGATCATCCACTGGTGATCCAGCTGCTCGAATCGGCCCACTTTCATTGGCCCTGCTGTCACCATGAAAAGCTACAGCTTGGACTACATTGATGATTTGTACGTCCAGTACGTTCGCGACCCCGCAAGCGTCTCAGAAAACTGGCGAAAGTATTTTGAGCAGTTTCTCGTGGGAAGCGGCAGCACCGACAAAAACAGGCCGTCCTCCGAGGGGGGTGGCAGCGGCAAAACCAGCGGTAACGAAAAAGGGCAAAGGTCCAATAACGACTCCACCGCGCAAGCCCTATGGCTCGCTCGCATTCAGGATCGAGTCAATAATCTGGTTCGTGAATACCGTGTTCGTGGTCACTTGGTCGCCAACTTGGACCCCTTGGGTTTTGATCGCCCAGACAGCCCCGAACTGAATCCAAACGTCTATGGCCTGAATCAGGAAGACCTGAGTCGTCCCTTCAACGGGGCGTCGGTTGAAACAGAGCTCGGTGGCACGATTGATGCCATTTTGACCCGCTTACGAAACACTTATTGCCGGAGCATTGGTGCACAATTCATGCACATCGACCGGCGTAATATCCGTGACTGGCTTCAACGCCGCATGGAAACCACCGAAAATCGCCTTGAATTGTCACACGATGTTCAAAGGCGAATTTATGCCAGACTCGCAGACGCGACGATTTTCGAAGAATTCGTGCGTCGCAAATTTGTCGGTGCCAAAACTTTCTCACTCGAAGGTGCCGAAACACTGATTCCAATGCTTGACCTTGCCTTGGAAAAAGCGTCCCAGCACAACGTCAAAGAAGTTGTGATGGGCATGGCACATCGCGGCCGGCTCAACGTGATGGCCAACATCCTGAAAAAACGGGCGATGAACATCTTCTGGTCCTTTGACGATCCCAACCCGGAAATGAACCGAGGTGGCGGAGACGTTCGTTACCATCTGGGCTACAGCAGCGATTGGACGACCGCCTCCGGAGATAATCTGCACATCTCACTGTGCTTCAACCCTAGCCATCTCGAATTCGTCAACACGGTCGCTCAAGGGCGAACCCGATGTAAGCAGGATCGCCGCCGTGATGAGCGACGACAGGAGGTCATGACCATCCTGATCCACGGTGATGCAGCGTTTGCGGGTGAAGGCGTGGTCCAAGAGACACTGAACCTCAGCGAGCTTGAGGGTTATAAGACGGGCGGCACACTGCATGTCGTGATTAATAATCAGGTCGGATTCACCACTGAGCCCAAAGAGGGGCGCAGCACAACCTACGCGACCGACATCGCAAAAATGCTCCAGATCCCGATTTTCCATGTCAATGGTGAAGATCCCGAAGCAGTTGCCCAAGTGGTTTCTTTGGCGATGGATTTTCGAAAAGAATTCCAGCGGGATGTCGTGATCGACCTCTACGCATTCCGCAGATGGGGCCACAACGAAGGCGATGAACCTCGTTTCACCCAACCTCGCATGTACGCTGAAATCGATCGCCGAGCCAGTGTGCGAGAACAATACCTGAACCGCCTCCTTGAACTGGGAAAAATCAGTCCAGAGGAAGCCGAAGGGATTCAGCAGGAAAGGACAGAGAAGCTGGAGTCGGAATTTGCAGCAAGCAAAAATGAAGCCTTTGTCCCAGACACGCAGACACTCGCTGCGAACTGGAGTGACTACTTCGGCGGCCCGGAACCGTTGGAGGATACCCCGACTGGCTACGACACGGAGAAGCTTTCCAAGCTCCTGGATGCGTTGACACGACTCCCGGAAAACTTCTCTGCAAACAAAAAGCTGAAACGCCCCATGATGCAGCGTAGGGAGATGGCCGAAGGCAAACATCCTCTCGATTGGGCTAGCGCTGAAGCAGCCGCCTTCGCATCGCTGCTCGTTGATGGCCATCCTATTCGGATGACAGGCCAAGACTGCCAACGAGGCACATTCAGCCAACGGCACGCCGTCCTTCATGACACAAAGGATGGCAGCACCTACACACCTCTGGCAAACCTTGGCACTGACCAAGCCAGACTTGAACTCTACAACAGCCCGCTGAGCGAGGCTGGGGTTCTGGGTTTCGAATACGGGTACTCCTTGGATAGCCCAGATGGCTTGGTTGTCTGGGAAGCTCAGTTCGGTGATTTCTGGAACTGCGCCCAAGTGATTGTTGATCAGTTCATTGCCAGTGCAGAAGACAAATGGAATCGACTCAGCGGATTGGTAATGTTGCTGCCGCACGGCTTCGAAGGGCAAGGACCTGAACATTGCAGCGCCCGCGTTGAACGATTCCTGGCGATGGCGGCTGAGCACAATATTCAGGTCTGCCAGCCAACGACACCCGCCCAATATTTCCACCTGTTGCGTCGCCAAGTCATCCGCAAGTGGAAAAAGCCGCTGGTGGTGCTATCACCCAAAAGTCTGCTCCGGCATCCACGCGTGATCAGCTCATTATCGGATTTGACGAATGGAACCTTCCGAAAAGTCTTGCCAGATGAAAACGTGTCTCTCAACGACGCTGATCGTCTGATCCTGTGTACCGGCAAGGTCTACTACGACCTGATTGAAGCACGAGAAAAAAAGAAACTGAACAACGTCGCGATCATGCGAATTGAGCAGCTCTATCCCCTCAGCGTAAAAGAACTTCTATCATCAGTAAACGAATTTCCAGCAGGTAAATCCATTTACTGGGTTCAGGAAGAACCGACCAATATGGGCGGTTGGCCGTACATCAAGCAAACCTTCAGCGACGACTTGGCCGAAAAGTATCAACTCAAACGGCTCAGTCGCGTTGAGTCGGCAAGCCCCAGCACCGGTAGCATGGCGGCACATAAGCTGGAACAGGCTGAACTGATCGAAGAGGCCCTCGCTGACCTCTAGAAACTGTTTTACTCAGTGCCTTCGCGAAGTTGATCAAAGTACTGCTGAGCATGTTCCCGCTCGGCACGAGGAAGTGTCTGGTTTTCGCTGGGATCGCTCTTCTCGGACAAAGATCCCTGAATAGCCTGTTTGACGTCTTCCCGTGTGATCCCCTTGCGGTTGGGTCCATCGGCAAACCCGGTAATCACGGCCTTTCCTTTTTTTACTTTTCCCCGCACCTGCGTTTCGTAGGTGTTGGTATCTGTTTCGGACTCAGGCCGATCGCCTTGTCCTGTACCACGACCAAGCCCATCACCCTGACCCTGACCCTGACCTTGGCCTTGGCCTTGGCCTTGGCATTCTGTACACCCACCACCTTCGCATTGTTGACAACGCATCTGACTCTTGGATTCTGAGAGAGAATCCAGTGCTGAATCAAGGTCTTCCAATTCTGACATTTCCTGCTGCATTTGGCCCAATTGATCAGACATCTGCTGTAATGCATCAGCAGCTTGACCGGCATCACCATTTTCACATGCTTCTGCAGCATTCTTCATGGACTCTGCCATTTGCTTCATATTCTGCATTTGTGAATTCTTCTGCTGCATCTGATTCAACTTCTGTTGCATCTTAGCAGCATCACCACTGCGTCCTTCTCGACGCGCCTGCTCGATCTGATCCTCCAGCTTTTTCTCTTTCTGTTTATGCTCTTTGACCGCATTCTCAAGAGCCTTCTGCATTTGCTGAACTTGATTCTTCAGTTGTTCTTTTTCAGCCTCGCTTAGCTGACCTTCACGCATCTTGTCCGCAAGTTCTTTCACCATATCTTTTGCTTTTGCCAGATTCCCCTGCTCAATCGCCTTTGCAACCTTGTCACCGGGACCTGCTTCCAACCCCTTCATTTGCGACAACGCCTGCTTCATCTGTTCGGTGGACCCGAGCTGACTGCGGCGTTCTTCAAGTTGCTTTTTCAAATCGTTCATCTCGATCATGGCGTCCTTGCGATTCATATCACTAGCCTTGGTGATTTTATCGAGCTGGGACTCCATTTTCTTGAACATGTCCTCCGCTTCTTTCAAACCCTCTGCCTCTGCTTTTCGACGCTGCTGCTGAATTCTCTTCTTTAGTTTGGAGGCAGCGGTCAGCACTTGCTTCACTTCAGTCTTGTCGACTTTAGGAGTCGTGCTTGCACTGGTCTCACTCATTGGCTCAGCCAACATCAAGACAACGACCAGCACAGGGATCATCGACATGGGTAGCCAACCGATTTTAGTAGGCTTGATCCTGAACTTCTGGGCAACATCGACCTTGGCGGCTTTCTTATCAGCATCGGCCAGAAGTGCTAACCCGAAATCACTATCACGATCGACCTCAGTCATTGCGATCGAGCTACTTAGTCGCTCGCGCAATCCAAAGCGGCGATCCAACTCAGCTGCGACAACCTCAACGGACGGGGCCTTAACAACGGCATAAATTCCAGCGGCAACGAATGCTGCGGCCAGACATCCCCCGATCCAGCTGTAATTCCAAGTACTCACGTTCACATCCATGAACCGAATCGCTGGCAGTGCGATGGCAACAATTGCCACCAACAACGCTGCAAAAAGAGTGAAGCAAAGTGCATGCCCAAAATGTCCAAGAATCAAGCGGCGACGAGCGCTGCGAACTTTGACTTCGATACGATTCATTTTTCGATCCTGAGAATGGATTGAGGACCGGCATTTCACCGCTCCCATTCAAAGCCGGACACCCACCCACCAATGTACGAAACACCTAGCAAATGACTCTGGCTAATCTATATATCTATCGTACAGTTAGTATACGAGGCTTGACCCCCGTTATTTGAGGGCGAAAGTTCCCGATTTTGCGAATTGACGGTGATTACGCCCATTTTGGACTTAAATCTCATGATTCAGCCAAGCGAGCTGCCAGATCCTGACAAATTTCCCGACGCGGATGTCGTGATCTTTGATGGACAGTGCAACTTTTGCAAATCACAAATCAGGACTTTGCAACGCCTCAATTGCTGTGGAAACCGACTCGCATACATTTCGCTGCATGACCCCAGAGTTGCTCAGAACTACCCTGACCTGACCCATGAGATGATGATGGAGCAGATGTACGTGGTGGATCAGACTGGATATCGTCACGGAGGTGCCGATGCAGTTCGATACCTTACCCGACGCCTTCCCACACTGTGGCTGGTCGCTCCCTTGCTGCATCTACCGGGAACAGCGCGACTATGGCGTTGGTTGTACCAGCAGGTTGCAAAACGACGCTACAAACTGGCAGGGAAATCCTGCGATGATGACTCATGCAGTATCCACTTTGATTGACCTTCCTTGCGGATCGAACTATCAACTGTTGCAAAATCGGCTCTCGCAAAAGCACACTCACCGCCAGAAATCCGTGGAAGACGATCTTAAGTCACCAGAGATGATGCCCAGATCACCCACCAATGGTCATTAACAGTGCGGACTGGGAATACAGCAGATGACAATGGAAAGGGGTAGCGTCGAACCCAACACTGCTCCAAAGCGACCAAGCACTGCTCCAAGATGCTGGTGTCCAACTTAGGCAAACCAGTTGACGGCATTTTGAAACATTACCATGCCATCACCAAACTCCGGCTGTTCGCTGCGTCGTGTCCAAGTGGGATGCTGAGTAGCATCAATGTGTCGTTCTGGATGTGGCATGAGGCCGAACACCCGCCCACTGGCGTCACAAACGCCAGCGACGTTCGCATCAGCCCCGTTGGGATTATGGGGAAACGGAAGGACCCCCTCCTGAACAGCACCCTGCTCTCCCTCGGCGTACCGAATCGCCAGTCTTCCTTGATCGCGAAGCTGATCAAGAATCTCCGGTTCAGCTGCTACAAACTTACCTTCCGCATGTGCCATCGGCAGATACATCCGCTCGACACCCTGCAGGAAAACACAAGGGGTTTTATCAACAGCCAAGTGGACCCACCGATCTTCGAACCGACCGTGGTTGTTCCAAGTCAAAGTTGCCGGTGTCACATCATCGCCACCAACACCCTCCGTTAATACACCTAGACGCATCAATACCTGCATCCCATTGCAAATCCCGAGGACCAACCGATCTCCGTTTCCGTGCACAAATTCCTGCACCAAATCCGCAAGATGCTGACGCAGTCTCGTCGCCAAGATCCTCCCAGCTGCAATATCATCGCCGTAGCTGAAGCCACCAGGCACACAAAGCACCTGATACCGATCCTTCAGGGCGGGATTTTCAATCAGGCGATTCACATGCACCCGTTCAACTGACGCTCCGGCTCGCTCAAAGGCAAACCCCGTCTCTTCATCACAATTCGTTCCTGGTGCACGAAGGACCAAAACTCTGGGAGAAGTCATGTCAGATCACTTAGGTCGCTGGTCTGGTAGTACGTCTGGTAGATCACTGGAACTAGAGAAGATTGGAAGTTTAGACCGCCGGTGGCCGGTTGAGAACCACGTATCCCACAAACCCATTGTGTGAGTTCTTCCTGATGAAGCGGCCATAATCACACCACACCGGCAAGATCGCTCGCTCAACTAGTTGAATCCAGCTTGATTTGCAAGCGTCCATGCAAACTGTCCCAACCCACGACCACGCCTCTACCCGTCCAAGCACCTCTGCCCAACTGCTCGAACTCATCTCCCAAGTCATGAGGCACATACAGTACCAAAGGGAGCCTGGGGCCAGGATAGCGAGCCCATACAGCATACCCATCCTTGTAAACATTTGGATCCTCATCGCCGGCATATAGCAGGCGCCGTTCGACTTGCGCCTCAATTGTGAAGGACAGCCCAATCACGGCATCAACGACCATTTCAAGCTGGTCACGATCATCGCGAACAGCCCAAATCTGGGCAACTGTCTCCACAAACGTCACGCCTGCAGCCATCATAGAGTTCGAATTTTCTGTGGCTGAATCACTGGCTTGCGATTTTTCTTGAGCAAGCGTATCTGACGCCCTTGTCACGCCTGCACCCGATTGATCACTTCCTAGCCCAAGACGTTTCTCATTAGTTGGTACAATGTAAATTGACTGGTTTTTTCTCCAGTCTGGCCATCGAGGAATATCCACCTCAACTTCAACCGACCAAATCAACGAATTTTCCTTGAGATTGACAGATAACGCCGCATCCTCTGGTAATTGAAAAGAAAAAGGACAGCGATTCTCAGTCCCAGCCTGAAGGGTAGTATTCGATTGCAGTTCTTGAATCTCTTCGAAAACTACATTCTTGTGGGTTGTTCTGTTGGATCCACTCCCACTGACACAGACTTCGGTTCCTCTCAACGCTACCGTGATTGCGTTTGGCACCACGGTCTTTCTTGTTTGTGTAATGAACTCACCCACAAGCTCACTTCCCGGTGCCAACGTATCTTCCTGAATATAGAAATTAGGTGTGCCAAGTAGATATCTGGGAAGAAACTTTTGCTTCAACCAAAAGACCGCTACAGCTAACCCAACAAAACCCAGCACCCCTACCCCGACCCAACCTGTGAACCGCAACTGCGGTACGCAAATCACTGCAAAAAGCACCATACCGATGATTTGGGGCTTCTTTGACTTCTTCAAAATTTGGCTAAGTTCTTCATCATGCCAGGTCGGTAACTGAGTCACGCGCACCATAAAGGGTGTCGCTGTCTTGGGATCAAATGCCCAGGGTATTTTTGCCTTTGCTTCAACATAATGATCAATGGAAAGAATCTGTCCGTGATAAGTCTGCGGCCAATCCCCAGCAGACAACGAGAATCGATATTCATACTTCGTTCCCTGCGTCCACTGACCTGAAAAGACCGTGGTCTCTTCCGTGGGACCACTGGTAACATTCCCCCGACCATGCGTCTTCCAGCCCGTCGACAGCACCAAGCCCGTACATTTGACGGTGGAGTCCACCTTAACATGGGCGATACCCTCAACCTTTTCACCCTCGTGATAGACTCGATTCGGTTCATCCAACTCAATTGACAATTCACATTTCGCCATCGAAGCCAACCTCCAAGTTCTTTTGGAACTGCAAGTACAATCTGTTTTCAATACCCCGAATGTCGTTGCCAAATTCTGCAACTAATAACTCAGCATCTTCGATCGAAATGACCGGTATAACGCCACTCTGCAATCGCGACGCCTCAATTCTCCGGTTTAACAACTCACAGACAAGCTCTGGACCATTGCTCTCACCAATGTGCTCCGTGTGGACGCGATAACCGTGCTTCCGCAGAGACTTGCTCAAATCGTTGTGCGTAGCAAACACCAAGGAACACCGACTACGCAAAACACAGCGCCGCGCGGATCGGGACAACCGCTGCGCTTCATCAACAAGAATAGGATTCCCTGAAAGAATTGGTGGACAGGGTAGGTGTTCAGGAATGTAAGTATAACTTGACTCAGGTAAATGGGATCGCAATTTCAACATTCGGGTCGTCTTACCACGACCACATTCACCAATAAATTGTACCGCTTGTCTTGGATCCCCAAGCATCTCTATCAGGTAATCAACCTCTACGACTGCCAACTCTGCTCTTTCATCCGGTGTCAGCTCACCAAATGGGTTTCGGTGCAAATTGAAGCGTGCCCAGGGCAACCAACCCATCGATGGCGATTTATCATCTAGCCTAAACATCATTTTCTGATCGTTCTATTCTTTGGTACGCGAACTGATAGTATCATGTTCAGGGCACCTCCCCCAATGCAAGCCATCGTAATCGTGAATCAAAGAACTGGCGGTAGATACATCTCACTTCGTTTTCTGGTACCACTTGCCCTCATTACCTGTGGCCTCAGTCTCGTGATGAGTGGATTCCAGTTTTCCGATTTACGCCACCAATTGGAGCGTCATGGTGAATGGACCCCTGTCCTGTTCATGCTTTGCGGGGTGGCCGCCATGACTGTCTTGGTCCCAAAAACCGCAGTTTCCTTGTCTGCAGGAGCGATCTTCGGCACTCTTACCGGCGGTGTCCTGATGCTCTTCATTGCTGTAATTGCCGCAAGTCTTAATTACTGCATCGCCCGCTGGTGGCTGCATGAAGCGATTTGCACCAAGCTGGCTCGTGAGCAACAAAATCCGTCTTTCCATCGACTCCATACCATACGCAGTTTAGCCGCTGACGCCGGGTTCCTATTTCATCTGATGGTGCGTTTGACCCCAATCCCAACGACGCTGATCAGTTACACCATGGGTGCCAGCGGTAGTCGCTTGGCTCCCTTTCTTTTGGCCGCTGCGGTCGCAGTTGTTCCTCAATTGTTGTGGGTACAAAGCGGGGCATCTGCCGCAATCATTGCTAATGGCTCCGCCTCAACGATTCACTGGATAGTAGTCATCACGTCGGTTGCAGCAGCGATTCTAACGAGCATTCTGGTTCCAAAGCTGGCTTTGCGACAAAACAAACTGGTGAAGTAGCATAGGTAAATCATGGACAACGAAATTTCGCCAAAACGAAAACTCCCTGCCACGACCTACCGCTCAGGCGTCGATCTGTGGATTTTTGTGATGTTGACGTTGGCTCCCATAACCTCCCTCGTGATCGCAATTTACCTGTTACAGCAGGGACAAGGTGTTGGAGCACTCACGCTGTTTCTATGTGCTGCAGCAACCGCCAGCCTTACCGCAGCAGTAACGATCCCTTGCCGTTACACATTGCATGATGACGGGCTAACCATTCGTTGCGGAGTCTTGTGCTATCAGATTCCACTCGCAGAAATCATATCCGTCACGAAGTCCGCGACCGTACTTAGCGGGCCAGCGCTTTCGATGAAGCGTGTGCTCATCCAAACGTCGAAACGAACACACATTCTCTCGCCCAAAGAGCGGGATTCGTTCATCGAAAATCTGGAACAGACGCTTCAAAAAATCGACCGGGAAACGTCACAAGAAGAGTCGTGAAATCACGTTGGTGGCCTTGAGAAAACATACTCGTTACAACCCCATCCACTTCCAACAGTCCTCAGGTTGTCGAGTACAAAACCCTGTTGCCGCAGAGGAACAACAATCTCTTCTGGCTTAGCAACTTCAAATGGCAGACCTCCTATCCAATCAACCCAATCATGCCATGCAGACATCCCACGATCCTGTCGCTTGGCACGCCAATCACGAAATGGCAATGGGTTCCTGAAACGAGCCAAGCGAGCCAACGCAAACTTGCATTCATAGGTACCAGCAACCATGAGTACCCAGACAAAACGCAACCAGGTTGGTAGCGCATTGTAGATTTGCTTGATTCGCAACCAACGACGACTAGCCCCTCCCTGATCGTTGTAAATCGCCAAACAGAACAAACCATTCTGCCTAGTCTTCTCAGATGCCATTGAAATTGCTCTGCTCATGGCTCCAGTATGGTGCAGCACACCCCAGGAATAAACAATGTCCGCGGTCCCCAAACTCTGCATCAAGACTGAATCCAGAACAGACCCCTCCTTGATGTCCCACTGCTGGGACTCAGATCCAAATCGCTTGCGTAGCTCTTCACTACAAGCCACCGAAAATTTGTCATAGTCGATCGAAATGACTTCAGCTCCCAATCGCTGAGCAGCGAGAGAAAACAAACCACTTCCACAACCCAAATCCATAAAGCGTTTGCCCTCAAGCGTCTCAAGCCCCAGCAACTGTCGCAGTGATATCATCGCCTGATCAATGCGATCCTCATCTAAAGAGGCGAGAAACGACTGCCAGTTTTTTCCAAAAGCAAAACGTGCTTCCTCAGTCATACGTTTGGTTTCCTAAAGAAGCGGCTCAATGGCTGAAAATTACGTTGCCTGGTTACATCAGTGGATATTCAGAACTGACCGAAACAGTTTACTGCCATCGCGGTGTAATCCCATCGCAGCAAGAGTTCATTGCTCATCCCCCGCAAGAGAGCAAACATCTTCATGTGGCTGAAGTATTCCGGCCAAACTAACTAAGGCATGGTGGTCAAAGACTCTCGCGTGCTCAAAAGCTTAGTGTGTGATTTTCACCCTGACTACAACACCAGACTGCGATGAAAACTGATTCACTTCTTTCTGTTGTATAATAGCCGCCACCTAGCGTATAACGAACGTGGCGTGCGGAAAATAACTCCCACCCGAAGGAACCCCTCCAAGCATTCCCCTAAGTCAAAAATTGCTGATGAGTCAAAACTACACACGCCGTTCATTTCTTAAAACAGCTGCTGGCGCATCAGTCGCTTGCCCTGCCCTTTTGACCAGCAAACGGTCTGCGGCGCAAGAGGTGATCGGTACCGGTGACCACCAATTCAAGTGCCAGCACCTATTTCCCCAGCTACCAAGCCAATATTCATGGCAAACAACGCATAACGTCGCTGTCGATCCTGACAATAATTTGTATGTCATTCATGAAGGGGAAGTCAGTAAGACCGACCATCCTTCCATTTTCGTGTTCGACTCGGATGGACAATTCATGCGTGCTTTTGGACAACAGTTTCAGGGTGGAGGTCACGGGCTCGAAGTCCATGTAGAAGACGGTGTCCCCTATCTCTACGTGGCTGCTTATCAACAAGTCAAATCGATCGCCAAGCTAACACTGAAAGGTGAATTAGTTTGGCAAAAATATGCACCTATGCAGAGTGGGCACTATGTGACGGGCGAAGCAAGTAATCCACAACGGGCTTGGGGACGTAATCGTTTCTTACCCACAAATTTCGCGTTTCTACCCAATGGTGATTTCTTACTTGCGGATGGGTATGGCTCCTACTACATCCATCGCTATGACAAGGATGGCAATTGGTTGTCATGTTTTGGAGGCTCCGGCAAAGGCCGTGGGTCATTCAATTTACCCCATGGTTTGTGGGTCGATACAAGAGAGGGTGGCGACCACGAGATTGTGGTCGCTGACCGCGCGAACAACACCCTACAATTCTTTGATTTGCAGGGCGAATACG
>DOPG01000313.1:0-7777 GCA_003513555.1 Rhodopirellula sp. | reverse complement strand
CAAAAAGACGGTAAACGGCTTTGGCCTACCCGCCAATATCGATACCAACGCAGAATTAATGCTCGTGCCAGAACTAGTAGCAAGGGTTTCACTACTTGACCGAGATCACAATACGATCGTAACCCTTGGTGATGATCGCGAACGTGTTCTCCAAGACAAGCAGGATTCGAAAGGCTTCTCAATCCGGACCGACGAAACAAAATGGCAGCAGGGTAAATTTGTGCATCCCCATGACGCTTGCTTTGACCTAGAAGACAACCTCTACGTTGCCGAGTGGGTCAGCACTGGCAGAATCACAAAACTGTCGCGTGTGTAACTGCTGGCTTTGCCCACCAGACCCGCTTACAACGTGGCCCTACTTATTCAGTGAGGACTGTGACTTCTCCGAAGCCGGACTACGACGATTTGCAAGTACCAACAGACCAGCAAATGTCAACAAGATACCGATCGAGAGTGGCCATGTTACCGGCTCTGAAAATACAATCACTCCGGCGATGGCTGCCATCGCCACCTGCGAAGCGTTAATGAGATTTACAGCCACAACCGGCAACGCCTTCAACGAGACAGACAACGCGACAAAAGCACTGAAGTTCAACACTCCAGCCGCAGCCATCATTAGCCACTGAGACGAATTGACCACTGAAAGTGAAGCGAGCCCTGAGTTTGCAAGTGTGACTGCCCAAAGCGACAGCGTTCCCACGAGGCCACTAATGAACATTGTGGCTGGGGCCGAAACTCCCCCTCTCATCGTTTGCCGCATGACGGCACCAAAGAGAGCGTAAGCAGCACCGGACGCAGCGGCACACAGTGCCCCGACCCAGACGGGATGGTTGGTGATGGAAGTTTCAGGTGTTTCGGAAGTACTGGGATGGGAGAGGATAACCACCGCAATGATGATCATGACCATGGCCGCAATGGTTCGCAAACGCACAGGCTCACGCAGCAATACGCGGCCTAGAATTGCACCACCGACGATCAACACGTCCAAGGTAATCGGAACAGAGGCGGCTAATCCTATCGTCCCCAGTGCTAATTGAAACGCGGCATTGCCGACAAACTGCCCGATGAGACTGACGACAATGAATCGCGGAATCAGCCTTCGACTAGTCGCCAGTGCCTCGCCTCTGGTCAACATCCAGATCAGAAAAGGCCCCAGCACAATGACGGTGGGAGCAGCCTTGACTGCTGACACAAGCAGCGGATCCACGGCAACACAGTTACGCAACGCTATATTTGCCATGGTGTACAACACTGCTGCCGAGAGCCCCAGGATAACCCCCATCACATTTCCGACAGGTGGTCTCAATTCACGGGGTAATCGGGGCTCTGGTTGACGAACTTGTCCGGCAGCGGTCTCTGGCATTGACTTTGATTCGAGCGGTCCAGCAGTTTCGAAACTGTATGATGCATCACTATCACTCGACGCGACATCATTTGAAACGACATGGTTCGGAGAATTTTCTGTTTGCAAAATCTCTTCACAGACATGTTCTGGTTCGGTTTGGACTTCAGGATCATTCATCCTAGGCCGTTATATTCCTCTGGTTGCTGGTTGCTGCTAATTCCACGAACTGCGATAGGTTCTCCCAACGTAGCGATTGCAGTGTGCCAGGCCGACTCCGCAGCCCCATTGACCGATTCAGCAAACTGAGCTGACTCTGCGGAGCGGTTACGCATAGGCCCCAAACATCCATCATGGGGTAGCACACTCCCGACTTTAGTAATCCATGCGCGCACGTGTCAGTTTACCGTTGTGACAAACCCCTCTGGCCTACACGACTGATCACCTGTCGGACGCCTGTGTTGGCTCAGCCTCGGGTAAGAAACTGCGATCGCTGGTTAAACTCAAGTCTGGCTTAGCGACGACCACAGTTACGTTATCCTTCCCTCCCGATGCATTTGCAAAATCAACGAGTGTACGACATGCGGACTCTGGATCCTCCGTCACAGACAGCACCTCTGCCAGCATTTCCTCATTAACATACCGATACAAGCCATCACTGCACAGGACGATCATATCACCATCTTCCAGATCCACCCTCCGTGCTTCGGCGACCACTTCATCATTCGAGTTACCACCCAGCACGTTCCACAACACGTTACTCCAACGGCTCATCGACTCATGCTCCGATCGCATACCCCCTTTCTCGACCATCTGTCTTGCCAAGGTATGATCCGTTGTTAACTGCTCTACAGCGCCATTGCGGTACAAATAGCACCTGCTATCTCCCGCGTGAACCACGAACATCCGCTTCCCGATGCGATGGGCCATAGTCAACGTCGTTCCCATGCCTCTCACGTTCGCATTCTTGGCAGACTCACGGAGGATTTTTGCATTTGCATCCTGCATCAAGTCCTGCAGATTCGCCACAAAATCATCTTCATTCCCATCATCTCCGTGAAAGAACCAGTGAACACTATTAAGTAACCTGTATACCAGGTGACTAATCGCAAGATGACTAGCCTTTTCCCCAGCAGCATGTCCGCCCATACCATCGGCAACCAGTAGAATTTCGCCTTGGACACGCCCAAAGACTTGTTCCCCAAGTTCAAGCGTTGTTGCTGATACCAGCATGGACTTGATTAGCTCTGCGACGAGGAACTGATCCTGGTTCGCTTCTCGAGCACGTCCACAATCACTGAGCCCAAAAGTTGACGATGGTGTCTGCTTGCTGTTACGCATATCTTGATCCGTAAGATTCACCGAATTCTACCTGTCTTCTACCGTCACTGCTGATGCAAAATAAGGTTCCCGAACGTCTCGAAATCATATCAACTTCGGGTTGCTTTGGATGGGTGTGTCACAATGACACCCTTTTTTATGCTGCCCGGCCGAAGGGTGCACAACGCTTCATCATGTTCCTTTCGGGTAAAACCTTCCACCCTTGTCGCAACCAGTCAAGCTCCCTGACTCAGATATAGATTTCTGCAGACGAATCGGGGCATGGCAAGCTGAGGTCACACTACTGCCATCGAGCGCAGACGCTATCCTGAAGATAATACGCTATGACCGGGCATCGCTGCTGCCTGCAAACATCTTCCGCCGCTGGTGCATTCCCCCTCAATCTCGGAAGAGCTTGACACACAGTCTGCTTTCAAAACGCCTTTGAATCATGCCAAGCAGAGACCGATGACTGCCTTCCCATAGTCAACCGCAGTGAACCCCATGAACTACTAGGCATGTGCGTCGCAGTAATGTCATACATGGGCTCATCACGCAAAGGCGGCAATGAAATCCGTCCTGACCTCGAACTGTTATTATCTCGTTGTGCATTCCAGCCACAGCAGAGCCAAGACAGCAAGTCAGATCACGCGCAATGCAGATGTAAGCTCCTATTGCGAGCATTGCAAGGCACACATCTGGCCGGCTTTCTTCTACCACCAAACTAACCTTTGCCTTCAATTATGTATCCCGACTTATTTGGCTCATTTCCAAGGATTGGAATTTCAGTCCTTGCTAAGTAGCTCGAACGATGCGACCTTCAAAGCAGTAACTACTTCTACGCTTACATGCTTGGGGCATCATGCTGGCACACTTGAAGACGTTTACGCTTTCCGGCATCGAAGCGTTTCCGGTTGATGTCGAAGTCGATATCTCACCGGCTGCCATGCCAAAAACCATTTTGGTAGGGCTGCCAGACACTGCCGTCAAAGAAAGTACGCACCGTGTCGAACGGGCGATTGTTAACAGCGGATTTGTGAGACCGCAGGACCGAGTGGTGATCAACTTAGCTCCCGGCGATCTTCCCAAACAAGCATCGTCATTTGATTTACCCGTTGCATTGGGTGTGCTAGCGGGCAGCGGACAGTTATCTGCGGAACGCCTGGAAGAGTACGCCGTTGTAGGCGAATTGGCTTTGGAGGGAACAGCAAGGCCAATCAAGGGAGCACTATCAATCGCAATCGAGGCAGCGAAGAACGATGCGATTCGAGGATTAGTTGTACCTGTTGCGAACGCGAGTGAGGCTGCCGTTGTGGAAAGTTTACAAGTCATACCAGTTCACAGCTTAGCGCAGGCGATTGCTTTCTTCGCGGGTGAATTAGAAGTCAGTGCCGTACCCTGCGAACTCGAGAGACTTTTCGAAAAATTCAGCCTTTATGACTTGGACTTTGCAGACGTTCGAGGACAGGAATCAGCAAAAAGAGCTCTAACGATCGCTGCTGCAGGCCGTCACAACCTCGCAATGATCGGGCCGCCTGGCAGCGGCAAGACAATGTTGGCACAAAGAATGCCCACAATTCTTCCTCCCTTGTCGGCCGGCGAGTCAATTGAAACCACGCGTATTTACAGTGTCCTCGGTCAACTGCCCCCCGACCAGCCACTCATGGCACGGCGTCCCTTTCGATGCCCACACCACACCATCAGCGATGCTGGATTGGTGGGAGGTGGCAGCCAACCTGCTCCCGGAGAAATAAGCAAGTCTCACAACGGTGTTCTATTTCTAGACGAGCTGCCTGAATTCAATCGCAAAACATTGGAAGTCATGCGGCAACCGCTAGAAGATGGAATAGTCACGATTTCCCGTGCCCTGCAGTCGACTACATTTCCCGCTGATTTCATGCTGATCGCTGCGGCGAATCCGTGTCCTTGTGGCTACCGAAGCGACCCACGACGCAGCTGCAATTGCACTCCTCCTCAAGTAGAGAAGTACATGTCAAAGATCTCTGGCCCTTTGCTGGATCGCATAGATATACATCTTGATGTACCTGCCGTTCCGTTTGATGAATTATCTGAACGCGTCAACAAGGGAACAACAAGCAATACAATGCGGTCGGATGTAATCAATGCACGTGACCTCCAGTCTAAAAGATTTCAGAATACTCCGAAACGCTACAATGCGCAGATGACAAGCCGACAAGTGCGTACCTATTGCCCGATTGATCGCAAGTGCACACAAATGCTTCGTCACTGCGTCGAGGAACTCGGACTCTCCGCAAGGGCACACGATAAAATTCTTCGTGTGGCAAGAACCATTGCTGATGTGGGAAGATGCAATCAGATTCGGGAACAGGATCTCGCCGAAGCAATCGGCTACCGGAACCTGGACCGTGAGATGTGGACTTGAAGTATTGTTCACGAAACATTGTCTTGATTACAAAAATGCTGTTTCCAAACTTAGCTTGCAGCCACGCACTAACGATGCAATTCCACTTCAGTTCACCGAGCTAGGAATCTCAACACCCCCCTCAGAACTTCAGAGTTACCGAGATGCGTTTGCGTCCCACATCGATCTCCAGGACCTTGACCTTAACAAGATCACCAACGGCAACGATCTCATTCGGATCCTTCACAAATGAATTCGACAGCTGTGAAATGTGAATAAGGGCATCCTGATGAACACCAATGTCAACAAAGGCCCCAAAATGCGTAACGTTCGTAATGACGCCTTCCATAACTAAACCTGCCTTCAAATCACCGATACTATTGATTGCATCATCGAACTGCACCGCCTTGAATTCACGCCGTGGGTCACGTCCTGGTTTTTCCAACTCAGATATGATGTCGATCACAGTGGGCAGCCCAAAACGATCATCTACATATTCAGAGGGATTCAATTTGTGGCTCAGTCCCGCATCACCCACCAATCTCTTTGGATCCGTTCCTAATTTCTTCGCCATGCGACCCACCAGAGTGTAACTCTCGGGATGAACCGCTGAGTTATCCAGAGATTCTTCTCCGCCGCGAATGCGAAGAAAACCGGCAGCCTGTTCAAACGCTTTTCTTCCAAGCTTTGCAACATCCAGCAGTTCTTTGCGATTTTCGAATCGACCGTTTTGATCTCTGTAAGCTACTATGTTCTGTGCCAATTTTGGACCAATGCCTGCCACATGAGATAGTAGCGAAACGCTCGCCATGTTCAGATCCACACCAACAGCGTTCACGCATGATTCAACAGTGCGATCCAGACATTTACGTAGTCGTGTCTGATTGACATCGTGTTGATACTGTCCCACACCAATTGATTTGGGATCCGTTTTCACAAGTTCTGCGAGCGGATCCTGCAATCGCCGGGCAATACTGATCGCACCACGGACGGTCACATCAAGATCCGGAAACTCCTTAATCGCTATCTCGCTGGCAGAATAAATCGATGCACCAGCTTCGCTAACCATCACTTTGGTCAAGTTCAAACCCTGTTCTTTCAACAGGTTGCCGACGAAAACATCTGTTTCTCTTGAAGCAGTACCGTTCCCAATTGCAATCAGTTCGACGTTGTACTGATTAACAAATTCCATCACACGCTTTGCCGCTGCTTCAGAATCGTTTCTGGGCGGGGTCGGATAAATAGTACTGGTCGCTAAGAACTTGCCGGTCTCGTCAACAACAGCCAGTTTGCACCCCGTCCTAAAACCGGGATCAATTCCCAACGTAACACGAGGACCAGCGGGTGATGCCATCAGCAGTTCATGCAGATTTCTCCCAAACACCTCAATTGCATCCGTATCAGCCTGCTCCTTCAGATTCTGCAGCACTGAGGACTGCGTGGCAGGTTGAAGCAATCGCTCATAACAATCACCAATCGCCCCTACCAAATCACGGTGAAATTCAAACTGCCTATCGTGAATGAACTGCGACTTCATGCGAGCAATCGCTCTCCCGTCATCCATCGTAATACCAATGCGGAGCAAACCTTCATCTTCGCCTCTCAACATTGCCAAAAGTCGATGTGAGGGAATTTTCCCTACGGCCTCCCGATGATCAAAATAGATTTCGAATTTCCCGGCTTCTTTTTTCTTCCCACGCTTAACGGTGGAAGTCACTTTGCCAATCGCTACGGCATCATCAAGCATCCAGCGTCGCAAAGTGACATCCTCAGACCATTGCTCGGCAACAATCGCGAGCGCTCCTTGCAACGCAGCATCCCGATCGGCGACTTCCAACGCAGGATTGACAAACTGGTTAAGTATCTCATTTCGCGAACTTCCAAGTGGCTCCTGAAGAATCAGCAGATCAGCAAGCGGTTGTAGGCCCCGTTCGCGAGCAATCGCTGCCTTGGTGCGACGTTTGGGTTTGAAAGGCAAGTAAAGCATCTCAAGCTGTCGCGAGTCACTGCAACTCTGAAGCGACGCAAGCAACTCATCAGTCATCAACCCTTGACCCATAATGCTCTTGATAACGGTTGCTTTCCGCTCCGCCAAGGCAACCGTTTTTTCAACCGCATCCTCAATCACCCGTAGTGCAATTTCATCCAGTCCCTGCGTCACTTCCTTGCGATATCGCGCGATGAACGGAATGGTATTGCCTGCTCCAAGCAACCCAATGGCTGCCAACACTTGCCGCACTGGCAACTTCAAATCCGCAGCTATGGATCGAGCAATTTGTTCGGTGTCCTGCATCTCTGGCATTCAAGAACCCACTATTTCTCAGGAGCTTTTTCGCATCGCTTGTTGATAGAAATGCCGAACGGCCCGGCCACTAATGGTTTGTTTTTGCACCAACTCGGTGGCTACCATCTCGACAGCCAAGGCAGTCGGTTCGTCATCAAGAAGATGCTCCGTACGCGCCAACAAACGCCGGTGCAAACGTTCATGCTGTTTGACAGTACTAACACGATGGCAAAGTAATCGCCGAATCGCACGCAAATCTTCCGCTGCACCAGCTTCACAGTAGCGGCCGGTGAAGTGAGCCTCCGCAACCATGCCTGCAAATAGAATCACAATCTCGTCGTCCAATAGATTCTTTGCGTTTGCTGAACGACCTTTTTGAAGCTCACACACACCAAGCCTGTACTGCCCCGTCCCTGAACGCCCGCGGACACTGGTGACTTTTTTTATC
>DOPG01000342.1:6894-7497 GCA_003513555.1 Rhodopirellula sp. | reverse complement strand
GAGTAACCGCGACCGCGCTGAACCAGCAGTCGAATCGACAACGGTGTCTTGCCTGTCACCGTGCAGATCACATGATCGGGATTGGAGATCTCCACGTCGTGATCGACCTGAATGTCGGCAGCAGTAACCGTGCAGGGGCCCTGTGTGGATAGCGTCAGTTGCGCGGAGTCCTTGCCATTTAAGGACAGCGCGACACCCTTCAGGTTCAACAAGATTTCGATCATATCCTCCTGAACTCCTTCAATAGCCGAGTATTCGTGCTCAACACCGTCGATTTCGACTTCGGTGATGGCACAACCGGGCATGGAAGACAGCAGGATGCGGCGCAGGGCATTACCCAGCGTGTGGCCAAAGCCTCTCTCGAGCGGCTCGAGCGTGACGGTGGCACGAGTGTTGGAAGCCTCATCAACTTTGATGACGCGGGGTGTCAAAAACTCAGTGACAGAACTTTGCATAGAACACCTTCGATGATTTCAGGGATTGCGTAACCGAGTTGTATTCGAAGCCTTACTTCGAATACAACTCCACAATCAGGTTTTCGTTAATTTCGCCTGGCAGATCCTGTCGCTCCGGACGAGACTTGAAGGTCCCTTCCAGCTTGCT
>DOPG01000342.1:0-6657 GCA_003513555.1 Rhodopirellula sp. | reverse complement strand
GCATCTACCTCTACCCAAATGGGCTCCCCACGCTGCTCGGCAATTGCCAGAGCAGACTGCACCCGAAGTTGCTTTTTGGCCTTTTCTCGCACAGAGACCACATCTCCTGGCTGCACCTGGTAGGACGGGATATTCACAACCTGACCATTCACCAGAATGCCCTTGTGAGAAACCAGCTGGCGCGCCTCTGATCGCGTGGAGCCAAAGCCCATGCGATAAACAACATTGTCGAGGCGGCTCTCTAGAAGCTGCAGCAGGTTTTCACCCGTCGCGCCTTTCAGGCGCGCGGCCTCCTTGTAGTAATTGCGGAACTGCTTTTCCAGCACTCCGTAGATGCGACGCACCCTCTGCTTCTCGCGCAGCTGTACGCCGTAGTCAGACAGTCTGCCGCGGCGCGCGCCGTGCTGCCCGGGCGGTGTCTCTGATTTACACTTTTTATCGAACGCAGCTACGCCACTCTTAAGCTGCAGATCCGTACCCTCCCGTCGGGAGAGCTTGCACTTCGGTCCAATATATCGAGCCATTTGCTAAGTCCTCTCAGGCGTGCGTTACACGCGACGCTTTTTGGGTGGGCGACAACCGTTATGCGGAATCGGTGTCACGTCAGTGATGTTCGTAATCTTGTAGCCGCAACCGTTCAGCGCGCGCACTGCGGATTCGCGGCCGGGTCCGGGTCCTTTCACCTCGACGTCAAGGTTCCGCAGGCCGTACTCCTTAGCTGCCTCACCTGCGCGCTCTGCCGCCACCTGAGCGGCAAAGGGAGTCGACTTGCGTGAGCCGCGGAAGCCGGAGCCTCCCGCAGTGGCCCAGCTCAGGGTATTACCCTGACGGTCGGTAATCGTGATGATGGTGTTGTTAAAGGACGCGTGAATGTGCGCCACACCATCGACCACCTGCTTGGTGATCTTGCGTTTCGTTGTCTTGGCGTTTTTTGCCATCTGTTTACTCGCTTTAATATCGACGCTACAAAAAGTGATGTAGCTCCACCAAAGTGGTCGCCTGCCTCGCAGGCGACAGCCTGTTTACTTGCGAATGGGCTTTCTGGGGCCCTTACGCGTACGTGCGTTGGTCTTGGTACGCTGGCCACGCACAGGCAAGCCATTGCGGTGACGGAGCCCACGATAGGCCTTGATCTCACGCAATCGCCCAACATTTTGGGCCAATTGACGGCGAAGTGGACCTTCAACCGTATAATCACGCTCCAAAAGTGCGGCGATTTGGCCCAGCTCATCCTCTTGGATTTCACTTGCCGCCCTCGCGGGGTCAATTCCCAATTTCTCACACACCTCCCGAGCACTGTGCAAGCCAATGCCATAAAGGTAGGTGAGAGAATATTGAATTTGTTTGTCGTTGGGGATATCGACGCCCATCAAGCGGGGCATAACCGGACTCCGGAGAAAGGTTTAATGTTAATCAGGGCAAGGGCAAACCGAGTCTGAGCGGCGAAAATCGCAGCTTGTTCGACTGAGTGGTCCCGAAATATACCGAACGGCCCCCTATTTGCTCAATGGGGACAGGCCATCATTTTTTGCAAGAATTTTGCCGAATCATTCTGAGAAAGTCGGTTGGGACGTCATCCCTTGCACTTGCTGGGATACGAGTTTGTTCGATGACCTTGAACTGCGATAGGTCAATCGACAATTTTGTGTCGCCTTCAACGGTCGACCAGACTCTGGTTAGCCATAATTCATGACAATCAGGTAACAATTGTCGGTAAATTTCTGCTCCGCCAACCACAAAACATCGATCCTGACCAGCGATTTCTAATGCTTTTTCCGGACTCGAGGCCGAATCGACCCCCTCGGATGACCAATCCGGGTTCCGCGTGACCACAATGGTCCGCCTACCGGGCAGCGGGCGACCGATTGAGTCATAAGTGCGTCGGCCCATGATGAGGACCCCTCCCATGGTCAGCCGTTTGAAGCGACGAAGGTCGCTGCTCAACCGCCACGGCATGTCGCCGTCGAGCCCAATCACGCCCGCGGGCGTCATTGCAACAATGGCTGTAACTTGGCTGGGATCGCCGGAATGAGTGTTGTTTTCGCTCAAACGGCCACCGGAGCCTTAATTCGGGGGTGGGGATCGTAACCGATGAGAGTGAAGTCCTCAAAAGCGAAATCACTCACCGATGTCGGGGTTGAGTTGATTTGCATTTTGGCAAGCGGCCGCGGGTGTCTTGAGAGTTGTTCGCGGGCCTGGTCGAAGTGGTTTCTGTACAAATGAACATCACCAAGTGTGTGCACGAACTCGCCGGGCTGCAGTCCAGTCACCTTCGCCATCATCATTGTTAGCAGTGCGTAGCTTGCAATGTTAAATGGAACGCCCAGGAATAGGTCGGCGCTACGTTGATACAGTTGGCACGATAAGCGGCCACCTGCCACATAGAATTGGAATAGGAGGTGACAGGGAGGCAGTGCCATCTCAGCCACATCCGCGACGTTCCATGCTGATACGATCAAACGCCGTGATTGTGGGTTGGTGCGGATTGCGTTTTCGACTTGAGCAATCTGGTCGATGGTTGTCCCGTCAGGACTTTGCCACGAACGCCATTGGTGACCGTAGACAGGTCCCAAGTTACCCTCCTCGTCGGCCCACTCGTCCCAAATAGTGACGCCATTGTCGGTGAGCCATTTGATGTTGGTGTCACCTTTGAGGAACCAAAGCAATTCATAGATTACCGACCGAATGTGGACCTTTTTCGTAGTCAGCAGCGGAAAGCCTTGCGCTAGGTCAAATCGCATTTGACGACCGAATAGCCCTCGGGTTCCTACGCCAGTCCGATCATCACGATCAATGCCGTGGCTGAGAACTTCGTCGAGTAGTTGAAGATAGTTTCGCATAAATCACACCAAGTGCGTTCGTTCTCTGTGTTCGCGAGTTTTCGAGTTCTCTCACCATCTCAGTTGCTGTCGATCATCAGGTTGGTCGACACCAGTCGATAGTCCAGTGACGATCACTCGACATTTGAACGTGATCTTCCGGAATGCCAAGGCCCCTCGCAATGATCCGGATTTCGTTCAGCGTCAGCGCAGCGTGCAGAGACTGTCGGAACAGTTGCTGTCCGTTCTCGCTTTCGTTGCCGCTGTATGTTTGGACCATGCTTTCGATTTCCGCTTCAGTTTCTGGCCGGGCCAAATCCCTGATGAAAATGCGGCCGCCATTTCGAGTCAGGCGAAATGCTGCCTCTAGCCCGACACGGGGTTGTTCCAAGTGGTGCAGCAAGCTGTTGCTAATCACAGTGTCTGCCATTCCGTCCTCAAATTGCTCCATCGACTCGACTGCGGCGTGGCTGAGTGAGATTTGTCCAAGGCATCCTGCGATATCAATCTCTTGTTTCGCTATTTCGAGCATTTCAACCTCACCATCGGTTGCGATGACCTCGTAGTCGTTGGATCTTTGGCACAGCTCGATTGGGATTCCTGCAGGGCCACATCCCAGATCCACCACCAATGGGCCGGTTGGGCCTTCGAGTAACTCGTCCACAAATTGCCGATTGACCGCCGTGTGGTCCATGGCATGGTACTCCGCAGCTTCATCGCTGGGACTGAAAGTGTCCGGTTCTGGTGTCCTGTCCATGGTATTCTGCTTGGGTGAATCAGTGAATCGAGCTACAAGGTCAAACGATGCTTCAACGCACCGAGAAGTGCTGCTCCGCGTGGGTTTGGCGGGCAGGTTTACAAAGCAGGCTTTTGACTGCCTCTGTTTCTGTTGCTGCTATCCAACACATGTAAGCTTCAGATCGTAACATCCTTAACCTTGATAAGGACTTCCTGCGGCAGCAAGTCAGCCGAAAAACGACGCGAAAATATCTGTAGCTTGGCTGATGCATGCCCGATCTGCGCAGGCTTTGTTGGCGATTTCTAGGTCTCGGCCGTGTGCAGAATGGTGTCACGTCTCTACTCACTCATCGGCTTTGGGCTTTGGGAGCCGATTTCCATCAAATTAAAAAGAATTGTTGTGCCCCACGCTTGCAGTGACCATCGTTCGATTAGAATTCGGGACCCCCCGGGCGATTGCGAAGTGGCTTCAGAGCCAAGTGACCGCTCAAAAGTCTTCCAGTCAATTTATTCTTTGGGATTTTCAAGTCATGCGTTTCACTCGTACCGCCCTGTTTGCATCTGCCTTCCTCGGCTTGTTGGTCCTTGCTGGCTGGAAAGTTGCTGATTCCCCGGGGAAGCAATTGCAGACGTTTGCAGATTCATTTCTGTCGACCTTGGATGCAGATCAGAAATCGGTCGCGGTTATGGCTTACGATTCTCCGAAGCGAGTCGATTGGCATTTTATCCCAAAGAAGAGTCGTAAAGGTCTTGTTCTCAGCGAAATGAATGCTGCTCAAAGAACTGCTGCGTTGAGATTGGTGCGGGCGGCTCTGAGCGAGGCTGGTTATGACAAGGCCAGCAAAATCATGCAATTGGAAGCGGTACTTCGTGAGCTTGAAGGTGAAAAACGGAATTGGGCTCGTGATCCCGATAAGTATTATCTGACCATCTTTGGGACCCCCAGCAGCACTGATGCATGGGCTTTGAGTTTTGAGGGGCATCATCTTTCATTGAACTTTGCCTGCCGTGGTGGCGCACTTGTTGACAGCACGCCTCAGTTCTTCGCGGCCAATCCTGGCACAATAATGAACGACGTTTCCGGTCCTTTAGGGAAAGGGACGCGTGTTTTAATCGAAGAGGAAGACCTTGCTTTCGAGCTTGTGAATTCTCTCAGTGATTCGCAGAGTGAACGTGCTATTATCAGCCCCAAAGCTCTCAAGGAAATTCGTTTTGCTGGTGAAGCTCAGGCGGTCGTCGGTGAGCCCGAAGGCATACCCCAGTCGGGACTTAACGCGAAGCAAAAGGCTAACCTCGAAAAGCTGGTCGCTGTCTATGTCAATGCAGTCACCGAAGATGTTGCAAAGCAACGCCGCGAATTGATTGCAGAAGACGGTTGGGAAAATGTACACTTCGCTTGGGCTGGAGCCACTGAACCAGGAATTGGCCACTACTATCGAATTCGCGGTCGAAGATTTCTTATCGAGTTTGCAAACACTCAGGCTGACGCTGCGGGTAATCCTGCCAACCACATCCACTGTGTGTGGCGCGACCTGAGTGGTGATTTTGATCTGCCGAATAAATAGGTGATCAAGATTTATCCACTCGTCTCAAAAAAACACCTCGCTAGGCATTGCAAGGTATGCCTAATCGGGAGTCGGCGGGGGCGAAGCTTCGAGTTTGTGACTTGAAGATTTAGAAGTAATGATCGAAAAGTGTTGTTTGGGGCCCACTGTGTCAATCCTTGCAGTGTTCTCGCAGCCACGCTGGATTGTTGCTGTTATGTGTGGCTGCCATGTCTGCCGCAGTTGTCCGCGCGAGTTTTCCTCAATGGCGGGTGCGTTCCTGCGGCTGGAATCAGGGACTTTTCGCACTTGTAGAATATTACGACAGACAGGTGGTTCGGCACATCGAAAAGGTTGACTGATGTTGGCATTCTTAAAACACCTACGGAAGCGATGGGAAGACTGGTGTGGTGATCATGAGATGGAAACGACGATTCGTAAACACCTGACACAGAATGGCTTTTTTGGCGGAACGGCTCGTTTGCGGAATGTGCGGCTGGTCGCGGTGGAACGCCCCGGTTGGCTTCAGGTTTTCCGGTTTGACGCGACGGTGCGAGTCAAGCCGGAAACGGAAGATGATGACGGAGTCGCTCCTGAGGCTGAGTATCGGGAGGTTTTCGGGCTTGTGAAGGACGATATCCGCCACAAGGTTAATACAGTGCGGTTCTTCGAGGAGGAAGAGCAGCGGGTTGAGTTGTTTGCTCGCTGGAGCGATGGGCTGATCTGTCTACGTGGAGCTCATGGTCTAGCGAACCATGAGCTTTCTGCCAAGTAAGTTCCGTATCCGAGAACTCGTCCGTGCCCTTTGCTTCTGTGCGCGGTAAGATCAAGCCCATCATTGCGGGCGACCGCAATGATGGGGGCAAAACTGCTGACACTCGATCCAACCAGCGGTTAGAGCGTAGAAACTTGAACATCCCGAAATGTGCTGTGTTTTCTCTTCAGGGATCAGTGCTTTCTGACCAACGGAAGCACAGCACGTCGGGTTCATCACTGCCAATAGTAAAAGAAAATCGAATGCGTAGAGTGTCGATCCAACACCAGTTAACTGCCTTGGTCCTCGCTGCCTTTGTCCCCTCAACACTTGTCTGGGGGCAAGATAAATCGGGCGACTTGACTAGGGCAGAAAAGACGCTTCCGGCGGAAACGGTTGCGGGCAAAGCAGATGCAGACAAGGGGAACGAATCAATTCTGCTGGCTAAGACCCGCCAGTTAACCTTTGAGGGTAGGCGTGCCGGAGAAGGATACTTTAACGCTGACGGTTCGCGAATGGTTTTTCAGAGTGAGCGTGACCCTGCGAATCCTTTCTATCAAATCTATGTCACGGACCTTGAGACTGGCGACATCGAAAAAGTTTCGCCGGGGCATGGAAAGACGACCTGTGCATGGATTCACCCAACCGGCAAACGAGTTCTTTTTGCGAGCACTCAGGATGACCCCGAAGCGAGCGGCAAGCAGAAGGTGGAGCTTGAGCTGCGAGAAAGCGGGAAACAGCGTCGGTACGCCTGGGATTATGACAATCAATATGAACTCTACGCGAAAGAACTGTCCGATGG
>DOPG01000229.1 GCA_003513555.1 Rhodopirellula sp. | reverse complement strand
TTTTGCGAAGCGTGTCAACATCGCCCTCGTAAACCAGTCGGCCCTCATTGATCATTACAACTCGGTTGGCCATGGCTTCCACTTCCTGAAGAATGTGCGTGCTCAGGAGAATGGTCTTGGTTTCAGCGAGTCGCCGCATGGTATCGCGAACGCCCCTGATTTGATTAGGGTCGAGACCGGCGGTTGGTTCGTCCAGAATCAGAACGTCGGGGTCATGTAGCAGGGCCTGGCTCATGCCTACACGCTGCTTGAAACCCTTGGAAAGTTTGCTGATCGGCTTGTAGATGACTGAAGACAGATCGCAGATGTCGATGGCCCGGTCGATGTGGTCGCGTTTCTTTGACGCAGGAATACCTCTCGCTTCCGCGAAGAAGTCAAGCATGGACATGGGCGTCATCTCAGGGTACAGCGGCCCGTTCTCGGGCAAGTATCCCAATCGGCGACTTCCCGCAATCCGGTCTTCCATCATGTTGTGACCAGCAATGCGAGCCTCACCTTCGCTGGCCGCGATGTAGCCGGTGAGCATTTTCATTGTCGTGCTCTTGCCAGCCCCATTCGGACCGAGGAAAGCTACCAGCTCACCCTCCCTGACCGAAAAACTGACCTCTCGTGCTGCAGCGAAAGGACCGTAAAACTTGCTCAGTCCGATCGCCTCGATCATCGGTTTACGGTTCGCCACCTGAGGCGTTTCAGAACCGGGATTTTTCTGTTCGTTCTCTTCAGGAGTACTCATACATACGGTCCGGTGTGAATCAACACTGCCATTAAAAAACTTGAAACCCGATGACGCGGGACTCGCCCGTGTCTACTTTTTTAACCTACGGGTACGGTTCCACTTTTCGCGTGGTTCGTAACTCCGAACTGATAATTCTCAGATTATTTCGAACGGTTGTCTACTCGGCAACCAGTCACTCCACTTCAAGTATCGCTTGCTCCTGAACCGTTGTGAGCGGGCGTCAATCAGGATGAGGCTATGCCGGTGGGGGGCTATGCAGACTGACGATCCGACATGGATTGCCTGTCGACTTACCCGGCTTATCTCCACAACTTGTTCGTTGCGTCAGCTTCTTATCCCCGCGACCAGTGGATTGTCACGGCGGCTGGCGTTAGGCGTTTTTTGGCAAAAAACAACAGCTTGCACACCGTGAAAACGGTACTCCATCAACGGGAAGCAAGTGCATCGTTGGCAAGCTTGAGGCTACAGGCAGGCCAACGGAGCTTGCAAAAGTGCCTGGCTTGACATTCACTGATCCAATGGACCTCGTGGACAGCAATCGATTTTCAACCAATCGATGGACACGGCAGTGAGGCAAAACCGAGGAACAGCGATTGTGTTGGGCGGCGGCTTCCCACCTAGACTCCAAGCTTATGCCAAGCCTTCCCGAGCGATGATGACATCAGCGCCCGGGGTAAGACGACGCAGTTTTCTCGCCGCTTCTGCCTTATCCATGGTCCCCGCCTTGGCTCGAGCGATCAGTTTAGCTGTTTTTTTTCGTCGAGTTCTAAGACGACGAATTTCCCTGACGCGTTCGATTCCTGCCATTGTTTTTCTGCTCCTGAGCTGATTTGGTTAGTTGATCGGAGATTGTGATGGGGGTTCCCCTCAGGTGGAACCCCGTTGCGGTGTGATTCTCACATATTTTGGCTAAAACCGTCGGAAATAGCCTTCTCAGACCGCTGCGTTGGTGTGCGACGATGCAAACACGTGGACTTGCATCGACTTTTAGCCTTCTCGAATCGACTGTCTACCCGGCTTGTGGCTTTCTCTTCAGCGGTGTTCTGAGTCACCTCAACGGCAAGTGGGCTTGCGGGCAAGACGGTCCGGTTCGCGAGAAGTCTGGATGCGGTCAGTTGGCCCTCCCCGGGGCGGACCAAGCAGTTTGCGGGCACTTCAGCACGCCCTGCTAACGAGAGAAGAGCGAGGCTGCAATGCCTTATCGATTGAATCTCACGTGTCTGGGCTTAACGAAATAATCTGGCAATACTCCCAATACTCCGTCAGACAGCGACCACAGGATAGTTTTCGGATGTTCGACGCTGTTGCCAAGTTTTTGCGGGGCTTCGGCGGGCAAAGCCGCTTCTGGTTGACTGGCGTGTCTTTCCGCGGGAGGACCGGGAGGACAAGGCGTTCACGTCCACGTTAGCAACCCAAGGTAGGCAGGGTAGCCGAACACGGCTACGGAAGTTGTTTACCCACGATGAACTTGTGCTGCTGGTTCGATCACGACTGGTTCGATCAGGACTTCTTCTTCGGTACGCCCTTCTTCTTGGCTTTCTTTTTCGTTGCCTTCTTTTTGGCTTTCTTTTTAGCAGCCTTTTTCTTTTTTGCTTTTTTCTTCCGCTTTGAGGGGCCTTTCGCGGCGCGTTCAGCAAGCAGGTCCAACGCTGCTTCAAACTTCATCTCTTTCGGGTCCATGCCTTTTCGGAGGGAAGCATTCGTTTCACCGTCGGTGACGTAGGGGCCAAACCTGCCGTCGAGAATTTTGACCTCCTTCTCGGTGACAGGGGATGGTTGCTCGAACAGACGCAGCGGTTCTTTCGGTGTGCCCCTGCCTCGCTTCTTGGGGGCTTTCAGCAAAGTGATTGCCTCTTCCAAGGTCACTTCCAGCGGCGAAACACCTGCGGGCAAGGACCGTGTTTCTTTTTCGCATTTGACATACGGTCCGTAGCGACCGTCGAACGCTTGAATCGGCTGCCCGTTTTCCGGATAGTCGCCAAGTGTGCGTGGTAGTTCCAGTAACTTGCATGCGAGTTCAACGGTGACATCACCGACTTCCATTCCCTGCAATAAGCCTTGATTGCGTTTTTCTTCGTCGTCCGGTTCGCCCAACTGGATGTACGGTCCAAAGCGTCCCACTTTGAGGTAGATCGGCTTTCCGGTTTCGGGGTGTGTTCCGATCGGTTCTTCAACGACTTCGCTGGATACCAGTAATTCCATCGCCTTCTCAAGATCCATCTCATCAGGCGGCATGCCATCGGGGATCGATGCCGTTCGCTCACCCTGTTCGATGTACGGGCCGTACTTGCCGACTCGTACGAAAACCTCTTCGCGATGTTCTCCGTCTTCTGGAACACCAAGCAGAAAGCGGGCGGAAACTTTGGGGTCAATCGCTTCCAGTTTCTCGGCCAGTCTCGATTTCAAGCCGACATTGTGTCTGTCGGCGGAGCCATCGCCAAAATAGAACTTCTTCAGGTACTCTTCCCGGCCCACTTCGTCACGACTGATGGAATCGAGGAAGTCTTCCAGTTCGGCTGTGAACTCGTAATCGACCAGTGGTCCAAAGTGATCTTCCATTAATCGGGTGACGCTGAAGGCACGCCAGGTTGGCACGAGCGCCGTGCCCTTTTTGATGATGTAGTTGCGTCGCTCGTCGGTGATCGTTCCGATGATCGAGGCGTATGTGCTAGGACGCCCGATCCCTTTTTCTTCAAGCGTACGCGTCAGCGTTGCTTCAGTGAATCTGGCGGGTGGCTGAGTGGTGTGACTTTTCGGGTCGAGTGCCTTCGCAGTGAGTGTATCCTGCTCGGCGACGTTCGGCAGGATCTTTTCGCGGTTTGCAAGTTCCGCCTCAGGATTGTCGCTGCCTTCAACGTAGGCTCGCAGGAAACCTTCGAATACGATACTCGTGCCAGAGGCGGTGAAGGTAGCACCGCCGCCCTCAATTGTGATGCTGACTCGTTGTTTCTTAGCGTCCGCCATCTGGCAGGCGATGGTCCGTTTCCAGATCAGGTCGAATAGTCGGAATTGGTCCTGATCGCCCAGTTCACCACGAACTGTTTCGGGTAAACGAAACGGCGTTCCGGCAGGGCGGATGGCTTCGTGGGCCTCCTGTGCATTTTTGACTTTGCCTTTGTAGACGCGAACATCCGGATGCAAGAAGTCGTTTCCATATTGGCTCCGCACCAAATCTCTGGATGCTCCGATGGCCTCCTTGCTCAGCGTGGTGCTGTCAGTACGCATGTAGGTGATGTATCCGTTTTCGTAAAGCCTTTGGGCTGCATCCATGGTGCGTTTCGCACCAAAACCCAGCTTGCGGTTGGCCTCCTGCTGTAGCGTGCTTGTGGTGAACGGCGGTCGTGGACGCTCAGTGAATGGCTTGACTTCCACTTTGGTCACTTGGAAGTCGGCGGACTGCAATCGGGTTGCTAAAGCGGCAGCCTGTTGTTCGTCCAGTTGAAGAAGGTCGGTGTTTTTTAGTTGTCCATTCGTTGAATCGAAATCTTTGCCGGACGGAATTTTGCGGCCGTCCACGCTCGACAGTGTCGCCGACATGGACTCGTTCTTTTCCGTATTGAACGTTGCTTCCAGATCCCAGTAAGTCGCATTGCAGAATGCGATTCGTTGCCGTTCGCGTTGAACGATTAGCCGAACGGCAACACTCTGGACACGACCGGCGCTCGTTCCTTTGCCGATTTTTCGCCACAGTAGGTTGGACATGTCGAAACCGTACAGTCGGTCCAGGATTCGACGCGTTTCCTGCGCTCGCACCAGTGGGCCATCAATCTCTCGAGTGGCCTCCAACGCATTCGTGATTGCATCCTTCGTGATCTCGTGGAAAACCAGCCGATGGACTGGCACTTTGGGTTTAAGAATTTCCTGCAAATGCCAACTGATCGCCTCTCCCTCGCGGTCTTCATCAGTTGCCAGATACAGGTTGTCAGCACCCTTGAGAGCGTCTTTTAATTTTTTCACCTGCTTTTTTTTGTCGTCGGGCACAATGTAAAGCGGGGCGAAGTCTTCGTCCGTGTTAACACCCAGATAGGCCCACGGCTCTTGCTTGAACTTCTCGGGAACCTCTTTTTTGCCCGCGGGCAGGTCACGGACGTGACCAATGCTTGCCTCGACTTGGTACCCCGAGCCGAGAAACTTCGAAATTGTGCGTGCTTTTGCGGGTGACTCGACGATCACCAAACTCTTGCCGGTGCTTTTTGCCATGCAAACAAAACAATCAGGTGTGGGGATACTTTTGGGAATTCATGCGGGACTGGGAGTTTTGCAAAACTTAAGCTGACTATGAACGCTTTTGCCAGACCGATTTTTCAGGCAACGCTACGATAATGCCAGTTAAGTCTCTCTCAAGCTCAATCTCACCTTGACCCTCCAAAACAGGCGGCGATACGCTTTCGGTTTCTCGGAGATCAGGTAAAACACGTCGCAGGATACCCGGTCGGCTCGTTTTTCGGCTAAATTTCCAACTTGGATTAGTGAAAAACGGCAGGCAGATGCCGCGGCAGTGCTTGAACCCTTACCCAGAGACTTGGTTGATGAGGCCTGATTGTCAAGGCGACTCACCAAACCTTCGTTACCCAAATTCGCAAACTACCCTCGAAATTTTTAGCTTCCATCCAGTTTCCTACGCTCGTGTCTGACTCGCTCGCTACTAAGTGATGTTTCTGTAAAGTCGCCGCGAATCGTATCAAAGACCGCTGGAATTGGTCGCTTCCGAAAGCCCGCTCCCATGAATAACAGTCCTTTCGAAGTATTCCGCAGGAATTTGAAGCCACTGATGGTCTTTTTGACCGGTCTAGCGCTGTTTGCGTTCGTTGTGCTGCCTGTGCTGGACCAATACATGCGGCAGAATGCTGGAACCCGCAACGAGCAAGTCTTGGCGACTTTCGATGGACAAAAACTGACGCAGGAGAGAGTTGATGGATTCACCCGTGGGCACCGGGCCACCCTGTTCTTCTTACGAGATTTAGCAGAGAGGACCCTCAAAAGCGGAAGACAGCCGCAAACGGCGGGCTTCCAAGTGGGGCAAGATGGCAATATTACCGGGTTGGGTATCAATCCTGAGCCGAGCACCGAGGGGTCCATCAGGACGTTTGTGTTCGCCAGTCAGGCAACCAAGAAAGGCTTTGCACTCTCAGACAGCGAGCTCGCGGTCTGGCTAGAGCGATTTTGTGACGGGCTTTATACCGAGGCCGAACTCAACAGCCTCGCAAAGAAGATCTCGTCAAACTCCATGAACCTGCCAATGATCAAGGAGCAGCTTAGGCTTCACATGCTGGCGCAAGTGTTCATCAATCGTGGCTACGCTGGGTTGCGAATTACGACGCCGGATCAGGTCTGGCGAAGTTTCAAAAAGCTCAATCAAAAAGCAACTGCCAGCACCTATGCCGTCCTGGTGAGTGATTACTTGGATGAGGTTGAGAAACTTGAGGTGGACAGTGCGGGGGTCACCGACCTTTACAACGAGGGAAAAGATCGATTTCCCAACCCCGAGTCGAGTGAACCCGGGTTTCGACGTCGTTATTCGGCCAAGTTTCAATACATTAGTGGCTCAGCTGAAAATTTCATGGCGGATGAAATCAGCAAGCTTACAGAGGAAGAGTTGCTTGCTGCTTACAAACTGAGAGTTGAGAATGCAAAACTGATGTTGCCCGAGCAACCGGTGGCAGAGCCGGCAGCGGAACCCAAAG
>DOPG01000123.1 GCA_003513555.1 Rhodopirellula sp. | reverse complement strand
GAGACCTGCTATCGCAGGCGTGGGTAGAAGGTGGGTTGGCTCTTCCTCAAAGCTTTTTGGATACGCTATGAGTTCAATTGTCCAGACTAGGGTTTTCCTCAAAATCGAAAACGATACCTGATTGGCAACTATCCCATTCTAGAGCCTACCCTTGAAAAGTCTTAGGAATAACGACTTCAGCTCGCTTCTCAGATTTCATCAAAATCTGATCACCCATGAACTAAACAACGCTTAGAAGTTCTAGTCCGCGCGTAAGTGTCCAGTAGACTGCAATTGAGCCGGAAACTCCCAAGGCCATGAGCCGTAAAGCTCTGGCTCCTTGGAACGACATTGTTCCAATTCCGGCCATTGCTGCGAGCACCAAAGCGAGCAAAGCCAATTGTCCGAATTCAATCCCGAGAGTAAATGACGCAAGGGATAAGGACAAAGCGGGTGATCCGGGACCCAGTATCTCTGAAAGAACAAACGAAAATCCAAGCCCGTGGAGGAGTCCAGTTACCAAGAGAACCCATGGAGCATCCATCCTCTGCAACCACGCAGCCAAAGCTGCATATACGACGGTTGCGGCGATAGCAGTTTCAACGGCTGGTATGAACCATGTAGCGTTTGGAACATAGCCGAGAAACGCAATCACCAACGTCATTGCATGACCAAGCGTGAATGCTGTCACTCGCAACACAAGTTTGCGCCAAGCGCCAGCCCCTAGTGCGATACAGACCACAAATAAAACATGATCGGTGCCAAGAAGGATGTGGAGAATGCCTTGCCAAACAAATAGCAGCCCAGCCCTGAGTGAAGAGCCATCTACCGTCACCCAGTCTTGCAATTGACCGGTTTCTCTAATAGACACGGCGCTGTTGCCACGGAGATCGCGAATGTGATTGTCGATGCTGACACTGGGTGGCAGGATTACAAAAGGCAAGGCGCTTTTCACCTGCAAATCAAGGCGTTTCTCTGCCTCATCGAGGGCCAGTTCAACATCGATATAAGCAGCACCAAATGACGGGTCGACTTCGAGAACTGGCGTGGACAAAGCCTCGCGTGCCTCTGCTACGGAGGATAAAGAGGTTTTTGGTAAGTCCGAATGGATAGCCCAGCGCAACACACGGGCTTCAAGAGGGCGCCCGGCCTGACGAAAAATATGGGCAGCGTTCAAACGGTCGGAAAAGTCGTTTGGATTATCAGAGATGTCGGATTGTGAAAGGCTGAATGCCAGAGCGTTCCCAACACGGTTAACAGTCAGGAATTGGGCTTCAAATGGCACCTGTCGATTCTGGGCGTCGACAATGTCGCCCGCAAAAAAAAGTGGAGCGGGTACACGCAGGTAGACCAACAACCCTTTATCTTCCCCATCAGCTATCAGGATCGTGCGTGGCTTGCTCCCCTCAGTAAAATGTGCTAACGAAGCCGCAACAAAACTCAGAAAAATTGCGATAGTGAGGTAGAAGAAATGGTGCCATCTCATCAGATTTCTTAAGCAGTGGTGTCGCCGTAGCGGGTTGCGCCGCGGCGACTAATAAAGTTACTGCACTGGGTGCGGTAATGAACGGTCAGAGGCACGGCCAAAGCCCTTCATCTCGATCCGGTCATTGTAAACCTCGATGATTGCGTAGGCGGTGGTGTCAGCTGTTTCCAGCATACCTTCAACTGTGACGTAGTGAACGCCATCGACAACACCGTAATTTCCAGCATGATTGTGACCATTGAAATAGGCCATTACATTGTCATATTGGCCAAGCATGGCCTGCATATCCTTGTAATTCCAAAGATTGTGGTTGTTGTCTGGTGCGGCCGGGAAGTGGTTAAAAATAACGACCAACTCGCCCGCCTTTTGCGCTGCGTCAAGTTCACCTTTCAGCCAATTAAACTGCTCTTCGCTAACACCGCCATTCCATGTCTTTGCATTCACCGCTTCGGCTTTGACCAAGGCGTTGAACATGGCTTCAGCCTCCTTACGACGGGGAATGTCTGCAGGGGTGGCATACATCGACAGATCATTGCCATCAGTCGTGATAAAACGCACACCGTTGTCGACGAATGAGTAGTAACGGTCTTTCATACCAAGAAACATCGGCACGGTTTGCACATAATCTTTACCAACGTCGTATTCGTGGTTGCCGAGCACGAACCAATTGTCTGTCTCAACTTTTTGATAGATCGGTAAAATATGATTGTAAGCATCGACGTGGCGGTCGATGATATCACCAAGCGTTACAACAAAATCGAGATTCTCTCCGTTCAGTTTCTCGATTGCTTCGCTCAGTTTCCACAGCGAGTTTGCATAGTAGCGTGTGCCACGAGGGGCAGCTGGCGCATATTGTGGGTCAGCGATGGCGCCAAAGCGCACCAGCGGTTTGTCCTGCGCGGCGACAGGCATGGCGACAGGCAATGCTGAACAGAGCACCACCAGAAGAGTAATTAGACGGATCATTTTAGTTCCTTTCGAATGAGAAATAGGGTTATCCAATCTAACGTGCTGAACAATTTCAGCGTTTCTTAACTTATGCTGAGTATGTTAAAAATAAATTAAGGTTTCCATTAGGGATGAGTTAAAAATCTGTTAAGAGATATTAATCTCAGATGTCTAAGACAACTGATAGATCCATTAGAATGATTGAAAAGCTGATTCCAAGTGTCCCCAGCTATAGCTTTTAGGTTCTATGTTTTCTGGTGTGAGGGTAAGTTCAACGTGAGTGAAAATCGGTTAGGGGAGGTAAATTATTGATGGGTAGGAGTATTTGGTCCGAACCTCTCTTAATGTTTCGATACAAGTTTGAAATTAGGCAAATCTTTTCTCGGGGTCGAAAAACTCAGGGAAAGGCCTAAACATCTTTGATAGCCTGCAACAACTAAACTGATCCTCTTGAATTAGTTTCAATAGATATTTTTGTAATTTTTGGTGAATAAAGACGGATCGAAGAGATTCTTGCTTCTATAAGTATAGACATCTAAGTTTTCAGTGCCTGCCTTGCCCTGATTTACCCCCCTTTGCGATTTGGTACTCTATGCAATCAAGCCTAAATGATTTTCGTTCGATCAGTCTGTTGGTGAAATCCTACCCAAAACAACGCTACTCCATTCTTCAATACTGCAACGAACGGTCGATCACTCCCTACCTTCAGGGTTTTGATATTCGCCCACGACAATACATGCGAATGTTGCAAATCATGCCCGGTGATCGCGACGCAGAGACGTGGGGGCAGCCTTTTGATTCACCAGAGCCAGAGCAATCAACACCAATTTCTACAGGAACGCTGATCGATGTCCCGGAAGAGATTGAAAGTCATTTCTACCAAGTACCAAGCCGTATTTGGTCTGAACTGATGGCGTTGCCAGAAGCAGAAGAAAAGTTGCACTGGCGGGAGGTAATTTGTGTTGAAAGAACGGAGGCAGCAGCCAATTGGCGCAAGTGGAACGTTGAAGATGTCCTCTTGCTGGACCCACCGTTTGCGATCCACGCGAAGGAATATCATCCCTTGCTTCTTGTTCCCCGCGATTACATCGAACTGGAGAATTGGTTACTGAAAAATCCACTACCGAAAAAAAGGGAACGGGACAACTCTGAAGAGACCGAATTGGATAAATTGATTCAGAGGGCTTACCTCTTACAATCCGAAAGAGGTGATACTCAATGGCGTTCCGTCCTGAAAGCGATGGAGGAATGCTTACTGCCAGGAGAAAGGTTTGTGTCCCCGCGCTCGCTCGCGTCAACAGCTAAGCTGACACTGTATCTAGAAGATAACGATTCTTCAAAGATGCTGAAACTCAGCACCTTTCAAAAGAACCTTTCGCAATATCGTACTGGAAAACGAAAAATTACCCTTACCAAGTAAGAACAGGGTAATTCCTTATCAGGTAAGCATAGGACTATCTAACCCGCACCGACGCGGGTTTACTCCCAACGTGCAACCGGAGAGTCCCATGCACCAAGACTTGCCACCTTCTCCCCAATTCCTGAACGAATCATCTGCTGCTAAGTATCTAGGCGTTTCCGTCAAGAGCCTCCAACGTTGGCGCTTTGAGCGACGCGGACCCAGCTATAGTAAAGTTGGTGGAAAGATCGTTCGTTATTCCATTGATGACCTGAATCAATTTTTTGAACAGTCTAGGGTCGATCATGAAGATTGATGGATCTGATGTTTCCCATCAAATTATTAAATTTAAATAATCTTAATTATCAATTACGATACCAGGAAAGCCTTATGAAAAAGAGTTCCGAAAAAGAACATCAATCTAAAGATGAACAACCCAACCAAGGATGGCTAGCCCGTCGGGATGCTGCAATACGACATTACTATTCTCTTGGATTGCAACCGATCCCTCTGAAAGGCAAGCAGCCTTACACAAAGGGATGGAACAAACCTAAGTCTGAGGATATGGACATCAACGATCTACTGAAGGATTTTGCACCTTCCGACAATGTTGGTTTGCTGTGCGGTATCCAGATGCGAGAAGGGCGGTACCTACGTGCGATTGACTACGATGATTTGACGATGTGGGACGAACACGCTGCGAACCAAGAAATTGAATGGTTGACCAAGGGGTCCATCGTTGAGACAGGATCGGGTAAGTTCCACCATTATGTGTTGAGTGACTGCCCCAAAAAGTTTGTCTTTGCTGGAAGGGAAGACCCCGAACATGGCGGAGAAATTCAAGGGGTAGGAACCCAGTGCGTGGCCCCTCCATCGATTCATCCAGACACAAAAAAGGAATACAAGTGGGCGCAGGAAGACTGGGAGGGATTACCGTTCGTCCCAGATTCCAAGATGAAGTACTACTACCAGCCAACGAAGGAAAAAAAGAAATTCACCGGAGGGAGGACTGACAAAACTGACAAAAAGAATTCTGGCAGTTTTGTCAGTTCTCCCGCAGAGGAAAAAACGATTTACAAGGCAGTGAAACCAGAGCCCAGGGCGCATGACGAAGTTTACTACGACTACAGCACGATTGACTTCATCGCACTGTTCCGTGCCCGTGGGGAGGTAATTCAAGACAATGGGGACAGTGTGTATGTCCTTTGTCCGAACCGTGCCCAGCATACCAACAACACCGATGGAACGTCCTCCACCGTCATCCTTCGCACGGACACGGGTGGGCAGCGGTTTAATTGCAAGCACGGGCACTGCGAACAGTTAAGTGACCGTGATGAGTTGATCAAGTTGCTCGGTGGAGACGATGTTCTGAGAGGCTACGCGAGGGAAAGGCGAGCAGGTTCCAGTTACACAATTAGAGAAGCCGACCCCGACCTGCAGTGGAGGATGGATGAAGAGTTCCTGGACTCATTTCCAAGTCAACTGCAACCCCTGCCAGCTACTGATCCACCACCACCTAAACTGGATCCCAATCTTCTTCCTGAGCCATTGGCTAGCTATTGCAGTTCCGCTGCTATCGAAAATGAAACAACCCCTGAAGCAATTGCGGGATTTTTACTTGCTGCACTTGGTGTTCTGACAGGCACTAGGCTGTTGGTTGCTCCAGACAGGGTTGAGAAACCGAATTGGTTTGAGTCTGCGATCAGATCAACCGCGTTGGTAATGCCTGTTTCAGCAGGTAAGACAGCAGCCTTTCGGAGTGGACTCTGCCCGTTGGAATCATTGCAGAAAAAATATAACGCCAAATTCAAGGTTGCACTTGAAGACTACGAAAATGAATCACAGCCACTGATTGCTCAACGGAAGGGGTTAATGCGGAAACTTGAAAGCCCCAAACTCGGAGAAGACGAGCGATCGAATATTACAAAGGTACTCAAAGAACTGAGGCTGCCAGAAAAACCGCCCCAAAAAATACTTGTGATGAACAAGGCTACGCAGGAAAAAATTCTCCAACTGGCAAGTACTGGGAGTGAGGGCGGAATGCTAATTAAAGCCGATGAACTTTTGGGCTTAATCAATCAGACAAATCGCGGTGGCAATGAGGGATTGCGTGAATTCTACATCGAAGCAATGACGATCGCCCGTGAGGTCTCCAGCCACACCATCGGGCGTGGTACCGATTCGGCGAGTACCGTTGCTTTGTCACTGGTTGGCTGCGTCCAGCCAGCCAAACTAAGGCGTTTAATCCGGGAGATGGAAACAGGCTATTTGGACGATGGGTTGCTGCAACGATTTCTCTGGATCATCCCCAATCAGCCTAAATTTGAACAACTTGAAAAAGCAGCCAAGGGGTACAGGGCTCCCCATGTGGAAATTCTTAGTGAAGTCCGCGAACTTTTCGAACGTATCGATGCTCAAACTCCTGAGGAGTTTGGGGCAATCACAAGGGATCACACCCCAGCACCGTTTTGTTATTTTGACGACAATGCTCAGGAACAATGGAAAGAATGGCGTCGGGAATTGCGGGGAAATTTGTTAGAGGAGCCGGATCTTACTGATAGCTACCGGGCATGGCTCGGAAAGTCAGAAAGATTGGTAGCGGGATTAGCCTTGACGTTCCATGTTGTGGAGTGCTCAGAGTTACGTCGTGATCCGGGTCCGATCGGCTCAAGTGAACTAGCGCGTGCCATTGACTTCTGGGAGATAGCGTCCCATCACGCAGCAAGGGTATTCTCTTTCAGTGGAACGAATGTTCGGGAGATCATGTTGAAGTTAATGTCTAAATTTCCTCAGTTGGCACCGGAGTTTTGTGTTCGGGATTTGAAAAGAAAAAATTGGAGTGGATTGAAAGAAGACGCCCCGATTGTCGAGGCGTGTGAGTGGCTCTGTGATTTGGGGTACCTTGCGGAGATTTGGACCCCACGTCTGCAGCGTGGCCGGCCGCGCGGTCCTAGATTCAAGATCAACCCCAAGGCTTTGGAGAAAAAATGATTTACGAATCCAAGTTCATGCGCAGGATGCGTCTTGAGGGAAGCACTGCCAAAACCGACAAAAAGACTTCTGTCAGTTTTGTCAGTGACTCTCCGAAGGAAGATTCAGAAAACAAACTGATTGAGAAGACAGTTAGATCAAATTTGGAATCGTCACATAATCAGGTTGCATTCTCTACATCGCCAAGTATGGATCTCAGGATTGATGTTCCACCAGTTTGGCGAACGATTCTGGGCCAGTGGCTGGAACAGTGCCAACCGGGTGATGAATGGTTGATTCCGGAAGATTGGAAAGGAGAAGAACAACGTTGGCAGAAGATTGCTGATACAAGAATCCGCCGCAGGAATCCAAAGTTTCGAGTCTGGCGCAACGTTGATGGATTTCTGGTCTGCAAGCTTTGGCTGTACGACTGATCTGGTGGTTGGAGATCTTGATTAGTTATTCAGCTGTGGTGAAAGTGACACCGGATTGCCCGAGTCAAGAATGAGTTAATTTTTTTAGGAGAGTAAAATGAGCGCTACCTTGGTACAGCCGGAAGTATATCGTGAGAATCGGAGACATTTGTCAGTCACTATTCACGGCGACATCCTGCAGATGATGCGCAGGCTGGCCAAACAACAACGTTGGAGTTTGTCCAGAACGTCAGATGAGTTGCTGCTGCGGGGATTACGTTCGGTAGGTTACCTGCCAGAGGAGTGAACAAGAGGGCTTGGCTGAATTTGTGCGATTATTTGTTGCGGGAATTCAGACTAGAAAAACACAAACTTTGAAGATTTTTTTAGATAGAGAATGAACTGGGAGTGAGAGTAATCGTTGTTCGCAGTAAAGACGACGGTTACGAAAATATCTTTAAAATTTCCAGTGATGGCAGGCGTGATGAGATTTACCTACCCACATTTTTGATCCATTTGGGTGGACAGGTGGGTGGACAAAGAGGTTACAGAGCGAAGCCGCACAAAAATGTGAGGAAGCTTAAATACTGATTTTACTAAGGAAAAGTATGGTGGCGGGGGCAGGATT
>DOPG01000230.1 GCA_003513555.1 Rhodopirellula sp. | reverse complement strand
AGAGTGAGCTCGATACTCATAATATTGACCTGAGTGCTGTCGGTCTTACAGCTTCTGACCTGAATGATGCATCGACGCTGGATGATGATGATGGCGGTACCACAAGTAATGAGGCTCAGGTCGACTACATCAGCGATAGCACATTCCTCGGCGAATTACGAACTGCTTTCGGTAATGCCGGTATTCAATTACCAACAGCAGACCTGCTGTCCACCTCAGCAACTTACAATACCGCGGAAGGGACAGTGGATCTGACTGACGGTAACACAGTTCGCATTCAAGCAGATTTTGCCAGTGATGACAGCGATTTTGTTCTTGCAACTGACGATCTTATCAGCGACAGCGGCACCGTCTACCGATATCTGGGAGACGACAGCATCACTTCCGAGAAGGAGGTTGCCATCGCCAGCGGGCAAATCGTCTCGATTGATTCGGCATTTAGGTCGGATGGTGGTGTAACGGCGATCGAATCAAATTCGACAGTTAGAGCAATTAGTGGTTCATACGCGGATGGGCAGACCGACGTTGTGTATCGGTACTCAGGAAATGATTTTTCTGATACCTACAATGGCGATCTAACTCAGGGGGATATTGTTGAATCCGGCGGCATCGCCTACTTCTATTTCGGCAGTGACAAAGCGATCAATCTGTCATCCCTCACTTTCATTGACAAATATGCTTCGGATCATGATTCGGATGAAACGACAGTCACTCTTGCTAATGAAGCAACCGTGCGAGTGGTCACGGGGCATGCTAATGGCGGGACCGTGGATTACGTATACACCTACCTGGGTACGGATGGGAGTTACTTTGCAGATCTGAGCTTCGTTGACTACTCCGACACTGCCAGCTGGAAAGACAGCACGACAGAAATGGCTGACTGGGAAGTGCTTGATCTTTCAACTCAGGATTTTACCGCGAGCTACTGGACTCAAGTCGGTACCTACAATGCCCGTTATCAGGCCACGACCGCCTTAAGTTCGGGAGATCTACGTCTGATTGACTATTCTTCTTCATCAGATTGGGACGAGTTTGATCTGGCCAGTCACAGCTTTGGCAGTGATGACACCAACTGGAAAGAAATTGGCGATGAAGGTGAGGTGTATCGGTACCTTGGCGACGACGTAGATGGTGTTGACCCCGGCAAGCTGGATTTCGCAGATGGGGATTGGGCAGAAGCTGAGAATCTTGAACTAAGCGTGATCGTTGAGGACGAGCAGTGGTTACTCGTTGCATCGGATGGCTCGACATATCACATTGGATCATCCGACGGCTTGACGGGATCCGTCAAACAAAATGAAATCGTTGCAGTCTCGAGTGCTCTGTCATTGGGGTTTGCGTCTACCGTGGCCTTGTCCGGTGCCGGCGCCGACGCAAAGAATGTCATTGGTGGCGGTGTCGAGTCACGTGTCACAGATTCGGAAGTGGTGTCTGCGGATGCCGTGTTGATCTCCTCTTCCGCAGCAGCCGATATCACTTCTACGGTTTGGGCAGCAACTCTCGCCGCGAATGCAAACGCTGGTCTCAGTGCAGCGATTGGTGGTAGCTTTAGTGAAAACTTAATTGGCTATGATGCAGATTTTGATGAGTTAAGCGGATCAGAAGATGGGGCGGCGGGAGCGTATGCCAAGATCGAATCAAGCGACATTCATGCGGCGGGCAGTCTTGATGTCGTTGCTACTGGAACACAATCCATTCAATCGTTCGTATTCAGCGGTGCGGTTGCGATCGCTGGTGGGGCAGGAGGTGGATCTGCGGCTGGCTCCGGTGCGGAAGCGATTAACAGAATCAATAATGGAGTTCAGGCCACGCTAACGGATGAGGTAGACACTGATGAGATTAGCGCGGCGACGATCAATTTCACTGCGACAGACTCCTCAACGATCAAGTCCGATGTGGCAGCTGCAACTTTATCGGCTTCCATTGGCCCTGCAAGTGGTGGCATAGCCATTGGGGTTTCACTCGCGTCGAATGAAATCAAAACAGAAGTTGTTGCAAGCGCAGATTCCTCGGGCTCGGTTGAAACAGTGACTGGGGCAGCAATTTGGTCAGCGAGTTCCGACTCCTTGATTGAAGCGACATCTACAGCCGCTACGCTAGCCGTCACTTTTGGTTCTTTTGCAATTGGAGGAGCTGGTGCCGAGGCCGTGAATTACATCACCGGGTCAACTCAGGCCGGCGTAAGTAATGCCGATTTGAACATCGTGACTGATCTTTCAATCGATGCAAAAAATGAAAGCAGCATTGATGCGACAATCACTGGGGTTTCAGCGGCAATCGCTGTACCCACCACTGGCTCAGCAGCAGCAGGCTCAATCGGTGTTGCGGTTGCACGGAACTTCATCGGAAATGCTTACGATAGCTCGATCAATGCTGATTACGAATCAAGTGATAGCCCCACAAAACTGGAGTATGGTGATAAAGTTGGATTGTCCGAGGGCGCGTATGCAGGGGCAATTTTCACGTACGTCGGTGGCGGCGAAGAAGATGATTCGGGCATCGATCTGACTGTCCAGGACTATAACAATCGTGACGAATGGGTGTATGCAAATCTTGCGTCTAGTCCATTGGCAGTGACTGCATTTATGGAGGATGCTAATGCAACTGTTGGTGGAAGCTTGACGGTTAAGGCAAATTCCGACCAGTCGGTTGAAGCCTCGGTGCTGGCTATTTCGGCAGCTTTGTCTCTCGGGGCCTCATTCTTTTCTGCAACTGGTGCAATGAGTGGTGCTGGCGGCACCGCTGAAAATGTGATCGGCAACAATGTAAGAGCTTATGTCGCAGAATCAGGTGGCACGCCAACGATATCGGCAAATGAAATCAGTATTCTTGCTGAGGATAGTTCAACCATCATTTCAGATGTCGGTGCAGGTTCAATTGCTGGGAGCACGGCAGGTGCTTTTTCCATCAGTTCAGCCATTTCAATTGGAGTTGCTGTAGCAACGAATGATATATCCAACGTGGTAGCCGCCTATGCAGACGGCGCGACGTTGTCCACACAATCTGGCAATCTGGCAATCTCCGCAATTGAGTCGGCAAATATCGAAAGTAATGTGGTGGCCGTCTCGTTAGCCGTAAATAGTACGCTCGTCGGGTTGGCTTTGAGTGGTGCGGGCAGCTCATCAACCAATACCGTGAATAATGACGTTGAGGCTTATCTGAAGTCGGGCACTTATACGTCGGCCGCAGATGTGTCCGTTGAAGCCGAGTCGAGCATCTCATTGACATCACTGTCTGGGGGTGTCGCAGGAGCATATACGCCAGTTGGGATTGCCGGGGCGATGGGGGTGGCACTAAGTCGAAACTTGATTGGATTTGAA
>DOPG01000461.1 GCA_003513555.1 Rhodopirellula sp. | reverse complement strand
CGTAACTGTCAGGCTGACACCACGTGAACGGTTTTGTCGAGTGGTAGACAAATCACCAGGTCCGATTACTCGCTCCTCTGTCGGCGTTTGCCTCGCAACGGCAACGACCTGCGTGGCGGGAGCTGATCCTGCTGGTTCCAGATTGCGAGGGGATGCAGTACGTTTGCGCGGCTGCTGTTGGTTTGCCTGGCCGACCGTGGGAAGTGATGTGCTGCGGCTTCTGGCACCAGCAATGGAAGTTTTCTGCGGTTTGTTGAATTCCAATTCGATGGATGCTGTCGATGGAACTGTTGAGCGAGACGTCGGCCTCGATCGAGTTTGAGGCGTGATCTGCTGTTCAACAGGGGTGGATGCCGCGGTTGTTTGAACGGGGACTGTAGGAGCGATCGGAGTTTGGGTGCTCCACGTCGATGCTTGAGTATCAGCGTATCTCTGCCGCGCGAGCTTGGCGGGGGAATCCGTTGGTTTTGGCTTTGACTCACTTGGCTTTAGGCGTTTCAGCAGAAATTCCTGTGAAGATTCAGGTTGTGGCACCTGAGTCTTGGGGATTTCTAGACGGGGAGCCGTTTTTTCTACCGGAGGTAATTGCCGCTCCTCGAGAGGGGTTACGGGAGATGCTGTCTCAGCGTCTACCGGTTTGGACCAATCAGGCGTCGTTGCTGTTTTGTTTGGAGTCTGGAACAGGTGCTCCGGAACCGTGTGCCGCACAGGGGAACGCTGCTGTTTGAGACCAGAGAAGGCCTCGGGAAAGTAGCGGCTGAAAATAATTACATTGATGGCGAGCATCATAAGCAACAGATGCACAAAGAGACTGAAGAGAACACCCAGCTGTATGGTTCGCTTCACATAACGTGAAACAAAGCCATGGGAAAAGAAAGCCATCGACAATGCAAGTACCGGGACGGCAATCGTATAGGTCCACGCATTGAGCATCCAACGTGGATCATCAAACCGTAATTCAGTGACTGCCAAATACAAAAGCAACCCAGCAAACGCTGCAATAAATACATCCAGCGGCCAAGTGCGTTCAGCCTCGCCGGTTTGATTCGCGATCGGTGGTGCTTTGGTGGAATTCACAGAATGTAATGTTCGGTGTGGGGCATCACGAAAGGTCGTTTAACTCTCGGGACCTTCCTTGGTGGTGACGCTGTAATCGCTGACTCCGGTACGATTGCAAACGTCCATGACGCTCACGACGGGTTGAAACGCTGTGGTTCGATCTGCTCGGATGATGACTGTCTGATTGGTAGGGTTATTGGCAACGGCGGATTCCAAAAATAATTGCAGTTCACTCATTTCCGTTGCCTTTCCTGAAAGATACAGTTCGCCTTCACTGTCAATGGCGATCACAACTTCACGAGGTTTGCTCGTCATCGGCACCGCGCTGGTTGCTGTTGGAAGCACGATGTCCAAGCGTCTTTCTTCCTCTTCGAACTCACTGGTGACAAGAAAGAAAATGAGCAAAAGAAACACCACATCAATGAGTGGTGTCAGGCTCAAAGTGCTGGCGATGCTGGAGCGTTTGATTTTAGCCATGTCTAACCTGCTTTAACCCCGCTGCGTTTTTCTTTTGTTGACCGTGGTGGTGGGGGCGGCTGCGGTGTGTCTGTTATGACAGTCTGCTTTCGATCCAATGAATGAAGAACGCCATCTTCATCAAGTCTTTGTAGTCCCGCGTAAGGAGCTAGTGCCGGTGCTAATCGGAATGCAAACTCCTCGATTTGGTGAAACAGCTTCGTGAGTCGGTTCTCAAGATAGAGGGCCAACATGGCGGCCGGGATCGCAACAATCAGGCCTGAAAGCGTGGTGACCAATGCAGTGTAAATACCCTCGGAAAGCTGTTCACTTCGGCTGCGGTCTGCCGTTAAAGCGGTTGATTCATGGAACGCGACAATCATTCCCCAGACGGTTCCAAGCAGGCCCATCAGTGGTGTCGCTGCGGCTGCGAGAGTAAGCCAGCGGATTGCGGAGGCCTGCTGGTCAGCTTCTCGTTCCATTGTTTCATGAGCGGTGCGTTCAATTTCCGAGAGAGGCTGTCCAGTTCTCAGCAGCATTGCTGTCACAACACGGCCAGCCGGTGACGGATATTCCCTGCAACTCTGTAAGGCCACGCCGGGACTGAACCGCTCAAGCGGGGCCGACAAGTCCTCAAGCTCGTTCGCTAGGTCGGTTGGCAACATCTTCTCGAGGCGAAGGCTCATGAACTTTTCAAATGCCAGAGCCACTACCATTAGGCTCATGAGGCCAATCGGGATCATGAAACCTCCCCCTCGCGTTACCAAGGTTAGCAGATCAATCCCCGGAGCATCCTTTTGGGCTGCTGCCTCGGTTGATTGCGGTTGGTCCTGCATGACCGCCTGTATTTCATCGGCATTGATCTGAGACGATGTGTCCTGCGCCATTGACCAAGGTGTGTTGATCCATGCCGATAGAACCAGAAGAATCGCCAGCACAAGCGTGTACTGCGCCCGTTTGTGATCGTGGTTGTGGTGAATCACTATTTTAATTTCTCCAAGCGGTCGCGTGACTTGGCAGCCAATTCGTGGTTTGGATGCTTTTCCAAGACGTATTGGTAAAACCCTGTTGCGTAATTTTTCGCTTTGCTTCTTGCGTTTTCGGTTTTGGCTTCCTGCAGAAGAAGGTCACTGCATCTCGCTGCTTCGAACCCACTTTTTGCTTGCCAGTTTTTGATGTCTGCCGGCGCTTGGTCCGCACCAAACCCGTACATCACACGTTGGAATTCTGGAATCGCTTTGTCGTAGTCGCGATTTGCAAAATGTATTTCACCCATCATGAAGCGGGCCCTTGCTGCCGCGGAAGTGCGATAATTGTCCGCTACCTCTTGGTAGAATTGGAGTGCTTGTGCAGTCTGCTCAAGTTGTTGGTAGGCGAAGCCAGTTTCGTAGAAAATCTGTGGCAGGTATTCCGAGGAAGGGAATCGTTTTCTTAGTGCGTTGTACCATTCGATGGCAGTTTGCCACTTTTTCAGTTGTGCAGCGCTTTGTCCCCCATGAAGAAAAACCAGTTCTCTTACCTGACGTTCCGATTTATCTAGTACATTTTTTGCAGTTTCGTTCCGTGATTCGATGCCAGCCCGAGCCACTTCATACCCTGCGAGAGCAGTTTGATACTCCGAACGCTTGAAGCGACATTCAGCAACCATTGTTTTTGCGTCAAAAATGAGTTCTCCCTGCGGATAATTATTTGCCATCTCGCTGAATGCCTGCTCAGAGGCTGCGTAGTCTTCTGTTTTGAACCTTGACCAGCCAAGTCGGTAGTAGGCTTTTTCGGCAAGAGCCTTGTCTTTTGCTTTTGTGCAAGCTAACTGGAAATGCTTGGCTGCGTCTTGCCAGCGACTCTCTGAGTAGGCCTTCTGGCCTAAGTAGTACGCGGACTCTGCAACCAGGGGCGAGGTGGGATATTCCTTGACCAATCTGTTAAAAGAACTGATCGCCCCCCGTTCATCGCTACTGTCCTGTAGTGCCCAACCAAGTTCATAAAGCACTTCGTCGGTGGACGGATAATCAGGAACCTGACGTATGAGTGATTCAAGTTTGGCTGCAGCTTTGCCAGCTTGTTTATTTTTCTGATCGATGAGCGCGGCTTCAAAAAGCGCATGCCCCAAACTGATTCCAGTGGGTTTGGTGCGCAGGAAATTTTCCAAGTCCTCGCCTGCTCCCGCATTCTGCCCCAGGTTGCGTCGGGCAATTCCGCGAGCGAGCATGGCTTCACCCTGAAGTGGATGATTCGGATGCTTCTGCAGCATCTCGGTTAGCGGTTGAAGTGCTGCCTTAAAGTTTTGGGTTTGCATCAACGCATTTCCCTTCCCGTACAGAGCATAGGGAAGAAGTTCGAGCGTTGTTTGGCCGTCAAGTACTTGATTATATAATTCGATGGCTTCTTTGTACTTCTGATTCGCATTGGCCAATTGCGCAAGCTGATACGTGGCTTGAGCAACCATCGCGGGATTTTTTCCGCGTTTGATCACTTGTTGCCAATCGTTGATCGCGTTACCGGTATCGCCAAATGCGGCTCGGCTCTGACCTGAGAGCAGTAGTGCTTCGTCTGCTCGTGCCCAGTTGGGGTCGGAAGCAACGCTTGCCTGAAAGGCGTTCGCTGCCTGTTTGTTGTCTCCAGCCTTGCGAAAGGCCTGCCCAATCAGGAAATGCGCCTCTGCCTTCTGGGTCTGCTCGGGTAGATTTGCCAGCTCAGTTCGCAGGATGCGTGTGACGTCCTTAAAACGTTCTGCTGTAATTAAAGCCGAGCCTGCTCTGAGAACCCAGATTGGACGCTGGAGGTTGTCTTTGCGAGTTGACTCTAAAAGATGAGTGTAGGTGTCAGCGGCAGCCGAGTTTTGTTTGGTCAGCAGTTGGCTTTCCGCAGCCACGAACTTGATGTCCGGCACAAGTTGATCATTGGGAAATCGCTTGATGAACTCAAGTGCGAGGCTTAAAGCCTTTTCGGGATCCTGAATTTGCAAAGCGGAAAAAGCGGCGTTGTAGAGAGCTCGCGAGGCAAGAGGACTATCTCGATTCTCACGATAGATGCGCTCAAACATCGTCATCGACTCTTTGAGCGTCTGTGAATTCATCGATAGTGCTTCAGCGAGATCAAGTCGCAAATCAACTGCAAATCTTCCTTCAACACCGCGTTGGATTTGTTCGCGCGCGATACGTGCTGCGTCTGCCGGACGCTGTTTCTTGATTTCAATTCTGGCTAGCCAGTGTGCTGCCTCAGTGGCTGCAATTCGATTGTTTTGCTGCAGTACCCGACGGAAGCGTTTGGCTGCTTCATCAATATCGCCACTACGGTAAGTGCTCTGGGCTGAAGCCAAAATCGCCGCGCTGGCATACTTCGACTTGGGATACTCGACGAGCAAACGGTTATATTTTTTCGCTGCTTCCGCTGGTGCCTTGTTCTGAACATGTGCGAAAGCTTGCCTGAATAGTGCGTAGGCACGATCGTCAGCTTGCTGCGTCGACTCCATGGCGTCGCTGAACGAGTCGATGGCGGCAGCGTAGTCTTTCCGCATGATCAGCATGTCACCCATTCGCAGTTGCACATCGGTGATCAATTCGGCGCGGTCACAAACTTGCAAGAGTTGTCTGAAAGAATTGAGTGCCTCGTCAAATTGTTTCAATTCCTCGTAAGCGACTCCTCTGGCATAAAATGCATCACACCTAAGTTGGGATGCCTTGGCAGTGGGCATCTTCAGCATGCGGTCATAGTAGCCGATAGCTTGTTGACTGTTGCCCATTCCGTAAGCTGCTTCACCGCTGTAAAACAGTGCCCGATCCATGAATCGGGTTTTTGGTGATTCCTTGAGTAGCCGCTGGAATGCGTCTAAGGCAAGCTGCAGTTTTGCTTGATCCTTTTGTTCCCCCTCTCCCGATGAGATGTAGTTGCACCAACCATAGTTGGCGAGCGATTCTTCTCGTAAATCGTACTTTGGCTTTTGCAAGGCCGTGCCAAATGCCTTGGCTGCAGCAGAGTAATCGGGCATCTCTTGTTGCATGTAACAAACACCCAAGTAATGGGCGGCATCTGCCACCATCGGATGTTTCGGATACTTGGTCAGGAATGACTGCCAGCCATCTATCGCCAAGTCGATCGCACCACCCGTCTGAAAATTAGCTGCGTCAGCGTAGGCGGCCATCGCAGCTTCGCTTTGGACATCTTGAGCTTGGGTGCACGATGTACCAAGCAGAGGATGAAGGCATAGCACGAAACAGAAACTCGCGAGGCGAGACCAGAAGTGCTGCTTTGTCTGTGCCATGAAGGGCCAGATGATCGAAGCCAACTGCCTATTCACTTACATGCTCCCATGCAAACAGCGAAGTTTTTCAGATTGCCCACGGATGGGTTGAGAAGAGAACCACCACTGTATTTTAGCGGTACATTGAAAAAGTCGATAGTTCGTCGGATAAGTTACCTGTTCGGAAAACTCACTAGTCGGCGTGATTTACCCAGTCCAGCCCACTCGATGCCCAATTATCCGTGATCTGAATGAACCGGTGGCCCATTTGTCACGTAATTACCAAATTACCCCATCACGCTTCGCACTCGCTCCGATATAGCAACTACCCATCAGGCCAGCGCTTATGGGTTGAAAAGCGGTCATGGTTTTCGTAGCTCCGTGGCACCGAGCGTCTGATGCCGCAGATCGCATGGGCACGGTCAGATTTTGGAGTCTGCCCGCTATTTTTTCTCCTTGAGCACTCGTTTTTTCTATCAGAGTACCCGAATCGTGAATTCTTCTGCCAACTGCTTGATTACTGGAGGCGCTGGTTTCATCGGCTCTCATCTGACCGAAAAACTCCTCAGCCAGGGGCATCGAGTGATTGTGGTGGATGATCTCTCGACCGGGCAGGCAGATAACCTCTCAGCAGTCATGGGGCACGAAAGACTGGAATATATACAGGGCACCGTTGAGGACGAAGAACTTGTCAGCGACGTCGTGGAGCGTGCTGATCGTGTTTACCATCTCGCTGCTGCAGTCGGTGTCGCACTAATTGCGAAACAGCCAATCCAGACCATCGAACGTAACATCTATCCGACTCAGTTGGTTCTTGACCGTCTTGGAAAACGGGCCACCAAAGGAGACTATGTACCAACTTTCATTGCGAGTACCAGTGAAGTCTACGGAAAGAATCCCAAGGGTACTTGGATGGAAGAGGACGATCTCGTTTTTGGGGCAACCACGCGTCCCCGTTGGAGTTATGGCGTATCAAAGGCGATCGATGAGTTTTTGGCTCTCGCACACAACAAAGATTATGGGTTGCCTGTTGTTGTAGGTCGCTTCTTCAATGTGGTTGGTCCACGTCAGACAGGCGCTTACGGCATGGTGTTGCCCCGTTTTGTGGAAGCCGCGATTCGAGGTGACTCACTGATTGTTCACGACGATGGAGCGCAGGTCCGCTGTTTCGCACATGTCGATGATGTGATTTCTGCTGTTGTGAATCTTGTAGACACTCCGGCGGCTGCCGGGCGTGTCTACAACATTGGCAGTGATGTTCCCGTTTCAATTCTCGAGTTGGCTGAGCGGGTCATTGCGAGAGTCAATCCAGCGGCAAAAGTGGAGTTCACTACTTACGCTGATGCGTACGATGAATCGTTCGAAGATATTCGCCGACGAGTTCCAGTTTTGGACCGGATTCGTCATGCGATTAATTTCCAGCCTCATCATGATCTTGACGCCATCATTGACTCAGTTGCTGAGTACCAAAGGGCTGTAAGTTAGAATCAGGATGTGCTACTTCCGACGATCACTCACCTCGCGTATCGACGTACATCATCCTTAATGCGTGCAAGGCTTCATTGAGCATGGCCGCTTCTTGATCATCCAGATTGCCCTTCGTCTTTGATTCCAGCATTTCCAAAGTGTCGATGTAGTGCTTGGCAAAGGGCTTGTTCACTTTGGCTTCGCCAGTGGCGGGGTCAGGCATTTGACCAAGCATTCCCATTGCCTGGGTGAAGAGCATGGTAACCAAGACCGAAAAGGATGCTGGTGGGGGCTCTGGCATGGAGTCTGCTGATGGTGCATTATCTGAGTCACTTACATCGGAAGGTGAATGCTGATTGTCTTTTCCGTCACCGTCAACTTTGGCTGTTGTTTCTGTTTCGTCGCTATTTGAATCGTCGTCGATTTTATTGTGGTCGCTCATCTTTGTTTCTCCGATTAACAGGTGACGAAAATGTCCAGTCGTGCCGCCTCGTTCAGCTTGGCACTGTACGATTGGAGGCAGCATGTTGTCGCCTCTCTGCTGTTTGCACGTGGTGATTCAATGTGACTTGTGCTGTGACTTGTGGGTTGCGCCATGCACTGACCGCGACGCTCAGCTTTCTCGGAACAAAATCCCCGAGATTGGGGAAGCATTTGTCTGGACCCGAGAAATGTGCATATCACTGAAATTGCTGACGACGCAGGGTTCAGCGTGGTTGCGGCGCGGACGTCGTCTGGTCGCTGGTCTGACGTTCGGATCGCCGTTCCACCGCAGCCCCAACAAAACCCGCAAATAAAGGGTGGGACTGAAGCGGTTTACTCTTGAATTCTGGGTGAAACTGAACAGCTACAAACCAAGGGTGATCCGGGATTTCGACGATTTCTACCAAGCCACCGTCAGGGCTTGTGCCTGCGAATCGCAAACCATTGGCCTCAAATTGTTGACGATACTGGTTGTTAAATTCGTACCGGTGACGATGCCGTTCATCAATGTTTTCGGCACCATAGGCCTGGCCAGAGATACTGTTGGCATCCAGTGATGTGGGTTGGGTGCCCAATCTCATCGTACCGCCCATTTGCGTGACATTTTGCTGTTCGTCAAGCAAGCAGATCACCGGATGTTCCGTGTCTTTAGCGAATTCGCTTGAGTGTGCGTCCTCGAGCCCGACTACTTGTCTTCCGTATTCAATTACTGCGCATTGCATGCCAAGGCAAATGCCGAAGAAGGGAATTCCCCTCTCGCGAGCGAATCGAATGGCCTGAACTTTTCCTTCAATGCCACGTTCGCCGAAACCACCGGGCACTAGCACTCCGTGATAGCCACTGAGCAATCTTTCCGCTCCCTCACGCTCAATGTCTGCACTTTGAATTCGGCCGATGCGAATCTGGGTTCGGTGATGCATGCCTGCATGGTCGATCGCTTCATAAATCGATTTGTAGGCATCTTTGTGTTCCGCATATTTACCGACTACGGCGATTGAAATTTCATGCCTGGGATTGCGTAAACCATGCAGAAGGTCGGTCCAAGGCGTGATGTCGAGATCTCGTGCAGTCACCAAGCCCAATTTTTTGACGATCAGTTCGTCAAGCTTGTTTTCAACCAAGGACAAAGGTACTTCATAAATCGAAAAGTCTTTATCTTTTTCCTCTATCACCGCCTCGCTTGGCACGTTGCAGAAAAGAGCAATCTTCTCGCGGTCTTCACGGCTGATCGAGTGCTCGCACCGACATACTAAAACATCAGGCTGTATACCTATCTCACGCAACTGTCCGACAGAGTGCTGTGTCGGTTTGGTTTTTAATTCATCGGCTGCCTTCAAATAAGGCACGAGCGTCAAATGCATGTACAAACAATTCTCGCGGCCTACGTCGAGTGAGAACTGACGGATTGCCTCGAGGAATGGTAGGCTCTCTATGTCGCCTACTGTTCCACCTATCTCGGTGATCACAACGTCGACGTCGTCACCACCCATCCGCTTGATCACGGACTTGATTTCATTGGTGATGTGCGGAATCACTTGGACAGTCTTGCCAAGGAACTGCCCCTTCCGCTCTTTCTCAATGACCGACAGGTAGATCTGTCCGGTTGTATAGTTGCAGTCTCGGGTGAGAAGGCCCGATGTGAACCGCTCATAGTGTCCCAAGTCGAGGTCCGTCTCACTGCCATCGTCCAGCACGTAAACTTCGCCGTGCTGATAAGGGCTCATCGTCCCTGGATCGACATTGATATACGGATCCAGCTTCTGCATCCGCACTCGGAGACCACGCTGTTCCAACAACATCCCGATCGATGCGCTTGTCAAGCCTTTGCCAAGGGAACTGACCACGCCGCCGGTTACAAAAATATGTTTCGTCATGGAGTGGGATCATACCACGATTCGATGATTTCGGAAGCGTCTGCCAGAGACAGTTTCTGAAACTCGCGAGTGATCACCCAAAATATGCGTGCATTCTCGGTTTTAGGCCTGACAAGACTTCCTGAATTAAGTTTGTACAGCTCATTAGGACGACTGTTTTCCCGACCAGAAACGGATTTTTATCCGATGTGGGGCGAGTGATACCCGGTAACATCGTGTTTTCTCTGGGATCAAGTCACGATGAGGAAGGTACAGACGGAGCGCGAGGGGGTACATGCTGGCTGGCTTGAATAACTTGCGTTTTCGTTCGAGCACCGAATGTCCGCAGCCAGAGCAGTGTTTGGTGGGCTTGGTCATGAGTAGATAGCTCATCAGAACGCAAAGTTCGGATCCCAAACGCTGTCATCATCCCGCTGGCAAACACTCTGCTTGTTGCGTGTGTGTAGCCTGTTCTGTGTTTGATCACGCCACCGTTCTTGCGAAATCGTGAACCTGTTGCCTATTGATCGTCCACCAGTAACTTCTGCCACTGTTCGATTTTTAGAGCTTCCGGTATCGGTCTTGGTTCTGGGAAATTCACAGGTCGTGATTAGAGCGTTGCACTTTATCCCATAAGTTTTCGCTCAAACCGTTGGAAGTCATCCAGTGTGTCGATCCCGGGTGTGGCTGAGTCAACGGCTGCGACCACGATCCGCTTGCCGGCTTCGATCGCTCGGAGCTGTTCCAGTTTTTCTAGTTGTTCAAAGCGACTTGGTGGTTGTGACGCAAACCACTGCAGAAATTCTCGTCGGTACGCGTAGAGTCCAATGTGATGCCAAAAGATGGGTGGCTCGATCTCGAAATCTGTATCTTGCACGCCTTCGCGCACAAATGGCACTGCGGCACGACTGAAGTACACTGCCCTGCCCCGCCCTTCTCTTTCCGACATTAGTATTTTGACGCATGCAGGATCTTCAAGTTGCTGTTTGTTGCGAATGGGAGTTCCAGCAGTCGCGATGTCTGCGCACGGGTTATCCAACAAGGTGTGTGCGACAAGGTCAATCGATGCGGGATCGATTTCTGGTTCGTCAGCCTGAACGTTGATAAATACATCTATGTTGGGGAGAGCCTCAGCAACTTCGGCAAGTCGGTCAGTGCCGCTCACGCAACTCTGACTTGTCATAATCCACTGGCCACCAAACGAATCGACTTCTTCTGCGAGTCGGGGGTCATCAACCGCGACGACGATGTTTGTTCCGAAGGAGGAGCGGGATGCGGCTTCGTAGGTATGATGGAGTATTGTCCTGCCCCCCGCTTTGCGTAGGAGTTTTTCCTGTAGTCGCGATGAGGCAAGTCGGGCCGGCAGCACGATCTGGCAACTAGTTTGCATGGTGAAGACGCGATTCTTGGAAAAGGGATTTTGGGGATAACAGCATAGAAAATCTGTTCAGGTTCGGCGAAAGTTTTTTATTTCCATTTTTTGCCATCTGCTTGCAAATTGTGGCGTTCGCGAACACTCGCAGCAATGTTGATCTGAAAAACAACGTCCAAGACATCCACTCTGGTGTTTGACACGGCAAGATGCGGTAGCTACGCTCTCCAACGATACGGTTTGTGGTGATGTGTTTTGCAATTAAAAACACATGTACAGGGAACTCCGGTGAAACTCCGGGACGGCCCGGCCGCTGTAATCGATGTGATGGAGAGTTATCTCCGTCAGATGTTGCATTATCTTTCAGCCATTGTTGGAACTCTTTGACGCGTGTCGCGGCCGAGATGAACCTACGAGAAGGCATGCAACGGACACATCGGGAGTCAGAAGACCTACCACTTACCGGGCGCGATGTGACTTTCTTGGGTGGGGTCCGTGCCGAGAGCTGAGTTGTCATGAGGGCAACGTGCGGCGTTTGCTGTGTAGGCTTGTTTTCGATTTGTCAGCATCTCCTTCCATATCATGATCGGGTTGGCGGGGATGTGTTTGCGCAATTTGGGGTGGACCATGAAGTGCTTGCAGCGACCCGTTGGGGTGTCGCGACGAGGTTTTACCCTTGTTGAATTGCTGGTGGTCATTGCGATCATCGGCCTGTTGGTCGGTCTCTTATTGCCCGCAGTTCAGGCAGTTCGAGAAACTGCTCGCAGAATGCAGTGTCAAAATAATTTGCATCAGATTGGGATCGCGATGCACAACTATCACGCTGCGTTCCGAAAGTTGCCCCCCGGAGGAATCGGAGTGCGTCCAGAGACGCCACACGGGAAGCAGATTGCGTGGTCAGCCATGGTGCTACCGTTTCTCGAACAATCCGCCGTCTATTCGAAAATCGATTTCAATTACGCGTTTGACCATCCCGTCAACCGCGAGGTGGCGGCAACGCCGATTGAGGCTTATCTCTGCCCTAGTACCGCCCGGCCTCAGGTTCTTAATCGTGGCAAGGGAGCAACGGATTACGGTGGCATCTACGGTGAAAGGATTTTCACCACGAACTACCCGCCTAGGGGTGTTCTGATCCATGATCAGGCGATTCGTTTTCGAGATATCACGGATGGCTTAACCAAAACCTTGATGATCGCTGAGGATGCGAATTTTCGTGATGGTCAGTGGATCAATGCGTGGAATCTGTTTGATCAGGCGTTTCCGATAAATCGTGCACCCAGCTTCGAGAATGATATCCGAAGCATGCATCCTCAGGGGGCCAATGGCCTCTTTGCGGATGGTTCTGTTGTCTTCATGAATGAGAGTATGGAGCTTGAGTTGCTAGCCTCCATTTGCACGAGGAATGGAAACGAGCAAACAGCTGATTGGGACAGATGAGATGAATGGTTTCGAAACGGTGATGAGTGGTATTGAAATGATGTTTATGAGAGACCGTAAGCGTGGCGTGGTAAGTATGAACAAGAAACGGAAAATGTTAACGGAACAATTGGAGGATCGCAGGCTGTTAGCTGGCCCCTATTCGCCGGCAGCGGGACAGCCGGGGTCGACTGCAGTTGCTAACGATGATCCGGCCATCATCGGTTGGGCAAGCGGTTATGAAGATTATCAGCCCGGTGCTGCGGTAAACCTTGAATTTCAAGTGCCCGAGAATGCTATTGGTCAGGCCGAAGGAACGACCTCTGACGTAGTTACTCTGGGCCGTAGCGGTCAGATCACGTTGAGTTTTGCAACGCCGATACGAAATGGGTTTGGAAGTGATTTTGCTGTTTTTGAAAATGGCTTCAGTGATACTTTTCTGGAACTTGCATACGTGGAAGTCTCTTCCGATGGAGCAAACTTCTTTCGTTTCGCAAACGACTCACTGACACCTGCACCAGTGGGGGCCTTTGGTGAAGTGGATCCAACGAATGTCCACAATCTCGCTGGCAAATATCGTCGGGGTCAAGGCACGCCATTTGATTTGGAAGATTTGCGAGGGATAAGTCCGCTTCTGAATACGGCTGCTGTTACTCATGTGCGTGTGGTTGATGTTGTAGGTGATGGAACCGCCTTGGACACCAGCGGCGACGTAATTTATGACCCAAGTCCAACGGTAGGTAGTGCTGGGTTTGATCTCGATGGCGTTGGGGTGCTGAACTCATTTGAGTACTCAAGCGATGTTGTCGGCTTTGAAGATGTGGGGACTGGATTAGACACGCAGTCATTTTTTAATGGTCCTGACCCCGACGGTACGATCGTCACTGGACCTTACGAAGACGTTGTTGTGCTGGGTAAGTTTCAGTCAGAACTGCTCACGTTCAATAATGCCTACTCAACGGACTTCGATTCCTGGAATCAGTGGGCGTACGCGAACATGACAGATACCACCACAGCTGGTTACCTGAATCAATTTAGTGCTTACCCAGGTCATGGCGCTGGTGATTCAGAGACGTTTGGGGTTGCTTTCGCATCGCAAGGTGATTTCTACGATGCGCCATTGATTACGCGTTCTGTTGACGATCTGAGGTCCTTTGGTTCGCTTGCTATAAGCAACACGACCTATGCAGCATTGTCGATGCTGCGCGGTGATTCCTTTGCGAAGAAGTTTGGTGGTGATTCAGGTAATGACCCGGACTTCTTCACGCTTACTATCGAAGGTCTGGATGCTTCTGGTGAGGTAGTCGGACAGGTTGATGTTTTCCTCGCAGACTATCAGTTCACTGACAACTCTCTCGACTACATTCTTGATGATTGGCTAACTGTTGATTTGATGCCAGTTTCGAATGCCAGAAGCTTGGCCTTCTCACTGAGTTCGTCTGATGTCGGAAACTTCGGCATGAATACACCAAGCTACTTCGCTGTTGACGATATTGTCATGCTGACTCCCGTGGTAGCGTTTGATGTTCAAAAGGCTACTTTGTTGGAGAGTGATGGCGCGAACGCGACAATGGCACGCGTGAGTCGAGCAGGCGGAGATTCATCGGAACCACTGGAATTCACGCTTGAGCCTGTCGATGTATCGCAGGCAACCTTGCCATCTAGTGTTACTATTCCTGCGGGATCCAATCATGTTGATTTTCCAATAGGTGTGGTCGACAACTCCGAAGCGGACGGTGATCGAGAGATTGTCATTCGTGTCTCTGCCGAGGGTTACACTGCGAGTGAAAAGAGTGTGCTAATTCTGGATGACGATCCCTTTCGTTTGTCACTTGACATCGCAGCAACAGAGATTGCTGAAGGTGGTGTTGTCAGTGGAACTCTTCATCGGAATGATGCTCTCCCTGATGCTCTTTTAACCATTCAGTTGAACGCATCCGTGGACGGAAGGTTGAGTTTTTCATCGACGGTTGTAATGGCTCCCGGGCAGTCGATTGCTTCGTTTGATATTGCCGCTCCTGAAGATGATGTGGACCATCAGGATGTCACGGTACAGATCACGGCTCATGCAAGTGGGTACGAGGATGGAAAAGACACCCTGTTTGTTTTGGACAACGATACTCCAAAATTGGAAATTTCATTTTCTGGATCCAGTTTTTCAGAGCAGGGTGCAAAGCCGACAGAGAGTTTTGAATTGTTGGGGCGGCGTCTGGCATCAGAGTCTGCGTACAACGGGTCCGACAGCGCTGGTCAGTTCTCAGTGGGTGGCCTCGATTTCAATAATGAATACAACCCTACATATGGTAGTTGGGCTGGGTGGGCGTATTCAAACACCACTGATGTGACAACACGCGGTTACTTGAATCAATACAGCAGTTTTACTGGCGGAGGTTCGGTAAACTCCGAAACTTATCTTGTTGGTAATGCTTATCCCGGATTTGTTGTTCCGCGGATCACTCGAGATCCAGCGAATACGGGGCGATTCAGTTCACTTGATATCACTAATACGACCTACGCTGCCTTATCGATGTACGAGGGCGATTCGTTTGGCGCGAAGAAGTTTGGCGGCGACTCGGGAAATGATCCAGATTTTTTCGCGTTAACGATCGAAGGTATTGACGCAAACGACGTGTCCATTGGAACGGTTGAGTTTCTGCTCGCTGACTTCACATTTGATGATCAGGACGAAGATTACATTCTGGATGGATGGACCACTGTGGATTTGTCATCCATTGGTGATGCGACTGCGTTGACGTTTTCATTGTTGTCCTCGGATATTGGTGCGCATGGTATGAATACGCCTGCGTACTTTGCATTGGATAATGTGAAATTTGAAGATGATGGCGAACAACCCAAACTGACAGTTACACGGAACTCGCCAGATCAGACTGAAGATCTCTTGGTGCACTTGTACACCTCGGATCATTCTGAGGCTGTGATTCAACCGACAGTGTTGGTGCCCGCAGGTGAGTCCGCAGTGGACGTGCCCTGGGAGATTGTCGATGATTTCGTCTCTGACAACGCAAGGCCTGTCGCATTCACCGCACAGGCTGAGGGTTACGATTTCGCACAGCGTACGATCCTCATCCAGGATGATGATGTCGCGGTTCTTACCCTTTCTTTATCAGCCGAATCAGCAGATGAGGATTCCGGTTCACTGGTTGGTTCGTTGCATCGCAACAGTGGTGATCTCAGCTTTCCGTTGACCGTGTCTGTTGATTCTGACCTGTCAGGTCAGTTGGATTTTCCGTCGAGTGTGACTATTCCAGCGGGTCAGCGTTCGCAGACGTTTGATGTAACCGTTGTCGATAATGGAGTGGTTGACGGTGATCGTGTCGTTGAGTTGGTGGGTACCAAGGCGGGATTTGAATCCAGTAGTG
>DOPG01000052.1 GCA_003513555.1 Rhodopirellula sp. | reverse complement strand
GTCCGGTTCTGCAGCGTCCGGTTCTTCGGGGGCGGCCCATTCTGGGGCATCCGCCATGACACTTCGGTAGATGGTCGCGGCTTGTTTTTTCAAGCGGTCGGCGAGTTCGGGTCGCTCTTTCGCAATGTCGTTTTGCTGACCGGGATCTTTGGAGAGGTCATACAGTTGGACACGACCAAGTCCGCTCTTTTTGAGCTCCGGGATCCAGGACTCCTGGAAATAGAACAATCTCCGGTGTTGATCCCTCAGCCGATTGGCTTCGGGATTGGCGAATTTCCCGTTGAACATTCGAGAGCGAAGATCCATTCCGCCCAGCTCTTTCTCAAGATCATCGCCAAGGACTTCTTTGACTTGCTCCATGAGTCGATTGGCGGTTTTGAAGTCGATTGGCGATTTCGCAGTGCTGGAAGCGAAAAGTGTGTGGTCACCCACTCTCATGACCATGCTTGTCCCGGCCATCCAAAAAAGAGGCTGATGCCTCTTGAACGAACCGGAGCCAGTGAGCAACGGTGAGAGGTCGGAGCCGTCGAGATGCACGCCCTCGGGTTTGTCGATGCCGATCAGACCACACAGAGTGGGGAGAAGGTCAACGACTCCAGCCGGTTCCTTCTCGACTCGTCCGCCCGGGATCCCGTCTTTCCAGTAGAAGATGCCCGGGACGCGATGCCCGCCTTCGAAGAGCGATCCTTTCTTGCCACGCAGTTCACCGTTTCGTTTTTGCAGGTAGCTGCCGTTATCGGACGCGTAGATAATGATCGTGTTATCGAGCTCACCGATTTTTTCGAGCTTTGCGACGAGTCGTCCGATGGCTCGATCTGTATTGTCGATCGTGCCACTGTAGATGGCTTCCCGCTGGTTGAGCCCGCCATACTGTGAAACGATCTCGTCAGGCGCCGCAATCGGATCGTGCGGTTCATTGAACCAGAGATTCAGATAGAAGGGTTCGTCGCCGTCACGCTTTTGATCGATCCAGGTAAGAGCTTCGTCGACCACGATCTGGCAGGAATAACCTTTCATCTCTCCCACACGTTTGCCATTGCGCAGGAAGTTGGTCGGGTTCTTGTGACTGCGCCCCGGGCCGTTGACGACGCCGAACCAATAGTCAAAGCCATGATCGGAGGGTGTCGGATTATCGCGATTCTGGACAGGCATGCCGAGATGCCACTTGCCAAAGTGAGCAGTGGCATAGCCGTTTTCCTTGAGCACTTCGGCGATCGTCTTTTCGCTCTCTAGGAGGTGCATCCGGTGAAATCGTTCATCGAGGACCGAGTAAACTCCGGTGCGACAGTGTTGCCGCCCCGTCAGAAAAGTAGCCCGCGACGGGGAACAGGTTGGGGCGCCCGAGTGGAAGTCGGTGAAGCGCACGCCCGCAGCAGCCAGCTTGTCGAGAACCGGTGTCTTGACGGGACCGTCGTAGCAGCCGATGTCGCAGTAGCCAAGATCGTCGACGTAGAGCGTGACGACATTGGGACGCTGCTCAGCAGCGACTTCAGGCATATGCCCCGCCCAGAGGGAAAGCAGAAGGCTTAGCAGGAGAGTGAGTCGATAGGAAGCTGGTTGCATCGTTGGATGTCAAATGTTGAACGAGTTCATGTTGAAAGCCAGGGTGGCACATTACCACTCTTTTATGACTACCGGTGGAGTCATAAATTACCGTTAAAATTCATCGGGGTTGGTTGGGATTCTGTAACAAAATCGCCAGCTGCCTCATGCCAACTGCGACTCGGTTGCAAATATCAAATCGGGCCATTTTACCTCCAACAAAGCCAATCAACGAACCACCCTTGCCAACCATTTCCGCTGTAGATTTACGGAAATAAGAGAAAACCGGGCAATGACTGATTAGACTCGGAGTGCACCAACCGTTGCCAGACAATTTTCAGGACGGCTAATATCGGGTATCAGCCTATACCCACCCCCTTACCCCCCATGGTTTGGATAAAACGCCTGCCCAACCTGCTAGGCAACCAGAACGGATGCAGCCGCCACTCAACCTGCCGTGCGATAATAACTTGCGAGTCCTGAGTGGCTGGCGATGCCGAACCAACAGGACCACCACGGCGTACAAGTGCCAAGCGATATAGCATTACCACCTAATTTTCAGTGGTTTCAGCCATGCATGAACACACCCATGAAATGACACTCGGCTTGGCATTTTTTCTTGGGGCAATCCACGCGCTCGAACCTGGACACGGGAAAACTGCGATGCTGGTTTACCTTTCGGGCGAACGACGCGGATTCTGGCATCCCGTGGTCATGGGACTCTCTAGCGCGGTGGCGCATTCAGTGTCATTGCTTGCGATCGCCTTCATTGTCCATGCAACACAACACGCCATCACAGGTGATCATTACCACGAAGATGACCGAATCATATCGATCATGCAGTGGATCAGTGGCTTGCTGGTTGTTGCCGTCGGAATCTGGATGCTTGTTTCAGCATCTTGGTTCAAGCAAAAAACCTGTGGCTGCAAGCATCACCGCGAGCACCAATGTGATTCCGAGACACCTTCGAAGAAGCGTAGTTATTCGATGAGTGCTCTGCTGGGAGTTGCATTCGGACTATTGCCATGCCCGTCGGCATTGGCCGCCTACTTCACTGGCATCGCCACTGGAATGCCAGTGGCTGCCTACGCCGTGATCGCGTTGTTCGCAGCAGGGATCGCCAGTTCCTTGACATTGGTAGGTTTGCTTGTTCAGAAGTTCGGCGACCGCCTATTCAAGCAGAAAGGACGGCTTGCCAGGTTGCCATGGGCTCATATTCGTGCGGTGGTCATTTTGATGGTCGGCGTGATCTACACGTACCATGCTGCGATGGCCTGAAGGCAGCCCTAGAATTGGACCCACCATCGCCCGGAAACCAATTACCAGACTTGCAAGACTGGTAATGAAAACGGCATAGCGCGCACTGCCCACGCGACTGCCCTGCCGCCCCCCAGTTGCAGTCGCTCCTCGACTCAGCAATCTGGATCCCAGCCATGGCTGGGGCAGAATGCGCGATGCTCCATTTCTTGAAAAAAAGCCAGTTCACCTTGACACAACAGCCTTAGGTCATACAATTGCACAACACTGCAACTATATAACTATGAAAAAGCAAGACATAACATCAGACCGGCCGAGCGACGAAGACGAACCGTCTTGCAGCACCGGCGATCACCAACATCAACCAGCCGACGTAAACGAGGCCACTTGCCAGCGTGCTGCGGCGATCTTTCGCGCCCTAGGAGATCCTCAAAGACTGAGACTGCTAATCATGCTGGAGGCACGAGAGTGCTGTGTTTCCGAACTTGCCAACGTCCTCGGTGAACCGTTGCCAGCCATCTCGCAGCGTTTGAGGATCCTCAAGAGTGAACGGATTGTCGGGTCTCGACGAGAGGGCAAGCACGTCTTTTATAGCTTGGCTGATGGACATATCTCGCGACTAGTGACCAACGGGGTCATGCACGCGATGGAAGATTCCTGACCCAAATTCAAAATACGAAGCTAGACATTTCCCCCCCCTTCATCACGGAGAATACGATGAGTCATACACACGAAAACCATGATCACCAGCACGGCCCTGACTGTGAACACACTGGCATTGAACACGATGGACACGTTGATTACCTGCACGACGGTCACTTACATCATATGGCTGAGGACGGGTCAGTGGTTGAGCACAAAATCGAAGTGAGCGAAACCAATCCGGATGCCTGCACACCAGCACATCAATGCGGTTGCCATGACTCCAATCATGTCCATGGCCCGGGCTGCGGCCACGAACCGGTTCCCCACGGCGATCACATCGATTACTTGGTCGATGGACATCTGCATCACCCGCACGGTGATCACTGTGATGACCACGGACCGATCTCAGTGGTAAGTTAGACAGATTGCTCGAAAAAGCGTTTCTGTTTGATTGAGCCGCAAAACAATCGAATCAAGTCGCGGCGACCTACGCCGCACTTTTTCGGGATTACGCTCGTGCCGTGTGCGTACGAACATCCATCAGGAGAAACCTGATGGATGTGAACGGCCACGCAAACTGGACTGATGGAAGACTCCATTTCACGTAGTAGCAGTTCACCCGATGCGTGATGCGACCTCAACAATCGACGTTGTCCGTTGGCGCGAAGTGCCTAGACGAAAGAACACCTGGCGTGTTGATCCACCTTTCAAGCATTGAACAAGCAGGTGATGCATCACTGCCTCCCCACAGTGAGGTGGCTCAACTTCTCCACCACGCGGGAGGAATCACTGCATTGTGCAACTGAGCTTCCCCTCAGATTAGCGATAGGTTCTCTGGGGTAATGTTTCTTGCACAGCAGCGCTAGATCGCAACCGAGAAGCACTCATTTCAAGAGCAAAGTAAAGAGATGGTGGAGCCACTGCTTCATGACCGATCGATGTTACTGAGGCAGGGGTATTGCGAAGGCATTCAGTAGATTCGCTTGGCAAACCACATCATTTGGAATCAACCTTGCCGGCCCCTGACGATGGCAGTTCAGTGATTCGTGGAATGCCCACCGCTTCTTGGTCTGAAGCCCCTGATTCGTCTGTGGGTGGTGGGACGGGAACCGTTGCCAGCCCCGGATAAAATAGCATTGATGACTCGGCAGACCTTACAGCGTCCGGGTCGCTCGTTCTAAACCTCTCAAGTGCTTTCGCAGCAGCCGGCAAAGGACAGCGTTTCAAGTAGAGAACAGTCGCCTGCTTTACCAAGCGATGCTCTTCGGTTAGACGCCCAAACAATTGCACGATCGTGTCCATCGCACCCCAGTCTTCCCAGCGTGCCAAATCGGGAATAACAAGATCAGCCAAGGATGGACGACTCAACACATGCCTCAACGATTGGGCCAGACGTTCACGGGAAATGATTTTCAGGTCGGTTCCCTGTACCCTTATCGCATTAATCGCCGCAAATGAATCTAGATAGTCAGCTTCGGGATTCGCCAAGTAGTCGCGTTCAACACGAGCCAAGGCTTGCTCGCCACCGAGTGTGATGAAGCAGGAAATCGCAGCATCCATCCCAACTTCAAATGTCGGATCATCTTTGCTTTTGCGGCACACTTCGTGAAATAGGTTTGCATCCGAAGCCTTCCCGCATTGGCTTAAAAAAGTCCAACAAAGCCGGCGGCGATGCCGAGTCACAGCAGGGTCCAGGAGCGTGGCAATGACCCAACTTCGATCCAGCTTACCGCTCAAGGCTGCGATCTCCGTCAATGATGCGTCGGCAAATTCGTTGTATGCATCGGAAACAACGAGG
>DOPG01000205.1:22797-38069 GCA_003513555.1 Rhodopirellula sp. | reverse complement strand
GCTCTACCGACTGAGCTACACCCTCGGGAAGATGTAAAACCACCTCCCTTTGAACCGACACCATCGTGCCAAAACAACGACAGCGCGGAATTCAAACGGAGCGGACAGGATTTGAACCTGCGGAGCCGGTTGCCCGGCTCACCGATTTAGCAAACCGGCGCTTTCGACCACTCAGCCACCGCTCCTTGCATCGGTTAGGTTGAACGAGCAAACCATCGCCTCGAAAGCGATCGTGTTACACACTCAACGGGCGTGATTGTGCTGCAAACTCGCAGTTCACGCAACCCTCTGTTTATCGCCTCCCTGAAACTTCCATATTAAGCGATTTTCACGGGTTTTTTCGCATATCTGACCGCGAGGATCTGAAATCGTCCCGACAATCAGAAATTGCCCTCCAGAAAAAATGGACACATCGACAGGTGAACACGTTCACGCCATCAAATTTCCAAAGGGTGTACACTGCTGCCATCGGAGTCGAGTCATTGAGTAAAACATCACAGAATACAGAAGGTGGCAGCAACCGCAGCCATGATCCGCCCACCCCAAGCAATCAGCTTGTCCCGGCTAACGAAGCTGGCGATCGCCGCAAAACCACTCTGCCAGGTAAGCCGCGACCTGAATCAGCCATACTCACAGAGGTAACCCGCAAAGCAATGGCAACAGAATTTGCGATTCTACTGCCACCCCAAAGCTTGGATGCGGTCGAATTAGCTGTCACGACTCTGGAAAAGCTGGATCAAATTGAGCAAAGCCTGACCATTTACAATGATGGCAGTGAGGTCTCTAAAATCAACCGGCTTGCAAGCCAAAGGCCTGTGTCCGCTTCAAAGTCCACCTTTGAACTCATCGAACGGGCACTGCAATGGAGCCAGCGAACTCAAGGTGCTTTTGACATCACGGCAGGCCCACTCGTGAAAGCTTGGGGATTCACCGAACGAAGTGGCCGAAAACCGTCCGCTGATGAGGTCGAAGCCGCGTTAGCGAGAGTAGGCTACCGTCACCTGCAGCTAAATCGAGCACATCGGACGGTTCAATTTGACGTGCCCGAAATGTCAATCAACTTGGGCGGAATCGGTAAGGGCGACGCCCTCGACCAAATCGCCGACGAACTGCGTCGCGGGGGACTAAGCGATTTTCTGCTGCATGGAGGAAGCAGCAGCGTTTTGGCAGCAGGTGACCAAATAGCCAACAGCAGCTTGGGATGGGCAATAGGGATTGCCCATCCCACCAAACCCAAACGAAGACTCGCTGGAGTGCGACTGCGAAATCAGGCTCTCGCCACCAGTGGCTCTGGCAAACAATTCTTTCATCACCGCGGCAAGCGATACGGTCATGTGATCGACCCTAGAACAGGCTTTCCTGCCGGAGACCTTGCATCACTGACGGTAATCACAGACTCAGCGGCCGACGCCGATGCCTGCGGAACAGGCCTATTTGTAGCCGGCACTCAAGAGATGACAACGCTAAGTAGCGAGCCCTGGTTCCCCCACGCTGTCCTAATTCGAAACGGGAAGCGGCAAGACGAGGTTGCAATCAGCTGCCTTGGTGAAATCGAGTGGGCTGATCCACCGGCCGTGCAAATTACGGGATGAATCGATAAAAGATGATGAAAAAACGTCGTCTACGCCGCAACGATGACTGAGATGCAGAATGGGGCACGCCCGGACACCCGCTTTTCCAGCCACATATGTGTGTTTGAGCCCCGGATACTCACAATGCTTGATCGATCTGGACTTGAATGTGGAAACCCACTACAAGCCAACAAAGGGGTCGGTTTGTTATCCAAACGGATAAAGATCCCCAACTCATACCAGCCCGAAGCCGGACTGGAAACTTGACCTGCCCCCTGAGATCAAGACTGATCAGGAACCCTGCAGCAAAATGAACGTTAATTTCTTTGAATGGATCCGCGAAGGCGTTCGAAAGTCCGTCTTGCTGGGTGTGAGTGATGCCATTGAGCAAATCGGTGCACCCAACGATTCTGAAAAACTGCATCCCAATCTTACGGCAATGCTGCAAGAAACGCCGAAACCCAAGAAAAGCCGGGCGAGCGGTGGCCGAAAGAGACTCGGAAAGTCACTGAAAGACATGGAAGTTGTTTCCGCCGAAACGAAGTGATCACTTCATTTCTGATAGCGAACACAAGGCATGCTACGACCATAGCAAACGCTTAGCCAGCTAGCGGGACAACCAAGGCCACCGTCGTGGGTCCACCTTCTGCCGATTCAATTGTCAACTTGCCAGATATCAATTCCGCTCGACAATGCATGGCCCGTATCCCAAAGTGGCCACCGGGAACCCGGCTTACTTCAAAACCTGTGCCATTGTCGCAAATCGCAACTTCAACTGCTTGCTCCAGCTTCCGCACGCTGACAAGCACCTTTTTCGCCTTCCCATGCTGACACGCGTTCCGAACCGCCTCTAATACAATGCGATAGATAGCGCATGCGACGGGTTTACTCACTTGGCTGACAGTAGGATCAAGCTCCCAGTCAACTCGGTTGCTCCAGTCAGGGAACAACCGATCAAGTGTCTCGACAACAGCTGCCCGCCAATCACGCTGACCCAAGTCTGGCGGGTAGACCTCAGTCATTAACCTGCGACTAGACTGCATGGCTTCTTCCAGCCATTGAGAAAGCTGGTCAAGTACAGGAGCGAGCTCGCTGTCACTGGCTTGCAGAGAATCCTGCTGACGTCTCACCGCCAACTTATCTCGCAGATTAGTGACCGTAGAAGAAGCCACAAAGAGGAGCGGAATCACTCCATCGTGCAATTCGTTGCCGAATTGTGAACGTTCAAGCTCAACCAACTCGACCGCTAATTTCCTGTCATCGGACAACACGGCACTCCGAAATGCGTCGCAGTTTTACCCGTCAGTCGAAACAAATTCGACTGAATTGCTGACAGCCTCTCCCGTTAGTACGAGAGCAAGACGCACCAACTGACTGTCTGCACTGACAACAGAGATTGGGGGATTCTTTCGCGGGAAAGAATCCCGCATTAGCCGCCAATCAAGAGGCAAGAATCAACCGAACCACTTCTTCTTATCGAAGCTGGCGAGCCCTTTCTCTTCTGCACCCTGAATGTCGAAGAGCTTGTTCAACTTGGTGATTTTGAACACTTCGAGTACGTTCGGCGAAACTTCGCAAAACTTAAGTGTGACTTCCTTCGCTTTGCAGCCTTTGTTCAGCATCACCAACTTGGTGATCATCGCGGACGACATGAAGGTTACACCGCGAAAATTCAAAAGCAACTTTTTATGGATCGCCTGGGGAACTGCATCCTGCAATTCTTTGCCCACCTGCTCGATCCTTTGGCTATCGAGAATCTTGCTATCGGCGAACCCGACCACAAGAACCTCACCATTGATTTGTGTAGTAATAGCCGCCATGGCAGATTCATTCCGAAGTTTCAGGGGAGGCTGGGCGGTGCTTCCAACCCAGATTCTTTCGTAGAGGATATCACCCGAGCCAACTCTTTGCAATTCACTCGGTACAAGCTGTCAAAGCGAAAAATTCACGCACTCAGAGTCCGCGTACATTCGCACGACCGCGTCAGATGTAGTCTAGCATCTAATCGTGGGAATGCAGAGGAATCCAAGAACGGTTCTGCTGCTCTCTCACGGGTATCCATCGCCATTCCTGTCATTCCCTGAATAATCCACGCATTAGTCACAACAGGAGTTTTTCTACAACAGGGGCTTTCCAATTACCTTGTCTCGCCAACACGGTCTGCCATTCGCAACGAGCACTTCATGAGGAAGAGACTGGTTAGGTAAAGCCCGCCGGAATGCGCTGCCAACCAACCGCCCAGCAGATGGGGCACATCCAGCCTATCACATCCAGCCTATAAGGAACGGTGCACTCGAACGCTCACGGATCCAACTGATCTAGCTGGTCAATCAACGCGTCCAAATCTTGGTCATCTGGGTCAGACAGCGGGGAACCCTCTGAAGCACGCTGTGTGAAAGAAGCAGCCTGCTTTTGCTTGGGTGATCTAGAGGGAACCTGCAGTGGCAAGCTAACATCCTCAGCCGCAGCTTTCATGCGAGCGTTTTCTGCTGCGTCTGTGATCGACGCCATCCCACTCACTGCCTCTGATACCGGCCTCGGACTTCCGGCCTGCGCGGAATCGTCCGCCTCAGGCCGCTTGATGATCGGAGCGAGAGAAAAAGTCCGAACGGCTCTGGCCTGATTCAACTTAGTGAGGGACGAGATAACCCTCTCAGGGCTCGTAAATTCCATCAGATTGAAAAGGTAAAGTTTGCGTGGTGGCTGCGCATCAGGCTTCACCGCGTCGGCAGCAACTTCCGGATCAGCTGCATGCCGCGTTCTTAATCCTTCGATTCCAATGCGTTTGAGTGATGCATGCGTGACTTCTGGCTGCCTCCAGTCAAGAACGGCGATATCGCCGTCCAGCGAGGATAGCGTCAGCCGATCAGTGGAGGTTTCACTCAAACTATCCAAAGGTGCGACGAGGATCAGGTCGATGCCACTTAAGCCGATCAACTCTCCGACAACGCCTTGAGCAATACGCTCAGCAGTGGCAGTCGCTGGCGTGCTATGGACCATGACTACAGACAATCGAACCGCCATCGCTTACATCCTTCGAGTTCATCGGATCAACCAGCAATTCGTCTTGCACGATGTCGTACAAATCAAACCACAGGTCTCTTACATTTGTGCAGGCATTCAGATCTCGGCCCTGCAGCTCTCTGGAAACGATTTCCACCACCGAAGGTGAAGCATCCTCGAGCAGACGATCGGCCAATGACTGGATGAGCATAACGTCTACCACCGTTTGATGAAGGATGCTAAGCCCAGCAACCCCTGTGTGACTTGTCGCAAGCAAGAAAACGCGGCGGCTCCTAGACTTCCGAATCAGGGACCTCAGGTGCATGCTTTTTAATTGCTCAATTCCATCAATGACCAACAAGCCTCCAGGCCGCAGACTACTCAGACAATCAAACGCCGCGTTTACAGACTCGCGGGCATGCCTAAAACGCGACCACCACGTTTTGTCCAGCGGCATCGTGAACTGCAACCGTCTAACCTGAGCCAGACCATCGCTCTGGAAGGCTGAAACAAGAAACGGCATCAATGTGCAGAGCAGAGTCGTCTTGCCACTCCCGTGCGGTCCCACAATCAAGCCGCACTTAACCGACTTAAGCTGCCGTATGATTTGATGACAAAAATCCGCGGTATCAGCAGGCTCATCCTCGTTGGACATGCGGATTTTGAACGAGAATAACTCAGTGGAACCTTCACCAGCCGACTGTGTTTCGACCGCCTGGCTATGCTCAGAAGGCACGAGGTTGTGACCGACCACTCGTCCGATCGTAGGACATCGAAATGCCACTGCGTCGGGCCGAGTGAACCGCGTTGAAAACGGATTTCTTGGCAGAGCTGCATTCACTACTGAAGCAATGCCTCACGAAGCGGGGACGTTTTCCAATACTTTCCCTCGAACAGCCCCGCCTGACTTTGGCAGGAGCATAGCGGCACGATCGCTGGAAACTGAATGGGGACGGGCCATTTCATTGGAAACCAAATGAAATGGCTGCTCAGCAACGATCTCCCGACCATCGGCAAGAAACAAACGAAGGCGCACACACCACTGCAAACGAATGAGGCGACCGTGGTAGCTCAAAGGGGTCGCAGGTAGCACGCACTGCAGGACCTGCTGATCAGCTAACCCAGCGCGTCGCAGTTGGTGCTCAGCGAACCGCTGGAAATGATGCACATGAAGGTCTTCATCGCCTTTGCCTTCGGTGTGCCACAAGACCGATACTTCGACACTTTGAACTTCATCAAGAGGCACGCGGCTGATTCGCCACTTGGCTGACAATTCACCGCCCGCACGATAAAGCCCGTCGTCATTACACAATGTGACGTTCACTGCGGGCTGCGCTTCAGCGACAAGTCCGGGGGATGAACGACGACGGGAAAACTTCGGCAGAACGATGGCCACGGTTGCGACTCTCCTGAAACCACGACCTTCCAGCGAATTGCATTGTGAGTTCCTACAAAGGAATGCATCACGTTCTCGGGCAGGTCAATGCGTAATTGTTGCTCCCAAGGGGCCTGTGGGTCAACTGCGACATTTCTTTCTTTACAAATAACTTGCCGAATCGCCTCGTGCCGATCCACGCGAACATCCGTCCCTTGCTGGTAGAAGGTTTCCTCTTCACAGGTCAAAAGCACAGTCAAACGCTTCAAACGGAGCCTTCCGGACTGGCTGATGAACAGGTCATACTGGCCACCGGGCACCAAAGGGTGACTGCTGATTTCAACGATTGTAGGACCTATGCCAGCGAACTGGCGGAACTGATTTAAGAAGAATCGGAATGACCAAACGCTGATCATCGCAAACGGTACAAGCAGAGCCGCCAAGTACCACCGCGGCTGACCATTCCAAAATCCCGACACAACCACAGCGAGCAACACCAACCAAGCTGAACTCCAAAGCAAGGCCAAGGTCGCTGGACCGGCAATGCCCGACTTCGCTTTTTCAGCCGCCAACCGGTACGTCAGCCTCTCACCCGGGCTTTCCGTGATCGCACTGCCCTTGGGTACACTCGGCAGGGCCTGAGCGTCATCACTCGGAGGCCCGATCATATCGATGGATCCGGCCATCTTTGCAATTGCTGAGCGCCGCTCGCTGCTGGCCCCAATTCTCGCCAGACGATAAAGCAGCGTCACGCCGCCAGTCAGCATCGATGCGAGTGAAAGGATCCCAAAAATCCAAGTCCCCAAACCAGTACTTATAGCATCGGTTGGAACCTGCGAAACGCTCTCTGGAGCAACTTCATTGATAAGAACTAACGAGAAGCCAAAAACACCAATCAAAAAGAGCCCCGCATAAAACGTCAACTCTCCTGCTTCACCGGCGAGCGCATGGCCCAATATCCGTTTTCCGCGCTTTTTGCTCCATGGTTTTGGAAAACGAGGCATGTCTTTGCTTCTGCTCTTTGCTTTGCTTTAGCGTTGTTGCCTACAAGTTCAACGGGCTCAGTCAGCACAAAAATATTATCGAGTTCGTTACGAAAACTCCAAATGCTGCATTGACCTCCTATCATGCTGACGCCGCCGCACATCAGCCGAAAACAAATTATCTTGCTCCGCGAATTATCGGCCTCGCCCATAACTTTGAGCCTACCTCACCCGAAAAACGCGAGTACAGCACGCCGAGAGCAAGTCCTCGCCGTTGCGACTCTCAATATCCATCAGGTGATGATGTTACTCGACAAGCAAGCCTCGTGATGCCGCAAGCACATCGTTCGCGTTTGATGCATTAGCCATCATCTTCGTTGACGCCGTCTTCGTTGACGCCGACACTTGGCTGTATCGGCATGACGCAATTTTGCGGAACGACTTAATCACAGCGACGAAGGCCAAGCAACTACGCCGAGCCTGTGCTCGGCGAATCAGACGCTCACCGCTTCTCGACTGGGCCTGTAAAAACCAAGCTCTTCCAGGGCCGCATAAACTTCTTCCAGTGTCTTTTCACCAAAGTTGCTGATCGACAACAGCCGTCGAGGTGTCGCATTCAGGAGATCACGCACGGTAAGAATACCGGTCTCTTCAAGACAGTTAGTCGTTCGAACCGACAAACCCATCTCGGCGATGCTCAAGTCAAGTCTCTCGCGACGCAAACGAGCGTCTTCTTCAGCACGAATCAGTGGAATCCGGGTCATTCCTTCAACTCCTTTTTAAAAAAATCAAACATCTCGAGACGCTGCTTGCCAATCACGAAGCCTCAGGCTTCCTGCCGCTTGAGCCAACAGTGCCTCTCCTATGGCAGAAATACTATTGCATCCAACCTCAGGCAGAAACCCTCGAAACGTGGGCGAAACCCGTTTTTTTCGGAACAAAGATGCTAGCAAGAGACAGCACGCCGAGAAGAAGAAACACATCCCCATCGAGATACCGAGGCCCAAAACCATAAAACCGGGATACGTGCCGACGGTGAACCCAGCCACCACAGGACCTCGGAGATAAGCCTTTCCCCCGGCAACCATACCAATCACCCTGTCCCTGTCCCCACTGACGCGTACTGATCAAACCGTGCAACGTCCATCGCAACCGTGATTCTCTCGGCTCAAAGTCACTAATTATGCCCCGTTCACCCAAACGGCCCCCAAAATGGCACAGATTAGCTGTCAGAATCCCTTTTAATTAGGCAAGAAACCTCACTTAAGCCTGACGAAGGCGGCGAAACTCTGGATACTTTGGCTGGAAAAGCTCGCTTGGCCTTGGGAGAAAAATCTTGGCGGGCTATACCTTAGGCGTGTCGATAGGCGTCAGACGCTACAAATGCTGGCCCCCAGACATTCGCGATCTAAAAATCAGACAGAACGGTTGCCGACGCATCCTGATACAGACCTGTGAATCGCGACCCTCAAGACTGCGAGTTTGCGCGAGAGAAAAGCCCCCACGGCCCTCGAACGCTGCATCTCGATCACAAATCATCTCATTAGCAATAAACAACCTTTTATGAATATGAAAGACAACTGGAATATCCTGGCGAAACTGCTGGACACACCGGGCGCAACAGACCCGCCGGCGGAAGAAAAGCAGGAACCAAGACCTGTCACTTCCGAGCCTGCAGAACGGCCGACATCCAGCGAGGCTGCGACACCAAGCAAGGCAGCGGAATCGGCTGCAACGGATGCTCCGGCGACCGATGCGTCAGCGACGGCACCAACCCCGAGCAAAGCCGGAAGCATTTTGGACGCGTTGAAAGCTAAGATTCCGCCACAGATCCTACCCGGCTTCGGCAGTTCCAACGCGACAGCAAGTAGCGTTGCAGATGAGGAAACATCGCCCGTCGAATCAATTGCCGCGACGCAAGCGGAAGCAACAGAGACGTCCAAGACTCGCACAAAATCACGGACTGACGCTGGCTCAACGGTAACACCAAGCGAACCTTCCGATGGGCAGTCGGATGATCCTGCTAACAGTGAAGCCACCGGCGGCTGGTCGGATTTGGCATCCGAACTTGGGATCGATGAATCTCCGGAACCAAAGCAGGATGCACGTCGCGACTCGCGACCGAAACAGCCGGAATCCGCCCCAAAGTCGGCTACTCGCCGCTCATCGGAAAGCAAACAAAAGAAGTCGGCAGGATTCGCCACTGGTTTGGGCTTTGACAGTGAAGAGCCCCAGCACGAGGAAGTGCATGACAGGCCTCCTGCGGAAGTGGAAACAAACGCGAATGATCCATTGGCATCCGCTTCGGCCTTCGGTGAGCCCAAAGTCGAAAAAAGCCGGTCACGCCGAGGTGAGCGGGGCAGGTCTCGTCGCGATCGCAACGAGGAACGAGACGAAGGTTCATCGCGGTCCAGGTCGCCACGAGAGCGTCAAGAACGGGACCAACAGAACGATAGCCGCAGCAGAAGCAATGAAAGATCATCACCGCGCAACGAGGGATCCTCGGAAGGACCGGAAGAGCGAGGCAGACGACGTGGCCAAGCACAGGAGCGATCTGATGAGAGCACTGAATCTCCTCGACGTGGAAAACGAGGCCGTCGCGGCACTCGTCAACGGATAAGCGAGGAGGACTTGGATCGAGCTGATTCTGACGTTTCCACGGAAGCATCAGACAGCAATCAGGCCGATGAGGATTCAGGTCCACGCCGACGCCGTGGTAGAAGATCCGAAAAGACCGGCGATACAGCCCGAAACGGGGATCGCGATAGAAATGAGGGGCGAGGACGCTCTGAACGTAGCCAGAGAAACCGGGATGAAGAAGGCGCTGAATTTGGCTCGGAAGTACGATCTGCCAACAAAGACAAGGAAGAAAATGACGAAGAAGGCTCACGATCACGATCACGCCGTCGCGGGCGTCGCGGACGTGGTAGAGGACGGGATCGTGACGACAGTAGAGATAGAGAATCGGCTGCCCAGTCAGATAACGACAAGGATCCCCTTCTGAGCAAATCTGCTTTTGGTGATGACCACGAGGATGAGGTGGCAACTGAAGGACCAAGACGCGGGAAACGGGGCTCAAGATCACGTGATCAAGACGACAACAGCGACACGCGTGAATCCGGACGCAGGAGATCCTCCGGGAACTCACGTAGCGATGAAGATAGCCGGCGAAATGACCGAAACGATGACGATGAGGCCCGCCCAAGACGGGGACGCGGTGGTCGCAATCGTGATGATTCCGACGGGGACGATTCGCGTCGAAAACGCAGTAACGTGCCGACTTGGCTGGAAACCGTCGAATTACTCGTTGATGCCAACATCGAGAACCATAAAAACACCAAAAGCGGTGGTGGTCGCGGCCGTGGCGGCGGACGCAGGCGATAATCACTTGATGTGGTAAGCGGGTGGTTTTCGATAACCCGCTTGTGACATAAGATTGTGGGGACAGAATTTGGGGAAGGTGGTACTGCGATGCCCAAGCAGGGGCAGACCACCGCCTCTCTTGTCCGATGGTGGCGACCCTTACGACTGTGAGTCGTGAACCTGGTCAGGCCTTAACTGGAGCAGCCATAAGCGGTGTAGCTTTGTGTGAGGGTTGCCGCCACCGGGCAAGAGTATCCTTCCAAGTCGCTGGACTGGAAGCACTCAACCTTGAAAACCTTGACGCCCCCCGCTTCGCATGGCTGATCCTCACGATAAGTCTGAAGACGGCAACTATGTCGTTGTCGCCCGACGATACCGGCCTCGAGGATTTGACGAACTCGTTGGACAGGAGCATGTCTGTCGCGCCTTAGTCAATGCGATCGAGACGAATCGAGTGGGCCATGCCTATCTTTTCACAGGTGCGAGGGGAGTTGGCAAAACCAGCGCCGCCAGAATCTTCGCCAAAGCCCTGAACAATGAATCAGGGCCAACCGCCACGCCTGATAACGATAGTGATGTCGCGCTGGCGATTGACGCAGGCCAAGACGTCGATGTGATTGAGATCGATGGTGCGAGCAACCGTGGCATTGATGAAATTCGAAGCCTGCGGGCCAACATTGGCGTACGGCCAAGTCGCGCTCGATACAAGATTTACATCATTGACGAAGTTCACATGCTCACAACACCTGCTTTCAACGCGTTGCTAAAAACATTGGAAGAACCGCCCGAGCATGCCAAGTTCATTTTCTGTACAACCGATCCTGAACGCTTGCCGATAACGGTCCTGAGCCGCTGTCAGCGTTTTGACTTTGCTCCAGTCGAAGTCCCCAAGATCGTAAATCGCCTGCGGGAAATTGTGACAGCTGAGTCCGCCCAAGCTGATGACGCAGCGCTTGAATTACTTGCTCGACGGGCCGCGGGCTCCATGCGTGATAGCCAGTCGCTACTCGAGCAGGTACTGAGTTTCAGTCACGGCCAACTTTCGGCTGATCAAGTTCATGCCATGCTCGGTACCGCGGATGACGTGCGACTGCATGCACTCGCTTCCGCAATGGCAGATCGCGATACATCCGGTGCCATGCGAATTCTTGATGAGAGCATCGACGCAGGGATCGATGCAGGGCGACTTGCTGAGCAATTACTTTGCTACTTCCGCGACTTGATGGCGGTCACGGTTGATTGTGACCCAAGTCTGCTGCGACACACGTCGGCATCATTGCACCCAGAACTGAAGCAATTGGGAGACCGTTGGGGTTTGCAAACGGTACTTGCTGTCGTTGGACTAATCGATCAAACCCTCGTTAGAATACGACACAGCGTTTACTCGCGAGTTCTTTTGGAATCAACCTTGATCCAGATTTGCAACCTGCCGGATCTTCAGCACATTTCGGATCTTGCGGCGGCGGCCAATCATGCTGACCCAACGTCAAGTCAAAAAAAAAAACCAACCTTAAGTCCCAGAAGAACAGCAAGCAGTGAGCTGACAGCGGACCAAACGCGACCACAGACAACTGGCCAACAGGGCAACAAAGCAGGCGACCAGCCGACACACAATACTCTGGTATCAGGCGTCAGTTCTGATTCACGAAGCAGTACGGAAGAGCAGGCCGGCACGTCAGCAGCAACTGATTTACCGAGTCCAACGCAGGCAATCCACGCTCGCGAAACAAGCCAAAACGCTGCAACCCAAAGCAGTGACCAAACGCGACAAGGTGACCATGTTGGCGAAACCGATTCCTCCGAAGACTCAACTGCCGTCACAACAGTAGTGAGTTCGAATGGGCCTTGGACACAAGCAGAAGCCCAACGAGTCTGGCAGGAAACGCTTGGTGACCTTGAATCGATGACCGAGGCATTTGCCCGCATGGTCACCCAAGTAGTCGCCGTGGGTACACAACAGCTTCGGCTTCAATTCCCTGCCAACGGTAACCTGGCAATGAAAAGGTGCGAGCTTCCTGAACACCGCGATGCGATTGTCCAAGCCGTGTCACAACGTGCCGGCCGCGCCATTACCCTTGACTACTATTTGGCAGAAGCAGTTGTGGCACCCAAGAAAGCTGAGACGACTGTTAACAAACCCTCACGCATCCAGCGAATGCGTGAGATCGAAGCAAACGAGCTTGTCCGAAGCTGCATTGAGCTTTTCAATGCAGAGATTGTGCGTATTGACAGAGCTAACTGAATCACCACCGTTCCAATCGCAAAAGGAATTCAAAAATGTTCAAAGGACTGGGAAACCTCGGCAATATTGCATCCATGGTAGGGGCCCTGCAGCAACTGCCAGAGAAAATGCAGGAACTCAATGAACGCATGAAGTCTGAGCGAGTCAGTGCAAGCTCAGAATGTGGCACTGTTCATATCTCCATGAACGGAGTAGGGCATGTCGAAGAAGTCAGGATCGAGGGCGACCTCACAGGCGACAACCTTGAGCATGCGATTCGTGATGCAACCAACGCCGCTGGCGCTGCTGCAAAGCAACTTTACGCTGAGGCGATGAGCCAAATGGCTCGCGACATGGACCTGAACCTGCCCGGGATCGATAACATCCTTACCAATCTGACCGGAGGCAGCTGAGCGGATGAGTGACCATGGTGGTGCCGTTTCGGAATTGGTCGACCAACTTGGGCGATTGCCGGGAATTGGCCGGAAGAGCGCGGAACGTTTGGCTTTTCACTTACTGAGAGTCAGCGAAACAGAAGCGCTCGCATTGGCGGAGTCAATTCGTCGAGTCCGACAGGATGTCAGATATTGCGAACAATGCTTCAATTTGTCGGAAAGTGAATCGTGTGTGATCTGTGGTGATAACACTCGCGATACCACACGGCTCTGTGTCGTGGAGCAACCAAGGGATCTGATGAGTCTTGAGCAGGCCGGGATTTTCAAGGGCGTTTACCATGTGCTTCTAGGGCGGATCGCCCCCTTGGACGGCATTGGCCCAGACCAACTAACCATTGACGCCCTGGTCGACCGAGTCAGAAAAGGAAATTTTGTAGAAATTATTATGGCGACGAATCCCACCGTTGAAGGCGATGGGACCTCACTGTACGTCAGCAACCTTTTAAGCGAATTCCCAGTGGAAATCACCCGTTTAGCTCGTGGGATCACGGCAGGAAGTGTGTTGGAATATGCCAATCGTGAGATGATTGCCGACGCTTTATCAGGAAGACAAAAGTTATAATTGGAACGGGACTTGCGTAGTCCTAGGGAAAGGTAGCTATGATGGGGCTCATGCCAACGTGGCAAGAATGGATTTCCCTGTCGTGAGAACCTGTCATGCGGATGTCGATGGGCCTACAGGCCCGACAATTGCAAACCCAAAAGCTGGCCCCGCGGATGATCCAGTCGATGGAGATTCTGCAACTACACGCGCTTGCTTTGCAGGAACGCATCGAACAGGAGATGAATGAGAATCCGCTGCTGGAACAACAGGAAGTAGACCCATTGGCTCCCGATGAAGCCAATGCAGAAGCCCCTACGAAAGACACCCGCAGCGAAAACGAAAAAGAACTGGTCGTGGACAACGACCATGACAACAAGGAAGACTTCGAGCGTTTACAGAACATGGTGTCGGAGCTGCCGAACACCTTTGATGAGTCATTCCGCCGCTCTGCTAACCGGATGCAGGAAGATGCCGATCGACGGCATGACTTGATGGCTAACGCCGTTTCACGCCCCGAGTCACTGAATGACTTTCTACTGCACCAATTGTCCGAAATGGACATTGATGACAGAATCGAACAAATCGCCGAGCGGATTATTAGCACACTGGATGCTCGTGATGGTGGTTACCTGCGTACACCGCTCGCTGACCTGTTGCCCGCAGGTCACAAACCAGAAGATTTGGAACTGGCCGAGCAGGCGCTCGCCGTGGTCCAATCGCTTGAACCCCCGGGAATTGCAGCTCGCAGCCTGAGCGAATGCCTTCTGAGGCAAATCAAAGGATCCTTTTCGCATCACGATGAAATGCGAACACTGATCGAATCCCATTTGGAAGATCTAGCCGAAAATCGCCTACCACAAATCGCCAAAAAAACCGGCTACAGCATCGACCTGATTCAAACCGTGCGTGATGAGTTGCACGTTTTGAATCCGAAACCAGGGGCGATGTTTATGGAAACCTACGTGCCGAACGTCACCCCCGACATTATCCTCGGGCAGGATGACAGTGGAGACTATCGAGTCAAACTGGATGACGATCGTGTCCCAACACTCTTCATCAGTGAGTACTACCGAAAACGGCTACAGGATCCGTCAAGCACACCTGCGGAACGTGAGTTCATCAAGGGGAAAATCAATAGTGCCCAATGGCTGATCGATTCCATCGAGCAAAGGCGTAGCACTCTCACTAAGGTTGCTCAGGCCATTGTGGAACACCAAAGGCGTTTTCTTGACGAAGGGCCAGAAGCCATTGAACCGCTGAAAATGCAGCAGATCGCTGACAAAGTCGGTGTGCATGTGACCACCGTCAGCCGCGCAGTTGACGACAAATGGATCCAAACACCACGTGGTATCCTGCCACTGAAACGCTTCTTCGTGGGCGGAACCCAAACCGACGACGGCGAAGACGTTGCCTGGGACACCATTCGTTTGAAACTGCAGGAATTGATCGACAAAGAAGATAAGAGCGATCCCTATAGCGACGAAAAGCTTGTGGAAGAACTAAAGAAGACCGGCATGGCGGTCGCGCGGCGAACCGTGACAAAATATCGCAAGAGGATGGGCATCCCCAGCAGTAGACAGCGACGCGATTGGTCGCTCTCGAAAAAATAGTCAGAACTGACGAATACAAACTCATTGAACCAGCCTGCAACAAACCGTTTTGCAGGCTGGTTCTTTTTGAATGCAATCAAAACAGAGTATCGGCGTGTGCCAACGTTCACACCGCCTGCATCACATCCCTTTCCTTGGCAAGCCGTT
>DOPG01000205.1:18871-22620 GCA_003513555.1 Rhodopirellula sp. | reverse complement strand
TTCACACCGCCTGCATCACATCCATTTCCTTGGCAAGCCGTTTTCTCGCGACATGAAGTCGACGCTTGATAGTTCCCACCGGGGCCTCAAACTGATCACTCATCTCAATCAGTGACTTGCTTTGTAGATAGAACGCTTTCAGCGTCTGCTGATCAAGTGAGCCGAGTCGATCAATGCTATTCCTGATCACTGCAGCCTGTTCACGGCCCTCAGCAATATCCTCCGGTGAGCCAATCGAAAAACAAGTTGCCTCGAGAGTCTCGGGGTCGCAAGCAAGTGCCGCACGCCGACGGGTCAAACGATTGATTGCCATTCGGTGCACGATCTGACGTAACCACCCACCGAATGCATCAGGCACACGAAGCTGCTGAAGCTTTTGCATCGCTTGGACAAATACATCCTGCGTCAACTCTTCTGCCTCATCAGCATTACGAACCCGCCGCATCGCCAAAGCGACAATCGCCGGCCGGTAGCGTTCAAACAACTCACCAAATGCCTCTCGGTCACCGGCCTGAGCTGCCAGCACGAGTTCGGCGATAGTGTTTGCTTGAGTTGGGGATGATATCGCTTCTGCTAGTTTCATTTTCGGTTCCTCCGATACCGACGTGTTTCAACGCGTTGCCGCGATAAGCCGGACGCCGGAATTTCCGCTCCCGATACAGGAGCGTTCAATAGGTCTGTTGCACGTAGTTGAATACGTGGTTGTTCTGTCTCTTGAAACTTGTCATTGACCGCGTCGAAATCTTTGACAAACGACACAGACAAAATGACAAATGGGTGACAACCCCTACCGCAAACATCGAGGTCCGATCTTTGACAATAGGCGGGTTGCCTGAGTTGGAATTGCTCGTATCGCAACCGATGCAAGGTCTGAGTCCTGGTGTCGTTCGACACCACGCACACAAACCTTCTTCAGTTAGCCAAACGGCAACCAACGATGAACGCGGAACAGGAGATTCGCCAATCAGGCGTTTCTTGTTCCCATCGCACAGGCCGTGTCCGCCCACATGGGCTCAAAACACAATCTGCCGCGTTGCCTGCCCATGTCGTTCATGGGCGTCATAAACAAGCCGCTGGCATACGCGGGCATCCCTAGAGATTTCCGCTCCTGACATAGATGGAGGGTCAGATCGCGTACGAACGACACAACGACCTTGATCTCACGGACAGTGGCAACAACCACAGGGCGAGTTACGGCGGTAATGACTTGTTCTAAACGCATGTGAACCTCCAGAGGCACCTCGACGGTGCAGGAGCGGGTACAGAAAAATTATGATTTCGGTGAGGAATCAAAAGATTCACCACCTCCTCCCGATCCCAAGAGTATACCAAGGAGATCGTTAAGGCCAGTGAAACCACGGCAACGCGTAGCCCAAAAAACCGAGTGAAGGCATCGGTTGGAAAGACGCACCTGCCTGAGTTAGGTTCGGCGAAAAATCAGAAAAATCTTTGGCAAGGAGATTTCAGTGGTCCAACATGTCGGATTGACAGCCCTAAAGCGGCGAGCATCGGCAAGCCTTGCTGCCACAGCGGACCTCATTTGGCCCCCATCTTGTCCGCTGTGTAACCAACAGCCACCGGCCAGTGAGAGCGTCGCAGCCGATTTTTGCATTTGCTGCTTAGCAGAACTCTCCGAAAGTGAAGAACTGACGCTTGCAGCATGCCGCCGTTGCGGTGTGCCCCAAGCCCCAACACGGAGAGTGACCGAAAATCCAAGATCGCAAAGCCTTGACGCCCCGCAAAACCCCGAGAAGGATGGCGGAGCACCTGCAAAAACCACTGAAACAAGCCGAAGCGACGAGCCTCACCCACTCGTTTGGGATTCACACAGCAGTCCAGACATTCCTAAGTCCGAACCTGTTAGTGGCAATCCGGGCAAGTGTCCCCATTGTTACGACCAAAAATTTAAATTCGAGGCAGTTTTCCCCCTGTGGCTCTACCAAGATCGAGTCCGAGAGGCTGTTTTGGCGGCGAAACACGCAAATCACACTGCTCTTGCCGCGACTTTGGGCAGGCGTTTGGGGGCGAGAGTTCTTGAGATTCAGGAATTACCGTCTAAATTCGACCTAGTGACCTATGTTCCTTCGCACTTCACACGACAATTCGCACGCGGTGGTAATGGAAATCAAGTCATCGCAGAGGAGGTGGGCAAGACTCTTGGGGTCCCCTGCCGCCAACCACTGAAAATCACTCGGAGAATCAGCAAACAAGCGTGGTTGGGGGATCAAGCCCGGAATAGAAATGTAAGCGATGCGTTTTGTTTCAAAAAAAGCTATGCTTGGGGGAGGCGGTCAGGGCTCAAGACAAATCGCATCCTAGTGGTAGATGATGTCATGACGACTGGAGCGACGGCGAACGAGGTGTCACGCGTTCTGTTGGCATCTGGTGCTCGGGGGGTCTGTTTGGCGGTAGTCGCCCGAGCGTTAAGGTCCTGATGGACAGCATCCGATAATGACTCAGGGAAAGGTTCTTGTACGATCGAAACGGGTATTTTCTGAACGTGCTGGTTCATTGGAACAAGTGAGCACATTCCAACGACGAAATTTTTGAGCAAACGCACCTTTACCTCAATCCACTGATCTGTAACCGCCATGATCAATACTGCCTAAGCTCGTAGCGGCTGATCTCGCCAGATCAGCTCACCGGAATCAAAGCAAGCTGGTCGCGACCTAACGCATAACGAAAACACGATGGAATCGAATAGCAACAAGGCCAAGAACACCACAACACGCGTTGGCGGTTCGCGACGTGCGATCCTCCGCGGGCTTGGAATCGTCCTACCACCGCTGCTGACGATCGTTGTCCTGATCTGGGCTTGGAACACAATCGAAAACTACGTGCTTCGTCCAATAGAATCCGGTGTACAGCACGCCATCGTTTGGAGCATTCCAGACAAAACATTTAGCGATCTTCCAGAGGGCGCGATCGCGAACAGCACTGGCAAAAGTGATGGCTTTTTGTACCAAGGCACCGAATATGTGCTTGGACCGACAGGTCGCCGCTATTTGCCAGACTACGTCAAGAAGTTAGTCGACGACAAGAGCGACTACTCACCGCCGCCGACAAGTGCCAAGGCATACTGGGATCGCTATGTTCAACTGAAGTACATGCCCCGCTGGCAAGTTGTCCCAGTCTTTATCTGTGTGTTCACCATCGTTCTGTACTTTTTGGGGCGTCTGTTCACACTTGGAATGGGCAGATGGTTCGTCAAAGGCTTTGATCATGCGATCTTGAGTATTCCCGTTGTCAACAAGGTCTACGGTAGTGTCAAACAGGTCACTGATTTCGCTTTCAGCGAACGAGAGATCGAATTCAACCGTGTTGTTGCCATTCAATACCCGAGAGAAGGTATATGGTCTCTTGGTTTTGTAACGGGAGACAGTATGCGAGAAATCGCAGAGGCGACAGGTGAGCAGATGCTGAGTGTTTTGATGCCCACCAGCCCAATGCCGATGACAGGTTTCACCGTAACCGTCAAGAAGAGTGAGGCAATTGATCTTAATTTAACCGTGGATGAAGCGATTCAATTCGTAGTCAGTTGTGGCGTGGTTGTTCCCGGTCAACAGCGTGTCGATACCCTGACTCCGAACGCCGCCTCCACCATTGAGGCACCTGCAGCAATACTGCCGCCAAGCATCAGTAGCGACACCTCAGTGCCAACCTCTCAAGCGAAGCCCTGAAAGAAGCACAAAGGGTACAGCACTGAGTACTCCGAGAGCGATCGCCCCGACTGCACGGATAACCCCGAC
>DOPG01000205.1:18482-18656 GCA_003513555.1 Rhodopirellula sp. | reverse complement strand
GGATAACCCCGACTGCACGGATAACGCCGTACGGACACCGCGGTGCAGCCTGATCGGCAAAATCAGCAGGGTACCGGATTGGGCATAATCAGTTGGGAATCCCCTTGGCCTGAGACTCCTGCCCTGACTTGCCGGGCACTGCTGCCCGAGGCTGCCCGAGGATGCCCGAGGATG
>DOPG01000205.1:5245-18209 GCA_003513555.1 Rhodopirellula sp. | reverse complement strand
GCACGAAATGCCCCAGATTCCGCATCTCAACGCTGTTGTTTAAAGAACAAGCCTACCCCAGTAGCCATGTCAGCGGGTATCCTATCCGTATGTCAGCGAACTTGACCGAATCGATCTTCTCCCCCAGCGTACTGCTCTGGCTTGGCAGCGTGTTGATCGCTGCGATCCTGCTGTTGAGTTTGATGAATCGGCGTCGCACGAATCTTACTGATAGTCTCCGTGAGTTCGTTGACAGAAAGACTCCTAACCCCCCACGAGTAGGCGATTCCCCGCCCCCTGATGGTGACACGTCAGATTGATCGAGACGCGACCTACAGCACCTAAGCCCTGTCTACCGTAAAGTTGGACGAGCCCTGCATCAATTGCCTGAACATGGAACAGATGAACAAACGCGTTTACATCAAGACTGTCGGTTGCCAGATGAATGTTCTGGACAGCGAGATGGTCATCGCTGACCTGAAACGACACGGCTACACCGTAGTCGATACTCCCAAGGAAGCGGACTGCATTTTTTACAACACCTGCAGTGTTCGTGAGCACGCTGAAGAAAAAATCTACAGTGCACTCGGCAAGATCAGACAGACGAAAGAGCAACAACCCGACAAGTTGATCGGTGTCATGGGCTGCATGGCACAGAAAGATCAGGAGATCGTTTTCAAGCGGGCACCTTATGTCGATATGGTGATTGGCCCGGGTCAATTGCATCGCGTGCCCGACTTGATCGAAAAAGTTCGAGCGGGTGAAGGCCGCCAGATGGCCGTCTCGCTGAAACGCAACGAGGGATCTCAGTCGGTGATCGCCCGCAGTCACGAAACGTTTGATCCACTTCGTGATCCTTCCATGCGTCCGACGCCTTTTCAGGCTTATCTGCGCATCCAGATCGGCTGTGACAAATTCTGTACCTATTGCGTTGTCCCGAACACACGCGGTCCTGAGCAGGGCAGGTCGCCCCAACAAATTGTTTCAGAAGCTCAGGTTCTTGCGGAACAAGGCTGCCGTGAAATCACGCTACTGGGACAAACCGTCAACAGCTACAAATACAAGAACGAAGACGGAACGACCACGGACATGTCTGATTTACTCGAGCAACTGCAACCCATTGAGGGGCTCGAACGTATCAAGTTTGTGACCAACTATCCCAAGGACATGACCGAACGCTTGCTGTGCACCATACGCGACTTGCCCAAGGTATCGCCATACCTTCACGTTCCGGCACAAAGCGGCTCGGATGTGGTCCTGAAAAGGATGAAACGCGGATACACAGTTTCAGACTATATGGAAATGTTTGAAAGGATCGAAAGGATTCTTCCCGAAGCAGCGATCAGCAGCGACTTCATTGTCGGCTTCAGCGGTGAAACCGAGGAAGACTTTCAGAAGACCATCAAGCTGGTAGAGCGGTGCCGGTTCAAAAACAGTTTCATCTTTCAATACAGTGAGAGACCTGGGACCAAGGCTGCGGATCGCCTGCCCGACGACATTCCCAGAGACGTCAAAATCCGGCGTAATAATGAACTGTTGGCGGTTCAGGATGCGATCGCCAAGGAAGACAATCAGAAGCTGATCGGGCACACCGTCGACGTGCTCGTAGAAGGGCCCAGCAAAAAAGGCCTTAAGTCACCTGAGGGGGCTGTCGTTCAAATGACCGGTCGTACCCACTGCGACCGCATCGTGGTCTTTGATGGCAATCGGCGGCAAGCAGGACAGTTCATGAAAATCCATGTTGATGATTGCAGTAGCCACACGCTGGTCGGCCGCGTGGAAACGGTGGACGTCGTCACTATTGGCGAGTTGGCCTAAGCACAGATCTCCACGTTTGTTGCTAAGCTGCTACCCGATCTGCACCTCAGATTAAACACGCGATTTTGATTCACACCGAGAGTGGAGCCTGCTCTGAATACCCCAACCACTGCGTCCTCTATCAAGTGCCACTCACTCTCCAACGGATTGACGGTTCTTATTCAACCCATGCCATGGCTGCGGACAGCGGCACTATCGTTGAACCTGCACGCAGGTGTGCACCGGGAGCCAAGTCATCTTGGTGGATTAAGCGGCATGGTTTGCGAAATGATCCAGCGAGGTGCAGGTCAATACAGCAGCCGAGACCTGGTTGCTGCTCAAGACAACCTTGGCATCGATCGCAACTCGGGGGTCAGCACCGCATTTGTCTCATTCGGTGCTGCAATGCCAAGCGAGTCGCTGGAGGCCGCGATTTCGATTTATGCCGACATCGCACGCAACCCGCATCTTCCACAGGAACAATTGGATGATGCCCGCATGATGGCAGTTCAGGAATTACGTGCCATGGAAGACGAACCTACCCATCGGGTCATGCGTCGCTTGCGTGAACTGCACTATGGCGAACGCTTAGGTCGTTCCAACTATGGCACAGAAACCGGAATCCAAGACATCACGCAGGAAGACGTCCGGGATTTTTATCAAAACAATTACCACGCAACTGGCGGCATTCTCTCAGTCGCTGGCAAGGTAGACGCTGCACAGGTGATCGAATGGGCCGAAGCAGCCTTTGGAGACTGGCGTACTGGCAATCTCGAAGACCTGCCGAGCCCCGCGGGAGTTTGCAAATACGAACATTTCGAATCAGCATCCAGCCAAACCCATATTGGCTTTGCTTTTGACGCAGTTCCCTACAGCCATTCTGAATACTTCAAGCTCCGGGCAGGGATGGGCATTCTGAGCGATGGCATGAGCAGTCGACTTTTTGATCGCGTTCGTGAGAAACGCGGCCTGTGTTACACCGTCACTGCCAGTTGCCATTCCCTGAAAAATGGCGGGGGCGTCTTTGGCTACGCAGGCACAACACCAGAACGTGCTCAAGAAACATTGGACGTCACACTCCACGAGATCGAAAATTTGCTGGATGACCTTGAATCCAGTGAGCTGGAGCGTTGGAAAGTCCGCATCGAAAGTGGCTTGATCATGGAGCAGGAATCAAGCGCTTCACGAGCCTCTTCGATGGCTTCCGACTTCTATCAGCTAGGTCGCCCCATGACGACGGTTGAACTTGAGAACCTCATTGAGTCGCTGACACTGGACGACATCCGCGATTACTGGTCAGCCAATCCCCCCAAAGACTATCGAATCGTAACACTCGGCCCCAATCCGCTGACGATTCCCGAATCCTCCGAATCCACTGCAGTTTAAAGATGCCCGAGTTTCGCGAAACTACTCTCTCCAATGGACTGCGTGTCGCCGCAGAAATCGATGGACGCGGTTACTCCGCAGCCTTCGGATACTTTGTTCGCGCCGGCTCGCGTGATGAAGTTGATCGGGAGTCGGGACTGAGCCACTTTCTTGAGCACATGATGTTCAAGGGAACCCAACGTCGATCAGCAGCGGATGTCAATCGTGAACTCGATGAACTGGGTGGCCAGAGCAATGCTTACACCAGCGAGGAACAAACGGTTTACTACGCGACGGTCCTACCAAAATTTCAGGATCGCTTGATTGACCTGCTCACGGACATGCTAAGTCCGACTCTGGATGCAGATGAATTTGCGACAGAACGGCAGGTGATCCTCGAGGAAATTGCAAAGTACGAAGACCAACCACCTTTCGGTGCATTTGAGCGTGCCATGGAAGTCCACTTTGGACCTCGAGGACTGGGAAGACGCATCCTTGGTACGACTGAGTCGATCAAGACGATGGAAGCCTCGACAATGCGCGACTACTTTCACAGGCGGTACCGCCCGGAAAATATCGTTTTGGCAGCCAGTGGAAATATCGACTTTGACGCGTTAGTCGCACAAGTTGAACAACTTACAGAGACTTGGTCACAGCGACCGACAGTAGCGACACCCGCTACCGATTCGCCAGACACAGTACCCGATGGCATTTCACTTGAACGCCGGATTGCGATCCCCGATGCCCAACAAGCTTACATGGTTGGCATTTCGCCGGGACCGTGCAGTACCAGCGATGATCGCTATGCCGCCCGAGCGCTCGGCTCAATCATGGGCGACGAAGGTGGAAGTCGGTTATTCTGGGAATTGATTGACTCAGGACGTGCAGAAGTCGCGACTCTTTGGCCCCATGAATTCATGAATGAAGGTGCATGGTTTACCTACATGGTTTGCGCGCCCAAAGATGCAAAGTCAAATTGCCGCCTGATGAACGACATTATTCAAGGCACGATCGACAAAGGCATCAAACCCGAAGAATTAAAACAAACCCTTAGCAAAGCGACCGCCGGTGCTATCATGCAATCGGAACGTCCGAGCAATCGACTGTTTGGAATCGGTAGCCGCTGGCTGACTTGTGGAGAATACCTGAGCACAGATGATGCACTCGACTGTTTGCGAAGTATCACCGTCGAAGATGTCGAAAATGCCGCAAAAAAGTACTTGGCAACTGACGTGACCGAGATCGTTGCAGTGGCTGACAACTCTGCAAGCACCACGTAGGCATACACTGCAAAGCGGCGAAAATACTCCATCCGCCCAAGCCCTCAAAACGTGGTGCCAGACCACCGCGGCAGATCAGGTAACCACGTCTAAGAAACCTGCGAGCAGTCGATGATTCAACTGACCAGCTGTACTCCTTTGTCAGTTGAATGTGGATTTCAGCCTGATCTTATCCAAGGTTTTTCAACCGGCCCGTACTGTCACCAAAGCTATCTGCTCTGGCCCCCATTTGGTTCATCATCCAAAGATACAGGTTGCACAAAGGTGTCCCATTCTCGTAACGGATGTGCCGACCTGTCCTGATACGACCACCGGCCTTGCCAGCCAAAATGATCGGCAGATCATCATGATTGTGGCGATCACCATCGCTAATACCGCTACCATAAACCAGCATTGAATTATCCAACAAGGTCTTGCCGTTGTTTTCCAAAATCGAGCTGAGCCGCTTTAGCAAATAACCAAAACGCTCAATCTGAAAACGATTTATCTTGGCGATATTTTCCTGTTTCTCTTTGCTTTTGCCATGATGTGAAAGTGAATGATGCCCCTGCGATACTTCGATCTCAGGGTAGCTTCGATTTGACCCGGCGTTGGTAAACATGAATGACAAAATTCTGGTACTGTCAGTCTGCATAGCCAAAGCAACCATATCCAACATGAGTTCCGCATGTTGCCCCAACTCTCTTGGCACTCCACTGGGCCGCGGATAATCAGGCACACCATCCTCTGACAGTCTCAAGCGATCCGCCCCTACAAGCCGTTTTTCAACATCGCGAACCGAGTAGAGATACTCATCCAGTTTTCGTTGATCAACCGCAGGCAACTTGCGGTGTAGCTCTTTTGCATCCTCAAGCACAAAATCCAAGACGCTCTTGCGGTATTTTTCACGAGTACTCCTTGCCCGTCGTGTCGACTTTTCCGCCTGCCCACCAAACAAACGATCAAAAACGGCTGCGGGATCGATCTCCTTCGCAACCGGATTAGTCGGCCCCCGCCACGACATGTTCGATGCATAAGCACAGCTATACCCACTATCGCAATTACCCGCCTGTGCACTTGCTTCCAATCCTAACTCCAATGAGGCAAATCGCGTGGCATCACCGATTTGCTTTGCTGCTGCCTGATCCACAGAAACACCATTCTGGATATCCGCACCATTCGTTTTGCGTGGATGAGCTCCTGTAAGAAATGATGCAACGCTTCGAGCGTGATCGCCACCACCATCGCCATGTGCTCTTGCACCATCTAACGCGAGTCCGGACAGCACATTGAATGATTTTCTGTACTCAGAGATTTTGGCCAGCGTGGGTGGCAAGTCAAAACGAGTCCCTTCCTGGGCCGGTGTCCAATCCGGCATATGCATGCCATTGGGCACATAAAAAAATGCCATTCGAAGAGGTACCTTCATGTCGACCGCCGCTGCAGACAACAAACGCGTCTCGGACATGGCAGCCAAGACCGGAAGGGCAACGGTTGTTCCAAGTCCACGTAAAACCGTTCGTCGCGAAAGTGTGCTAGGCGTCTTCATTCCCGGTACCCTTGTTTCTGAAAAGGATCACTATTGATGATCCCAGCAATCAAATAGGCAAATTTGTAATCGTTCTGCTGTGCTTCCAAGACAATCTGATCGATAGCACACTTGTCGTAATACTCCGTGCCACGACCAATTGCATAGATCAAAAGTTTTTCCGCCAAGCATCTTGTGAATTGGTCCTTCCGCTGCGTAACCAGCATCTCTCGCAACTCACCAACCCCTTTGAACTTGGTGCCGTCAGGCAATTGCCCCGATGCATCAATCGCCTCATCGCCTTCCCGATCCCGCCACAACCCAACGGCATCGTAATTCTCCAATGCAAACCCGAGTGGGTCCATCATATTGTGACAAGCAGCGCAAGCAGGATTTGATCGATGCTGCTCCATGCGTTCACGCAATGTACCGGTCAGCGTGGCCTTCTCAAGTTCAGGAACATTAGGAGGAGCAGGTGGTGGCGGTGTATTCAGCAGATTCTCGAGGATCCACTTACCGCGTTTGACTGGACTTGTGCGAGTAGGATCGCTTGTCACCGTCAAGATGCTTGCCTGGGTAAGGAGCCCACCGCGCGGCGTTCCGACCAGCGACACCTTGCGAAATTTCGGTCCTTTGACGCCCGTGACCCCGTAGAACTGCGCCAACGTTTCGTTGAGGTAGGTGAACTGTCCATCCAACAAGGTCGTCACAGGCAAGTTGCCTCGCATAACTCCGGCAAAAAACGTCAACGTTTCACGACGCATCAGCTCACGAATCTTATCATTGAACGCACCAAAGGTTTCGCTATCGGGTCGCACCTGATCCAAGTTACGCAATTGAAGCCATTGACCCGCAAAATTCTTGACAAAACGGTTGGCTCTCGGATCGCGTAACATGCGAGCGACTTTGTCAAGCAAACGCGCAGGATCGCGGAGTTGACCACGATGAGCTAGCAACAACAATTCGTCGTCCGGCATGCTGCTCCACAAAAAATATGAAATCCGCGTTGCCAACTCATATTGTGTAACCAGTGGCATCTTCCCTTGGGCATCCACCTGCTTGGGTGTCTCCACCTTGAACAAAAAATGAGGTGACACCAAGACGGCCTGGATCGCAACCTGAATTCCTTCCTCGAACCTCCCGGACTCAGCACGAACTTTGGCTGCGAGCTGAGTCAACCGTTTGACTTCCTGTGAAGTCGCCGGCCGCCGAAAGGCGCGGCTTGCAAACCGCCCCAAGACCTCTGCGCTGGCTCGATCTGGCGAAACATCCCCTCCCGGTGTTACAAAAATCAACTTGCGATGACTGGCGGGAAGCTCCAAATCACCTGGCACAATCGCTCGTTTTTCAACACCACGAAGATTAACGTGATGAACATGAAGATTACGATCAGCTTTTTTAGGCACGTAATAGTCATTGATGAAACTGATCTCAACCCTGCGTGTTCCACGAACCAAGCGAAGCTGTAATTCAAAGTCTTCTACCTTTTCCTTGGGAACCGGTATGATCGTATGAAGCCTACCACTGTCAATTTTCATTTTGACTGGCTCATCACCTCCCTGATCACCGCTGGCGGCAATCGTCAGTGTATAGGTCGCAGTGAAAGGCACTTCACACTCCAATGCCACTGTGCCTTGGGTCGCCAACGTCACGCGTCCACTTCTAACACTGTACTTACCAGCATGAATCAATTTCGAAGGTTCTTGATCCAATTCGAACACGCGCGAAGGTGGTGGTGTGTAGATTGCCTCACCCGTGACCGTTTCCGCTGCGTCAAGATACTTCTCTACCAGTAGTGGAGGCATGGACAAAACATCCCCGATGTTGTCAAAGCCATACCCAACGTCGTCTCCCGGAAAGCCATCGGAAGCCTGATAATCAACCCCCGTCAGGTCACGAATCGTGTTGCGATATTCCGCCCGATTCAAACGACGCAAAGCAACTTTACCTGCATTTGGGTTATTCACACAGTCGACGGAGTTGACCAACTTGTCCAACAGACTCAGCAACTTCTGTCGTGTTTCGGGTTCGAGAGGCTCACCATCTTCGGGAGGCATGGTTCCCAAACGAATCTGTGCAATAGCACGTCCCCACACCCCTCGTTCTTTCTTAACCTCCGCTGCCGTGCGATATTTCTCCAGCTCGATTTCGCTACCTGAACCATGGCAGTCATAACAGTAGGTCCGCAGTAACGGGGCCAATTGTGTGCGGAAGCTTGATTCGTCGTTTGCGTCATCAGCTGATGCAACGCCTGCTATGCCAACCATGAAGGCAACAAGTAGCAAAGTTGACACGAGTAGGTTCCGAAGAAACATGGGCTTATTTGAACGAGTAACTATAATTCCGAAGCAATTCAACGCGAAACTTCAATCCTGCAACCACGCTTACATCTCTGGCTAGCTGCCAAGGATGAGTTGCCGGAGGTACTTTCAGGTAAACTTCATTCTACTCGCGTCAAACCAATGAAAAACGGATAGTGAAGTACTGAAACGCGGAAATATTGAAAACGCTCTGGTAACTTTCTACAAACGATCCTTCCAACTGATTTCATCGTACAAATCGTCGTACAAACCGCCAGTTCAAATCCAGTCGCCACTCTCGGAGTCCGGCAGCCTGGTTCAAATCCTGATCGGGCCCGCGTCACGAGATTGCCTGTGAGTCTTGCGATCCGCGTACAATCTCGCATCGTTAAATCAAAATCGGGATGCGAGTTAGGCTTTCATAACGAGATTCATTCCCTCTCGGCCTCGATAAGTCAACAGCAACGCTCCATTGGCGGCGCATGCGTCAAATACCGCCTCAAAAAAACCATGTTCACCTGGCCACGGGAAGGCAAAAAACAGATCAAACTCATTGAGTTCCCGACCGATCAATTCGCAAATGTCATCTTCTTCGGTGCTTACATTTTCGACTTCGGCGGCGATTTCGGTCAGACCTTCGACACCTCGGGGAACGAAACTGCCGCAATAAAAATCGGCTGCGTTCCCGAGTCCGTCGGCGACCTGATTCGCTTGCTCGACCAATCGCGATTCAATTTCGATACCAATCGATTCCATTCCCCGTAACGCGGCCAACATCGCGCCAACACCAAAACCTGCTCCGAATTCGCAAAAACGATGACCGGCAAGTAGATGGTTCTGTTCGATCCAAGTAATCGCTTGATCAAGCAGGTGGAAGTCACAGGTGACGAAGTTCTCGATAACCGTTTTATCAGCCAGCATGAATGCTTCAATCGCATCGTTGGCGGTATCGATAAGGTGCTCTGCACCTTCTGAATAAGGCAGCCGATTGATCGAATCGGGGATATCAATGGTTTGCAGCTTCATCATTGGTGCAGAATCAATTCGCGCGAATGCATTGTCCGTCGCCACTCAGTGTGAATAGTTCTTGTTCGTTTTCAGTGACTACTTGGTTTACCTGCTCGATTGTGATCTTCTTACCCGATGCGTTCGCGTTTTTGACAAGCTCTTCGACGTTCAGAAAACCTTCCTTATCGAGTTTCAAGCCAATCGAATGTGGTTCATGCCGAAGAATGTACGTCAAATACTTACTGATTTTGGTGAGTCGCCTATTCATCTTCGCAGTCTAGCGAAAAAAACGACGCTTGGAATCGGCACCTGCAAATATCGTCTGCACTTCGTGGGTCTTGATAAGACAAATCTAGAAAACAGGGATGCCAGTTGCCCAAATTCGCCACACCGCTGCGAAAACCAGTGATACAAATGACGGGACCGAGGTCAATCAAGAATCTTATCAAGCTCAGCCTGACCGAGCATCCTCAGTCGTGACTCGTTTCGTGGCTGAGGGTTTTATCTTTCGCATCCGCGCAACCCAAATTTGGGTACTTGTGAATCGCTCTTTATTGCAAATGAGCGTTTTTGTTGTGACAATTGGGGAATGCGCCCCCATTAGCTCCAGACCACATGGACTTCGAAAAATGTGGGAGTGAGATTTGGGCAAGTCCTGCGAGCACGTTTTTTGGTCCTCAGAAATTCAATTCAATGATCTTAAGAATCGCGATAGCGTTCCTTGCTGTTGCCTCAGCAGTCCAATCCTCCGCGAAAGAGTTGAATATCCTTTTTCTAGGCAACAGCTTCACAGCCCGGCACGACATTGCCGGCCTCGTGGAGCAAATTCTCGAAGAAGGCGATCCCACCGCCGATGTGCAAGTGCAGCGTGTCATCTACGGCGGGCAGAATATGTTCAAGCATTCGACCTACTACTTCAGCCAGAGTTTCATCGAACAGAGCACTCTCACTGAAAAGACGATCACTCAGCGTATTGCGACGATGAGGGGATTTCTCAATTCCGACACTGCACCTAATCCAGATGAGTGGAATCAACATTGGGCCGCACTGGGCAAAACGAACGTGCCCTTTGCCGACATCCACAAGCCCATCACCCGGGCCATCAAGAATCACGAAGCCTTGCTTCGGAACAATCCCGGAACCGAGTGGGACTACGTGGTCCTGCAGAGTTGGCGTGATGTGTCGGAACAGCGAAATCAGGGGTATGAACGCTACGCCACGAAACTCGCCGAGATCACGAAAACGCACGGTGCCGAGGTGATTCTCTATATGACGTCACCTGAAACACAGAATGAGGCCCCGGTGACCGGACCGTATAACGTGGAGTCCGCTAAGCGGGACACGGGTGTGGGCTTGCGGATGGCAAAGGCCTTGCAGCCGAAAGCTGTGATTCCTGTACCCTTGGCGATCAAGAATATTCAGACGGGTGACTCCGATAATCCGGGCACCGACCTCGTGTTTCGCTACCACAACGACAGCCATCCGAATCAGACCTGTGCCTTTCTGGTGGCCAACCTGTTCTACGCGGCGATTACAGGACAGAGTCCCGAGGGACTCGAATTCAACTCGGTTACCGAGACCAAATTGAACGAGGGAAAAGATCCCGATGGCGGAAAGCCAACCGTGGTCTTCACCCAGGAAAAGAAGGCCTATTTGCAACGGATGGCCTTTGAATCCGTGCTGGAATTAAATCGTGCCTACGAAAACGATAAGAAATGGAAAAGCGACGAAACGAGTGCCAAGCCCTAACTGTGGAAGAAACGTTGCATAATGAAAACACCTATACGTCCTCCTATCTCGACTGGACCTGTGGGTGTGAGCCACGGGAAAAAGGTCGCCCGAGCATGCCGGACCTTCCGGTTATCAAAAAGGCTGCTGGGGCTAACGCATCACAAGAGCCAGTCACTGAAAACCCAACCATCCCAAAAAAGAAAGAAAACATGAAACGCCGAACATTCCTGAATGCAACTTTTGCCGCCGGCACATCAGCCGCATTTCTCGGTCCATTTTCCGATTCGGGAATCGCGGCAGTTCCAAAGCATGCCTTCAACCTGAATTACGCTCCCCACTTCAACATGTTTAAGAACCTCGGGGGTGCAGATCCGATCGACCAATTGAAATTTGCGGCAGACCAGGGTTTTTCAGCCTGGGAAGACAACCAGATGAAAAAGAAGCCGGTTGATCTTCAAAAGAAAATTGCGGCAACGATGGAAACTCTCAACATGAAGATGGGGGTCTTCGTTGCGCATGGATCCATCGGTCAGACGACATTCGTCAAAAAAGATAACGCCGTTTGGGACTCGGTGTTACAAGACATCAAGGATAGCATCGAGGTTGCCAAACGCGTCAACGCAAAATGGATGACAGTGGTTCCCGGCAGCGTCGATGAAAGCGGACGCGATCGTTTGGCCATGGGCTATCAAACAGCAAACGTGATTGAACTGCTGCGACGTTGCTGCGACTTGCTGGAACCCCATGGCTTGGTAATGGTACTAGAACCGCTTAACTGGTTTACCAATCATGGCGGCGTCTTCCTTCAGGGTTCTCCTCAGGCCTATTCCATTTGCAAGGCGGTCAACAGTCCGGCCTGCAAGATTCTGTTCGACATCTACCATCAGCAGATTACGGAAGGCAATCTAATCCCAAACATTGAACGCTGTTGGGATGAAATTGGCTATTTCCAAGCAGGTGATAATCCTGGACGCAAAGAGCCGGGAACGGGCGAAATCAACTACCGAAATGTCTTCAAGTACATCCACTCCCGCAAATTTAACGGGGTGATCGGGATGGAACATGGAAATTCAGTCAAAGGAGCCGACGGCGAGAAAAAGGTGATCGCCTCTTATGTCGGTGCAGATCAATTCTGAATGCCGCTGGCCTTGCCAAATCTGCTATGACACCTTTTTCGTTAGTGAATTGGATTTTTCCGTAACGAAGTAACGAGAAGGGCCACTGATAAGGCAGGCCAGCAGTCGCACATGCATGCCAGGCTCCGTTTCCCACTCCTCCCTACTGCTTTTTGAAATCAGACGATTGCGTGACGTGAACACCACCGTAAGTGGCGGGGGAGAAGTGCCATGAGCGGGTTAGCCATTTACCATTTTCATTGACCCAGGTATGAGTCACGCGAGTACGGTAAGGTGTTGTGCTCGCTCCAGCTTTGGAAAGTCCTTCAAGGTAATAACGGGTCAAGATTACGTCTTTGCTTAGAGCAATAGCTTCCGGGTAGTACACTTTCCAAAGCCCAGAATAGGTTAAAAAGTTCTCTTTCATTTGCTCAACTGACGTAACCTTCAGCGGTTTGTGAAAACTACCATCAGAGTTCGTAGCGTACACGCCTTTGGGGCTGTGCATCGCAACAGCAGCATCTGCGTCCATCTTGCTGAAGGCCGCCCAGTAATCCTGGACCTGTTTAATACAGACCTTGCCACCCGCGTTGGATGAATCTTCTTGGCCCCGCACTTCGTTTACACTCAAAAGAACCAACAACGCTGTCAACCAAGTTCCGCGCATTAAGTTATCCATAGTATTCCTCTGGACTGCAAAGACATGTGTACCACCCAAACGTAATAGGTCGCGTCTATACTCTCATGGAGCATCGTCAACGGGCCTCAGCAAGTCAACTCCTCCATCATTCAACCCGAACAATGCGTGTCATAAGCACCAGGAGCGAAGGGATAGCTACCGCCCCTAAAACAGGACATTAGATTGGCTTGGAGAACCTTGAT
>DOPG01000205.1:0-5032 GCA_003513555.1 Rhodopirellula sp. | reverse complement strand
AGGCTTAGCACCCATCTCGTTTCGTCCTAGTTTTTCAAAAAACTCTCGCTAGCGACGACTGCCTGAATGAGATCCCGAAGGCCTTGGTCGGGGTCAGCCATATCCTCACAAATTCTGTCAATGGTGGGGCGATCGCCAACTTCGACTTCTCGGCCTAGCGCATAAGTCATCAGCTTCTCGGTGAGGCTCCGAGTGAACGTCTCATGACGCTCGATCAGCAGCGTGCGGAGTTGGCGGATATCATCGAAAACTTCGCCACTTGGCAGCTTGCCGGATGCATCAACAGGCAGTTTCTTACCGTACTCGGTGCGCCAAGCACCGATGGGGTCGAAGTTCTCGAGGGCAAATCCGAGCGGGTCAATCTTGCGGTGGCACTCGGCGCACGTCGTGATGCTTCGGTGCTTGGCCAGTTCTTCACGCACGGTCTTGGCACCGCTGATATCCGGCTCGATCTCTGGCACATCATCGGGGGGGGGCGGTGGAGTGTAACCCATCACCTTTTGCAGGACATAAATACCACGCACCACCGGCGAGGTGTCCACACCGTTGGCCGAAGCGGTGAGAAAGCTGCCCTGCGTCAGCAGCCCACCGCGTACCGAGCCTGCGGTCGAGACCTGACGCAGGTGGTTGCCCTCCACCGGCGCGAGGCCGTAATGCGCAGCCAGTTCACGATTCACAAAGGTGTAATCGGCATCAAGGAAGCTTTTGGGAGGGAGGTTCTGGTCAAGGATGTGGCGAAAGAATGTCGTCGTCTCCCCCGCCATCGCGGTCTCCAGATTATCGCGGTAATACACATGAAATTCACCTGACACTGGCATCTCGCCAATATTATCCCAATCAAGCCAACGTCGGACAAACTGATTGACGAACCGCTCACTGCGTGGATCTTTCAGCATACGATTGACTTCGGAAGCGAGCACGTTCGCGTCAGACAACTGCCCAGCTTTGGCATGCTCGATCAACACGGTATCAGGTTGCGAAGACCACAGGAAATAAGACAGACGCGAAGCCAAACTGTAACCGTCGAGCGTTCCCTCTGCCTCCCGCATGTAAATGAACGACGGCGAGCAGAGGATCGTCTGAAAACCCAACTGCAAGGCGGCCAAGGGTTCCATCCCGGAATCAAGCTTCTCAGTCACCATCCGCTCGATAGGACTAAGTTCATCTCCGCGCAACGGGCGGCGAAAAGCACCAGCGGCGAACGTCCGCAGACGCTGAGTTATCGTGCTCCGATTCAGCTCATCAGGCTGCAGATCGCCATACATCAGCTTGTGACCGGCGGGCGGCCACTGATCGATGTGAGGTCCCCCCACCTGAATGTCGTAGATGCGAAGCTTCGGACCGCGATAGACCTTGAGCAGTCCGTGAGATTTCTGCATCCCGGATTTCATTTCGGCGAATGGGGCGACCTCGGGGTGCTCCGCTGCTTTCTGAGTAATGATGCGGACCAATCGCTTGGTAGCCGTGGTGCCGTTGCGAAAGCGGACTTCGGGTTCGAATCCTTGATCGATGTGTGTGGTCCACTCGAACCAAGTCGGCTCCTCACTGGTCAGTTCGGCTAGCCCGACGGAGCGTTCGGTCGTGATGCTACCTGTGCTCTCGACGCTGCCCTCCCGATCCACCGTCGCCACCTCCAGCACCAAGGGGTCTCCGTTGCGAAAGTCGTCCAAGGCATCACCATAGGGATGATCACGGTCGATCGCAGCGGCCTTCACGCGGATGGTATACATCCCGCTCTCAGCAACGCCACCATACAACGGACGGAAGGGAATATGCCCACCGCGGTAGTGACGCCCATACATATCCGTGTACGGGGTATCAGGGATGAATCGGAAGCGATCGACGTGAAAGATCTTCGGCAGCTTCCACTTTTCTTTGCCATCGAAGTAATAAGGCGTCTGCTGGGCGTACTGCTTTGATACTGGTCTGGGGCCGAAGTGGGTAGCGCGACTCACCGCTTCCTCGGCGGCACCAAGGTAATGATCCAGCAGCATGCCGGAAGTCACCAGCCCACGTCCGTTGTTGTCAAAGCCTTCCACCTTCACGTCAGGTGGAAAGTCTGCGGCCGGGTTCCACGCCTGCACATTTAGCGACAGCAAGTCGCCGATCGTCTGTTGATACTCGAACCGGTTGAGGCGTCGCATGACAGTATGCCCACCACTGGTCACTAGTTCGGCACGCGCGGCGGCGATTTCCGCAGTGATCAAGGCGATGATTCTCGCCTTCTCCAACCCGCCCGGCTGCTTCTCTTTCGGTGGCGGCATGTTGCCAAGGTTCAACTGATCGACGATCTCCTGCCATAGCTCCAGTTGCTTGAGGTCCGTGATCGCTTCGTTCAGTCCGTCAAAGCGACGATCGGATTTCTGCGTCTCGAAACCATGACAGTCGATACAGTAAGTCGAAAGGAATGCCTTAGGCAGGTCGGCGCAAGCTTCTCCGCTGAAGGCCAGCAGCCCCACCGTGCACATCATGGTAAATATATTCTTGATCATGCTATGTTCGTGCCTTAAGCCAGCTTCATGGGTGAGAACGTGCCTGTACTCTTACCAAACCGATCTGACTCGACGCCGAACCACTGTAGCGTCGACAGCCACAGATTCGACAGAGGCACTCGTTTGTGTTCCTCGACCGGGCAAACGATGTGGCCCTGATGGTTCATCCCTCCGCCAGCTAGGATCACCGGCAGATTCCGATTGCTGTGGCTAGAGCCGTTGCCCATTCCGCTACCCCAAACGACCGCGGTATGATCAAAGACCTGAGCCTCCTTCATTCGGTTGATGAAGTGACCGAACTGAGTCAACAGGTAGGTATCGACAATCTGGAGTTGCTCGAGCCGCTCTTCGGATTTGCTGTGGTGGGACAGTCCGTGATAGCTTCCCACCTTTAATTCGGATGTGCGGAACCCCATGGGGATCTCAAACGTGGCTACTCGCGTCGAGTCGGTTTGCAACGCCAAAGTCAGCAAGTCGTAGAACAGCGGAATTTCTTCGATGTGCATCCGTTCCCGATCAACCACCGGGTCGATCGGCGAGTGGGGCTTGGATTTATCCAGCCACGCCTGCGACATCTGCAACTGCTTCTCCACATCCCGCACGCTGGTCAGGTACTGATCAAGCTTCTGGCGGTCAGCGACACTGAGCTGACGTTCAAGTGTACCAGCAGATTCACGTAAGGCATCAAGCACGCTGGCTCGGTGCCTTAGGCGTGCGTGTTCCTTGCCGATCGTTGCGGCATCGGACTGAACGAACAATGCCTCAAAAAGTTGTGCGGGGTTATTGACCGGAGGGATACGCACACCGGACCGGGTCCAGCTCAGGTCCGTGCCGTCGTCCAACCCAGCCGTGATCGACGGGAAGCGAGTAGCACTGCCAACGTGCTCGGCGGCCGCCTGATCAATGGTCATGTTCTTATCGGGGAAGCCAGCAGACTCATCCTTACGGATACCTGAAAGGAATGCCTGAACACCCTTATGACCGCCGGTCACGCCGTCATCAAGGTTAGAGAATACCGTGAAATCATCCCGGTGCGTGTCAAGGTGCTGCAGCGTCGGGCTAGTCTTGTAACCCTTGCCGGCCGTCTCGGGAAAGAAGCTTTCAGGGTAGTACCCAAGATGGTTGCCGATGCAGACCAGACGCCGCGGATTGGCATCCAGTGGTTCCTCTGCCCCGCTCAAGTGGCTCTCCATCAACGGTAGTGCGAGGGCGATACCGGTGCCGTGTAGCAATTCGCGGCGGTTTAGGTGTAACCGTTTATTCATGATCAATAACTCACTGACTTTCCAAGTTGTTATCTGCAGCAACGAGTACGCGGATCTGGTCCACTCCATTCTTAACATTCAAAGCAACGCGAAGCACGCGGCGATCAGGACTCAATGTAACCACATCAGCGTCGTTGATGCCCCGGCGAAAGATGTTGCGAAAGTCGGTTCCAGGAAGAGCCAGATCCGCGTCGGAAAAATCCAATAGATCTTTCTGCAGGATCAAGGCGACAATTGGGCGATCAAAATGCAGTTCACCCTGAAAACCCTGATTTCTGGGCACGGCTTCATCATACCCCGGATTGTATTGCAAAAGGAAACTGTCCACTCGAATACCTTTGGTTAGCTTAACCGCGTGTTTTCGGAACGGACGACGGTAAGTGCCTGGCTTCACTGCATCAACCACGTAACCATGCGTAAGCAGGGCATCTTCACGCTCTGGAAACAGCAACAGCGAGTCGCTGTCTCGAGCCAGTCCCGGCAAATGTCGCTCGACGGGTGATGCGACACGGACATCTCCGATGAGTTGTTCGACACCAAAAGAAACCTGCCATGTGTCCAGAAACTGACTGATGGCGTAAGGGATCTCGCGAGGTGATTCTTCAGTAGCCGTGAATGAAACCGTCTGACCGCCAACAAGACGTTGGTGGTCATCCAATTCGATCTCACCCTCGAACACGGAAATCGAAGTGTCGCCGGTTTTGGCCACTTCGAGACCGAAAGATGTCCCCAGGTCTGTCACTCGCTGGTGCGGAGTAACAAGAACAAATCCTTTGATTTCACCAGGAACCCGCACCGTCACCAAGCCGCGCTGAAGCTGTGCCGAATTTGGCCCCAGCAGCCTCAAAGTCGCTGGTGCCTGCACCGCAAGTTTGGCGCCAGACTGAAAGTTGATTTTCACGCGTCCATTGACCAACCTCAAAACCTGCCCAGCTCGTAGTTGGTCACCCGCTGAAACCTCTTTCACCTTGCGAGCATTCTGAACGATCGCAACAACATCGCCGTGCTTGGTGCCAGGCTGCATCGGCAGAAGAAGACACAACGCAACCACCGCCGCCACAGCGGGCGTTGCGATCCACCATCGCCGCAGCCTGTTAAGCGACAGGTTCGATTGCTCCGCACGAGAGGGCAAAAGTTGAGGCTGACGTTCGATGTGCTGACGCAAGTTCCGCGAGACATCGGCTGCTTGCACTGCTACGAACTCCGTATCCGGAAGTGCCGCGAGATCGGACACTGCCGAGTCCACATTTAGATACTCGATGAAATCTGAGCGCA
>DOPG01000425.1 GCA_003513555.1 Rhodopirellula sp. | reverse complement strand
TAAGTGCGTAGATCTAAGTGCGTAGGCAAGCTGGCACAACGACTCCCCAACACCCACGAAGTGCCGCAACGTTGAGCACCCAGACCTCATGCGGGGGCCAGCGAAGTAGGATCGTTGAAAGAACCGATCGCGGAGTCTCAATGGAAACCGAAACCTATCGTCGACTAAACGCCTGCCGGTTTTCCCAAGCATGGAATTTGCGTTGACGGATTTACCACAATGATGGATTTTTTCAGTTAGAATGAGTCGTGCTTATACAAACCCCACCTCCCACCTCAGGAACACTCTCTAATGGCATCATCACGTCGTGGATTTCTCAAGGCCACTGCAGCAGGCTCTGCGTTAGTAGTATCAACCGATGCAATTGCCCAGAATGACTCAAAAAAGCTTCGCCTGGCATCGGTCGGCGTTGGCGGCAGCCGCGGCCGATACAATCGGGGGGGGCATATTGCTCGCGACGCGGCGAAACACGCCACCATGGTCGCCGTATGTGATGTGGATGATGTGCACGCCGCTGAATTCAACAAAGCCTTCGGTGGAAAGCTGAATACCTATCGGGACTACCGCGTGATGCTGCGAGAAGAGAAACCCGATGTGGTTACGATTGGTACTCCTGATCATTGGCACGTGCCAATCGCCATTGCAGCGCTTCGAAGCGGTGCTGACGTCTACTGCGAAAAGCCACTGACGTTGACGATCGACGAAGGTAAACAAATTCGCAAAGTGGTCGAGGAAACCGGTCGCGTCTTTCAGGTTGGCACCCAACAGCGTAGTACCAAAGACAAATTCCTGACAGCTGTCGCGATGGTCCAAAGTGGTCGTCTGGGGAAAAACGTTAATGCCTACGTGGCCATTGGTGGAGCTCCTTCGGGCGGGCCATTTGAAAATACCGAGGCGCCAGAAAACATTGACTGGAACATGTGGGTAGGTCCCGCCCCCATGGTTGACTACTCCAACGAGCGTCGTCGAATGTTCCGCTGGTACTTTCAGTATTCAGGTGGCAAGATGACCGACTGGGGTGCTCATCACATTGACATCGCTCAGTGGGCACTTGCTCCAGGAGAAGACGGTCCAGTCAAAGTCTCAGGCAAGGGTGAATTTCCAAAGGCCGTGCCGAGCGATTTCAATTGGGGAAAATTCCTCAACGGAGAAGCAGCTCTCCCCAACGCTTTCAACACGGCAACTCGCTTCAACATTGACCTGACTTATGGCAATGGAGCCGTGATGAGCGTCAACAACCACTACAAACGCGAAGGTGACAATGTTGACTTTGGTAATGGAATTCTATTTGAAGGTGAAAAGGGCAGGATTTTTGTCAATCGTGGCAAAATCGAAGGGAAACCCTACCAGGCGTTGACAGATAGCGATCGTGCAGAGCTTGACGAACTGATCGTCAAGCTCTGCAAAGGAAAGCAACCCGGTAATCACATGCAAAACTTCTTCGATTGCATCAGTGACGGAGGCAAGCCAATTTCGGATGTCTGGTCGCATCACCGGACGATGACTTCCTGCCACCTTTGCAACATTGCGCTAATGCTGGGGCGTGAATTGCGGTGGGATCCAAAGGCCGAACGCTTCATCGATGACGACGAGGCGAATGCATTGATGACACGCAAATCCCGTGACTTCGATCCAAAGGCCTGATCACAATACTCTACTCTCGGGCAAAGGCTGCCCAACAGGATTCCCGTACTTGTTTTCCAACAAGCCAACCTGGCAGGGCAAACGCTGATGCTGAAAGGGCTTATGGAATTCAGGGGCTTGCTCGAGCGTTAGAACGTGACAGTCTGATTGACGTTCAGAGACAGAACAAACGAAAACACCGGGTGTCGGCACTTGCCGACACCCGGTGTTTTAATGCATCAAGACGGCTCACACTTTGTCGGCCGCTGGAACCTCGAAGCCACTGCGATAATCACGTGTCAGCATTGCGTTGGCAGCTTCGTTATTCGTGAAACGCTCCGTAGCATTATCGAATTCCAGCAGAGGGCCAAGCGAAAGAGGTGTTTTTGCCAAGTCAACATTGCTTTTCTCCAAGTGCTCCACAGTGCGTTGCAGAGTTGCAGCATTGTCATCAAGACTTTTGATCGAAGCCAGCGCCTGTTTGATGTCACCTGCAGAAGCTCGATTATCCTCGCCCAGATAATAGGAAATATTCCCAAGGTGACTGACGCCTGCAGACAAATGCCCAGTCATCGCATCGGCGTTCAAAGAGTCGTAATCACGGGAAACACATGCATCAATGAAGTTTGCAAAGTGAGCATCACCAACGTTACTGACTTTGAACTCTTTGACCAGTTTCATCTCCTTATCAAAGACTTTACATAGATCGTATCGAGTCTGAGCAACATAGCCATCAGTACCGTAGAAAATGACCCCAATCTTGTTGCCTTTCCCTTTGCCAAACATGCCTTCGACCTCTCGACCGGCTGACTCAGAAACGTCCAACCCGCGAGTCTCAAAAACGATGCACTTGTCACCGTAGTTGTAAATACTTACTTCGGTGTTCGCGGTGTCACCAGCGTCAACGTAGTTTTCATCCTTACGCTCAGCGGGGTAACCTAAACGTCCGCCGTAACTGATAATCGAGTCGGGATGACGATTCAACCCCAAGCCCCAGCGAGCAATGTCTGTTTGGTGCGGTCCCTGGTTCCCCAGGTCACCATTGCCGTAATGGCGTTGCCAGTGCCAATCATAATGAAAGCGTTGACGGGTCAATTTAGGATCGGTGTAGGAAGCTGGTCCGCTCCACAAGTTGAAGTCGACATTGTCGGGGATTTTGTAGTCACCAAGCGATCCGATTGATTTACGTCGTTTGTAACAGAGGCCGCGAGCAAAGTTCACATCTCCGATGCCGCCCTCCGCAATGAACTTGACCGCATCCTGACATGCACCGCTACTACGCGACTGAGTACCGGTCTGAAACATTCGGCCATATCGTTTTGCTGCGGCGACCAAAGCCCGGCCTTCATGGATGTTGTGACTGACCGGCTTTTCCACATAAACATCTTTACCAGCCTGCATCGCCCACACGCCCATCAATGCGTGCCAATGATTCGGTGTCGCACAGGTCAGGATGTCGATGCCATCCATGTCAAGTGCCTGACGAACATCCGCGAATACTTCAGGCGCCTTGCCCTGCATTTTTGCGACCTGATCAGCACGTTTACGCCCGACCTCCTCGTCAATATCAACGATGGCTCGGATCACAGTCCGTGGATCCTTATTGAATCCACGAATATGCTCGCCCCCACGACTATTCACTCCTGCGACACAAACCCCCAACTGCTCATTGGGGCTTTGAGCTGATGTTCGTGGAATGGAGGCGGCGGTAACAGTGGCAGCGGCAGCGGCTGAAAATTGGCGACGAGTCAGTCTTGGCATGGGGGCAGATCTCAGATGTGGGGTGGGGGATAGGTAAGCTAATCAACAGAGGCGGCATTATGACACGGAAATCCACATCGTGCATCAACATAATCACAGGCGTCAGCTGCTGAAAAATGTCCGAGCCGCGGAAACCTTGACTAAATCAGGCAAGAATTCTATCCAGCATCAAAAGACACCTGCGTAATTCGAAGTGTGATTTTCGATTCCATCGCACCTGAATTGATAGGGTTTTGAGTACCCCGTGGTTCACTGAAAATGCCGGCTAAAAATCAGCCAAAGCTCGGAGGCTTGCCTGGCGGATACTGCCACAAGAAGACAGCTGGCCCTTCCACCCAAAAACCAAGCACGGCAGAGCCTGGCTGCTGGACAGCGACCCAACTGAACAGCGTCCCACAGGGGCGTTGAACGCCCAGCAGTGTGTATCCACTACTCCGGCCACGCCTCGACCTGATTTGCCATCTGATGCAGCAATTGATCCATTTCGCGGCCTAGGTGTTCGGAAACTGGACTCACTCGTGAATTCATCAGCGCAACAAAATTCTTGCCATCGTGTCTCCGGATCAGGATACTCGCGGTGCCAGGCAGCGAACCGGTATGCCAGTGATTCAGTTTTCCATCACCCACCACACGATTGCTCCATCCAAACGAATAGTACACAGGTTTCTCGCTCCCATCGTGCGTATGCCCGGCAATGCCTGGTGGGCGTTGATGCATCAAGTTGATGCTTTGCTCGGACAGGATCGGACAAGTCGCCGGATCATCGAATGCTGCTGCGAATTTGGCCAAATCCGTGGCCGAGGCCAGCCAACCTCCATGCGAATCCATCGCTTCCAAATTCCAGGCACCATAGGGATGAGGCACCATCTGTTTCAGATCACTCTGAAAGACAGAGGTCCCAGTACCGGGATGATAGTAACGCACCTCATTCTCAGCCCGACTCTCTAGCCGCGTGGCCCCCAAACGCATGGAGGTTACACCAATCGGCTCGAGCACATTTCGCTTCACATAGGCCTCGTAGGACTGTCCGGTCAGCTTTTCAATCACGCGTCCCAGCAGACAATATCCAAAATTGGAATAGGCATACCGATCACCGGGCACAAAGTCGAGCGGCTGTGTCAACATCGCATGAATTACAGCCTGCTGATCGGCCGGTGGCTCTGCCCCTGATTTTTCGGCAAACAACACGGACCTGAACATTGCATCAAACGAAGCATTGCGATCCCACCCCCCACGATGCTGCAGTAAATGCCGGATAGTGATATCACGCAATCGCGTTTCTATTCCTTCCACAGCATCCAACACCTTATTCATGGCAAGCAGCATAAAGACCGAGTCATCAAGATCGAGTTTTCCGCGTTCATGCAATTGCAGTACCGCCACTGCAGTGATTGGCTTCGAAATACTTGCAATCCGAAAAAGGCTATCTCGACCAACCGTTTCATTCACAGCCACATCGGCATACCCGTAACCCTTGGCAAAAACAACCTTCCCACGATTCGTGACTGCAATAGACGCTCCGGGCAAGCGGTGTTTGTCCATGAATTTGGACATGGCACGGTCATAATTTTCAAACAGTGGCGTGGCCTTTGATGATGTCACACGATGTGCCGCCAGTTCGGGTTCATAGCCGGGGCCTCGCAGAACTCGCCCCGGCCGTCGATTGGTTAATTTACCATTTTGCAGAACGACTTGGCCGTTGACCAAAACGAACTTCATTCCCATGGCAACCGCATCCGGCTGTCGAAAACTAGCCTTATCTGCGATTTGCTGATAGTCAAAAATGATCAAATCAGCAGGAGCCCCCACTTCAAGCTTTCCTCGATCAAACGCGAAAACATTACTTGCCGCAACAGAGCTTGCCTGCGACACCATGCGTTCGAGCGATATCACATCCTGGTCCCTCACGTAGCGTGAGATCACCCGCGGAAACGCTCCGAAGCCTCTGGGATGCGAAGTGGCTCGACCGCCGATGGCAGGTCCCACATCCGTACAAAACGAAATAAAATCCTGCTTGAGTGCGATGATTTTGTTCGCCTCAGACATCGATTCAGGCAGAGCGAAGGCACCGCTAATGACCAATTCAAAAAACGTATCCCACGGGTCTTCCCCATTCGCCTCCGCAAGCTTGGCAAGTGACAAACCGTTCCATTTTCGATACTTCGAATGATTGCTTTTCCCTATCACAATCCGATTCCAATCGCTGCCTGCATGGCGGTACCAGTTTTCCCACCCACCTGTCGTTTCCATTTCTTGACGAATCTGATTCCGGAGTTTCGGATCAGTGAGTTTTTGCACCAACGCGGCATGTCCCTTGGTGAAGTGCCTTGGGTGGATCAATGCGGCAATCACCAGACCATTGTTGATATAAGGGTAAATATCAGCTGTGACACGTTGCCCTGATGCTCTGGCATTCTTGATCAGTTCGATCGCACGAGGCATTTTACCCCAGTTCGCTTTTCCAGCCGCCTTGAGATGGAAAATGTGCACTGGTGTTTTGGCATCCCTCCCAATCAGCAAAGCCTCCTGGACTGCCTCCAGCAACCTGTCACCTTCGTTTCGCATATGAGTGAAATAGCCACCACCATACTCACCAGCAACCGTAGCCAACGCAGTGATTTCACGTGGCTGTGCATACACTGCCGGCGGATAGATTAAAGCGCTGGACACTCCAATCGCACCGGCCTGCATCGCCTCACGGACTAAGTGCTTCATCCGCTCAAGCTCCGAAGGACTCGGACGCCGCTCGACATCTCCCAACACCAGTCGCCGGATTTGAGTATGCCCAACTGTTTGAACCACATTGACTGGCAAGCCCTTCATATCCAACAAAGTGAAATACTCATGCATGGTTGCGTAACCACTGCGTTTGGCCTCCTTGGCAGTAAGAGGCGCCGCCGAAACACCCTCGCCTGCATTGATGGTCGTAATTCCCTGAGTTAGCAAGTTGAGCGCCGACCTCTCAGAATCAATCATCGGACTGGCCGTCTGCCCCATCATGTCAATGAATCCAGGCGCAACCACCAACCCGGCGGCATCAATCACTTGTCGAGCACGCTTTTCCTCGATGGCTCCAACTAAAACAATGCGGCCATCCTTCACCCCTACATCAGCGATAAAACTTGGTTCGCCAGAACCATCAATCACGGTCCCGCCCCGAATGACGACATCCATCAACTCATCTGCATCGCAAGTTCCCAAGCAGACGAAAAACCCCACCGCCTGAAAAGCAAACATGCGCAAAACCGCCAACATCTGAGACAATCCCTGTGTCATCATTTTTGATCCGCCTTGCTTCTCAGTTCGAATTCTGGAACGAAAGGTCAAACATACTTGCTTTCACTATCTTATAAAAATTTGTGGTCTACGGCCTGAGCCTACTGAAAACGCAGAATTGCAAGTGATGGCCAAGCGAAAGGTCTCGCATCGACACTCCGACCCCGGCATCCTGCTGACTTTGCACTTGTTCAACGGACACCACCTCAAAGAAGACTCACTGGACACGGTGGCCCAACGTCAGGACAGTGAACTTATCCTCGATCTGATTTCAGAAATTCTCAAAGTTTGCGTCTTCAATACTTTTCAAAATTGCAGACAACGATGAAACAGAATCTGCGATACTGTGGCGTTGATCATGCATGTCGTCGTTGCATCACCGGTAGACTCTACGGCAAACTCAAAACCTATTCTTGGGACGCAATGGACTCCAGTGCCTCATAAAACAAGGAAAGTACGAACTGGTTGACCAGATTATCAACATACACCTCAATCAACTGTACGCGGATCATCATCGACGAGTACATGACTTCAGCGGCAAACAGAGAAAGCAAAGATATAGGGGCATTGCTTTTTCTGAAATTTTACACTGAGTGATTCAACCACCCGCGGCTCTGCGTTGCCGATCCCGCAATGCCGGACCGATACCGTCGCCTGGCGCTGCTTGAACAAAAACCATCTCGCAAGATTGCCGATCCACCTCGCGCAGAAACTCGTAAAAACCAGCCGCGTATTCTTCGATTGACCCGAAAATACGAGAGAGTGCGAACGCATCAATCCCAGCACCTCCTTCAAGCCCGCAGAACGCCGAAACGGCAGACGCACCAACCGAAACACCGGTGGGCGGGACTTCCACAATGCGGACTTTGGCACTGGGTTGATAATGCGGGTGCAGGATTCCCGGTGAATTGACTTGCTCGGCAGACGCAACCACCTGCCTCTTGTCCCCCGCTCTGAAATCCTTGGTTTCAGGAGCCACTCGCTGCAACTGCTGCAGCGTTATCGCCCCTGGCCTCAACAAAACAGGAAGCGGCCCGCTGCAGTCCACAACCGTTGATTCAATCCCGATCGTGGTTGAATCGGCAGTAAAGATCGCGTCGATACGGCCGTCCAAATCCTCAGCAACGGCCTGCCAAGTAGTTCCACTGGGACGCCCAGATCGGTTCGCTGAAGGCGCGGCAACTGGAACCGCAGCGCTACGCAGAATCTCTCTGGCAATCGAATGGTCCGGAACACGCACGCCTACCGTCGAAAGCCCTGCGGTGACTTGATCGCTGATCGCCGGCAATTTGGGAAGCACGACTGTTAGGGGGCCTGGCCAAAACACATCCAGCAATAACTCGGCAACCATCGGTAATTCCGATGCCGCTCGGGGCCAATGGCCACCATCATCCAGATGCACGATCAATGGGTTGTTGCTGGGCCGTCCCTTAGCTTCAAACAGCCTCGCCACCGCATCACCATTGGTGGCATCAACCCCAATCCCGAACACAGTTTCCGTGGGAAACGCCACCAAACCACCCTCGCGAATGATTCTGGCGGCTCTTTCTGTGGAATCGATATATTCGGTCAACACTCTTCGCGTCTCTCGTCAGCGTTGCGAATCTAATTGGGGCCGAAATTTCACTATGAAAACGACACTGTCATCGATGGATCCAGTCCGCATGCGCATCTCACACACAACCAACAGCTAGCTCCGGGGATTTTTCACAGGGCATGCTGTGGCTAATGCTCGATTCATCTCTAGCAGCTTCACCCAGCCCTAAAAAGTAAGGAAGCAGTGCGGTAACGCTACTTCTAAATCGAGCCTACTTTTTTTCTGGAGCGAGTGCCGCACCGCTGTGTGCACTCTTTGCCGTCGGTGCATCGTCAATCGCAAGATCACCGACCGCGTACTGAATTCCATCGAGCATATGCTGCAGAATCACAGGGTTCTGGAACGTCTCTGGCCGATGGCCAAAGTTGGTGTAAAACACTCGCCCATCACCGGCTTTGCGAACCCACGAAACCGGCACTTCTCGTGGCCCATCCTTGATTCGATCGGAAACAGTGTTTTTGGACATATCCAAGCTCACCAGGACCCGCAAAGTTTCTGGCCCGACATAAGATTCAGGCTTGTACTGATAAATTTCGTCTTGGTGCCAGAACCCTTTTCCATCAAACGCCTGATTCAATTTGTGCTTAGGATCGTCGAGTTTAAAAGCCCAAGTTCCACCCGCTCCCCAAGGATGACCATTAAAAATGCCGCCGACCATGGCAAGAGCTTCTGGATGTCTTCCAAAGTTGTCACTGGCGGCATGAAATCCAGCCAGACCTTTGCCCTTTGAAATGAAGTCCAGAAAAGCATTCAACTGCGAAGCTTCCGGAAACTGCATGTGCGTTGTGTTGTTTAAAAGAATGCAGTCATACTTGGCAAGATTCTCTGGCGTGAACACCTCATAGCCGTCAGCAAGATCCACTTGAAAAGCCCCCGTCTTGTCCCCAAGCATTTGCACAGCAAAATTCCCGAAGGGAATCGACTGGTGCACGAAGCCGCCACAACGATAAAAGACGAGAACGCGACGTTCCTTAGCTGGCTTTGTTGTCGCCGCCTCGGGGACTGCCTCGATAATCGCCTCACGAGCTTTATCTGGAATCGGCTTGAAGCGTGACTTTTTTTCCGGTTGAGCGAACAACAGTGATGGCAGCAATAAAGCTAAGATCAAGGCAGAAAACCAACGGGGCCTTCATC
>DOPG01000050.1:3242-9438 GCA_003513555.1 Rhodopirellula sp. | reverse complement strand
CCCTTTCCCTTCTTGATGATCTCCTTCATGAAGACCTCATAGGTCAATGGCTGCGGTTCACGGATGCTTTGAGCATTTCGTAGCTGGATTGCCTTATCAACGGCCATTGCGCCGATCGTTGCAACGGAGTTCCTATAAGCAGCAGCACTGGAAAGAAGTGGGTTTGAAGTCCCGACATCTTTGGTGGCCATCACGCCCCCTTTTTCCAGAGCCTCTTTCAATTCAAGTACATTTTGAGTCGTCTTCCCAATCGTCTCACGCGGAGTGGCTTCCTCCGCCGTCACTCCGGGAGTCGTGGATGGCTTTGGTTTACCACTTGAGCTATCGGCGCTCGGCGAAGGCAAACACCCAAGGTTTACCGACATCGCTCCAAACAATAACGACAACATCAACTTATTCATCGCGATCTCGAATTCAAAAAAAGGTAACGATCATTACAAAATGCAATAGATGCCAGATACGCAGGAAAAAACAGAACCTCTAAAGAATGTCTACTCGCACGAGAGGGGTCGCGCAAATAAAACGACGTCTAGCAAGAACCATCAAACCGACGCGCCAGTCGACAGGATACCGCAAGCCAGAAGCGGTCACAATCAACAGACAAACAACTTTCTGACATCAGTGCCATTAGCAGCCCAGTTCTCGAAGCACACCTTCCATCGCATTGGCATGCCGATAGAACCCAAGGTCACTGGGATGGGATCCGTCTGTCGTATCCTCGCGATCCGCCCCGAGCAACGTCTCGCCCTTTACATAGCCCAGTTGACCAAATCCCTCAGCAACAAGACGCTCATAGGCTGATCGTAACGCAGCGCGACTTTCGTCATGCCGCTTTTTAGCCCCCCTCACAAACCCTGCGTTGGCATAAGTTCTGTCTTCTACCAGCAGGATTGGAGTCTTTGGTCGAGCTTTTCGTAATTGCCGAACCAATGGCTCGGCCCGTGCGGCCACCTCGGTTCCAACCATGTTGGGTAAACAATCAATCACGTAAACAACCGGATCAAGTTCCGCGAGATATTTGCCAACCTCTTTCTCCATTTTTCCATTGCCAGAAAATCCCAGGTTGATCACGGGTCTGTCGAGGCGGCGACCCAAAATGGCGGGGTGCGGCATGCCGGGCCTTGAGGCGCAAGCTCCGTGCGTGATCGATGTACCATAGAAAACAATGGGTTTGGCGGTACGAGGTGCGATTGCCTCGAAAGCCGCCCCGGCAGGAACACCAATCCGAAGAAACTCAACCCCGTTATAAAGCGGGAGATAAACGGTGTAATCTCGCTCGCCTGCTAATAGGTTACCCACCAACTGGGTTTTCACACTTTGACTCGTAGGTCGACTGACCGCGACCCAGCGTGACCGCCCTGTATCATCCAACGCGTAAAGATCGACGCCGCTCACCCCCGTTGCTGGCATGTGCGGCAACGCCAGCCTGCTAGAGCTCAATTTGTAATCCACCGAGATTGTGTCTGCATTGGTCCGGAAGCGTGCCAACATGCCAGCGGAATGACGACTTAAACTCCACACTGGATTGCGAACCTCCGCCTTTGCTCTTTGGGGCAAGCGATCAAAGTACTTTTCTGTCTGCTCGACAGGCCAGCCCTTACCCTCAACCCCCCAATCCTCCACATTGTGCCACTCGATACCTTCATTCTGAGCTCCCAAAGCAAGCGTGGACGCTCCCATCGAAACAGCGGTTGCAGTGATAGCGGTACCCTGCAGCATCCGCCTTCGATTCAGTTTGGCCTCGAACACGACACTTCCTCTTACCATGAAATCATTTTCTATTTTGGAACAAATCCAGAAAAGAAATGTCCCGGCGTGGATACACCCGCTTTCGTTCAGCGCACCTAGAATACCACTATCTGTTTGACAAAGCACACCGAGATCATTCCCCCGTGGCGCTCATCTTGCACAGACCCGCGGCCTCATTACAAATTTTCCGGGGTCAAAAGGCGACCTGAACGGTCATGTGATTCGTAATGACGCAGTAAGTTCGGAGTCACGTCCAAAACGCGATGACTGGTGACGGCCGAGCCAGGATAACCACCCAAGGCCATTAACAAATCTGGCCCCACCGACACGCAGGTCCAACGCCGCAAACGCCGCCAAATCCATCGTTTTGCGAGACGAGACCGACTCCCCCCTCACACAAGACACTGACTTTAGGCACAACAAATCATCACCCGGCACACTGGAAAATTTCACGCGTAGCATCGACAATAGGCCGTGCGGGGTCCTCAATCGCTGACGCTGCACATCGCTGAACCGCCCAAACTCACACCGCCCCAACTCCTTCTATTTTTCTTTCATTCTGCCTGATGATGCACAAATTCCCTGGAATCAAACCAACGCTGTTACTAACGCTCCTGACACTCACCACAGGTTGTGGTGGGCTTCCTGAGGAAGCGGTTGAACGTAACCATAAAAATCACGCGGGAGAAACGGTCACGTTATCGCTTAACAGGTACACCAACGACGCAACGCTCAGCCTTCTCACTGACATGCCGAGCATCCAAACATTGACGCTCGACAACGCCCAAGCAACAGATGCAGGTATGGCACATGTATCCAAGCTGACAAGCCTTCGGATGCTGGCACTAAATGGGACTGACATCACCGACGCAGCTCTGGACGACCTGCAGAAGTTAACCAATCTCACACAGCTGGAACTGGCTAACACCAAAATTACAGATGCGGCGATTCCCGCAATTCAAAAATATAAAACCTTGCGGGTACTCAATCTCGAAAACACAGACATCACGGACGAAGCTTTGAAAGGACTTTCCGAGATGCAACAACTACAGGCGTTGGTGCTCAATAGCACCGCGATCACCGATACAGGAATCGCTTACCTGGCAAAACTCAAAGACCTCGACTCACTCCGCCTCAACGACACCGAGATCACAGATGCAGCAATCGAAAGCCTTAGGGGCAACCAGAAGATAACCGACCTCCAACTTAAAAACGCAAAAGTCACTGATAAGATTACAGATGTACTGAAGGGTTACAGTGAACTGGCATATTTGAACCTTGAGGGAACATCCATTACCAACAACACGCTGCTCGGGTTAGCCACCCTGAAAAAGATCCAATATCTGTTCTTTTCCAACACCGACACAACATTGGCTGCGCAAGCACGCTGGTCTGGGATCCCGACGCTCATGATGAATGACACCAAAAATGTTGACGCGGAGCTAGTGTTTGCCGAAGGGACCAGCACTATCGAGTCAATCAGTCTGGTCAACAGCGACCTTACGGACGCGGGCATCAAATCCTTGATGACCCTACCAAAGCTTCGACGCTTGTCGCTTCAAGGTACCCAAATAACAGACGCTGGAATTAAAGAGCTGTGCGAACTCAAAACCATCGAAGCTCTTAACCTCAAAGAGCTTCCAATCACTGATGCTGCGATTACCGACCTTCAAAACTTGTCAAAACTCAAGAGCCTTACGTTGTCAAAAGGGCAACTCTCAGCAGAGGCCAAGAAAAAACTCGGGGCAGCTCTGCCAGCGCTGCGTTTCTATTGAACTTAGTCCGTGCTCCCGAGAGAGCCCCATGAGTGCGAGCGTTCAAGTCTGTTTGCTTCACAACGACCCCTTGTCTTTTACAGCACAACATTGTCGATAGCGGGCAGCGAGCCGCGGTGGTGACGTTTCTGCGTAAAAGAATTCTCGGCCACTGAGCAAGCCTGCTGGCTTTGGCCCCGCTTGCTGCCGTGTTCTATTGCGATCACGAACGTGGAACCAGATAGATCCGCCCACCAAATTCCACCTGAACCCAGCTGCCACTTTCATGTTCCTCGATACTGGAATCAGAAGTGCTGGCATCAGAACAGCTGAAATCGGAACTCTCACCCGGCAAGGATGCAAAACAATCAATCATCAACACAGTCCCCGTGAGTCATTCGATGCCGATTCTACTTTTAATCGACCTACTTACTGACTACGCGAAGAAACCTAATTCAGCCCGCAGCTTCCCGTTTTACCGCAGCCATTAAAAAAGCCGCCTGCAAACGAAGTAGATGTTCATTGCTTTGCTGATGTGACCTACATCGATGGTGGACAATGAACTACCACATCACACGGTTTGGTGCGGACCAGATGACGAAGGTGGGTCATGAGGCGTTTCCCAACGGCCCGAAAACTAACCCTACCGCGGTCTAAATCTCTACCACGGCCCAAAATCACAGACTCACGATTCCAGCACGCCATGGTCCGCTTTCACCAGCAACACAATGCCATTGCGGTCCGCTGTCGCACGCCATCCATGGTCGTCTGGCAGCTCTAGACCGTACTCAGTAACTGGATACTCATCGGTGGCCAAGGCACAAAGGCTGCAGATAGATGAATACCCCAAGAGCCGACGATATCGCGCGGGTAGCCCTAACGCGGGCCGTTTTGCTCTGAAATAGACTTTGCATACTCCTCGGAATCATGCTCCGAGGTGGATCTCTCAGCAGCCTGCTGATCCTCTGCCGATACACTGGCCTTGATTACCTTAGGTACATCTGCCCCACAACCGGCCAGAATCACAATCACGCAGCCGAGCAAAAGGCCCGCGAATGCCTTAACCGCCCCATTCTGTTTCATCACTATCCCCATCACACCACTTTCCGCTATTGGTTCAACTGTTCTTCAATCACTTCTTTTCCAGCTCGAGTCCCCAACGCCCCCCAAAGCCCGAACGGACTCTTGGAACCTGGACGGTTATTCAAATGAATCGGTTCCGCACGTTGATCGCCCGCCTCAACTGAGTCGGTCATGAATACAACGGCACCATCCCCCATCAGAACATGGGCTCCTCCCTGATGGCGACTGCTTGCGGGCAGTGACCCGCCCCCTTCGTCCCAGCGGTCGTAACAAAGCTCTGAGTTAGGGGGTGAGGTAGTACTGAATGCACTGTTGAAGGGAATCCCCCAGGCCCATTGCGCTCCACGCGACCACAGGGAGCTAACTCCATAAAAAGTTCCCGGACCACTAGGCGTTGGGCAATTCCCACCATCACACCAAAACTGTGGACGCTCAGGATCAATGTGCCCAGCATCCGCACAAGCAGTCACAAAATTAGGAGCTACATTATCGATATCGATCGTTCCATTCGCACGCGTGGATTTGTCATTGTCACCAAGATCAGTTTTGATTTCTCCCATGAAAATCGTATTTGATAGCCCATCAAGCACATCTCTAAACTTGGCGTCTGTCCGCGCGATGAAAGCCCCCCGACTCGCGGCGTTGGTGATTCTCGAATTCCACGAACTGATCGCAAATCCTGGCGTTGCCCAATTCAATGGGCCCACATACGGCTGGTTGATCGTGTCACCAAGACACTCGGCGTAGTTGGTACGACCAGCAGCCGGTGCCCCTGTGCCGGGATCACTTGGGCACCGCAGCGTGGGAATCTCGGTAAGCCATGGCGCGTAATTGGCCCCGCTTGCTCCTGTCACGTACGCAGGATTAAACGCTTGAATCGTCGGATACGGTCCCATCGCGGGAAAGTCCATTGTTCCATCACCATCAAAATCTGTTGGTGTTGAAATCTGCTCCCAAAGCGCCTGCTGTTCGAAGTAGGGGGTTAACGCAACACGTGCACTTAACGCTTGAGAATTGTGCCAACCTGATCTTGTCCAACCAGGTTCCGTTCCAATGTTTTTATTGGTTCCCAAGCCATCGGTTCCGCCGCCATAACGGGGCAGTTGCTTGAATGCAGAATGATAATTCTGGATGGCCAAACCGATCTGTTTGAAGTTGTTACTGCAACTCATTCTTCTTGCCGCCTCACGCGCAGCTTGCACCGCAGGTAGCAACAATCCGACAAGCACACCAATGATGGCAATAACAACCAACAACTCAACCAGAGTGAATCCGGCACAACGCTTTTGCATCTTCACCCTCACTACAGCAGGATGACCCGGGTCTGGTTTCCAGCAGCCCTGATCTTTATCGAAACGCATTTAAAATCTACGCTAACCTCAGCACACCTATTCTATATCATGCATGACTGGCCACCTATTGGCTACACACCAGAGCAGTGAGACACACCCACTCTTCTGGGGATTGTTTTTCCGGAAAACCAATACTCGTGTCTAGCCAAAGCTCTCGCTCAATAGCCAGCTTTCAAACACTTTTGATTGCCTGCAACGCACCGCGAAATTTACCGAAACCAGAGCGGGTCGCCGTAGACCCCAGCCGTAAAAGCCATA
>DOPG01000050.1:552-3067 GCA_003513555.1 Rhodopirellula sp. | reverse complement strand
AGCCGCGACAAAATTCCCGAAAACGAGGGGGGCTCGCCGAAACCCCCAGCCGTAAAATCCAGCCGTAAAAGCCATACAGAAAATCCAGATCGAAAACAGTACGCAGGCCAGTACGATTAGGGCAATTAACCTTGGAAGCCAATAATTCAGCCAGATTCTTGTTCTGCTCATTGTTCTGCCCCTGAGTGAGTAAGATTCTCTCGGATAAAAGCAAGAGCCTGCATCGCCCAAATCTATTGTGAAAACATGAGTCTTGCTACTGGTCTACAAGGAAGCCACGACAATGAACTTTGCCATTCACGACATCACATCCGATCTGTGGCGTTGGATCATCTTCCCAATTCTGTCCTTCGTGGGTTACCTGCTGCTCAAATGGGCAGCAAATACCTTCTTCACTTGGGACGATTAACACCAGCCTGCAACTGCCCTCTCACGTGCATTACTAACCTCTCAATAGCCAACAGACGCCACCACACGAGCCTCTCGCGTACGCTTCTCTGGACGCCGCTTAGAACGGTAGAAAATCTCTCCAGCCAGCGTTTTTTCGCTCTGAAATCTCGCGAATCTCTTGCAAAGACGCAGGTGTAGTTCATCGCTGATGAAAGCGAGTCCATCGTTGGAGCATGCATCGTGCCGAGTTCCGCTGACAAATTTGCGACCGTTGGGCTGGTGCTCCCTGTTGCTTCAGACACTGCAGCGGGGTTCACACCGATCAAACTAGCCGCAGTGAAATGGCCCTTCTTTCAACATACAGGTCCATTCTTCTCAAGCAAAAAGGTGGTAATAAATGGGGTAGTTTTTATTTCTTGCTTCACAGTGAGCTTAGCTTCTTGAAATGTATCCAGCCACGTTGCTCTTGAATGAAAGTGAAAAAAGCCGATCGTATAGGCTGCAAAGTTGCTGAAGTCTCTCAAGTGTTCGGTGATCATTATTTGCCCATTCGGCTTGGTCACTCTCTCCAGCTCTTTGAAGAACTGAACACGTTCCCTGCCATCCCTAATTTCGTGTACCGAAAGAATGGCCAATACGGAATCGAAGGAGTGATCTGAAAACGGAAGCTCTTCTGTTGAGACGGCAAATGAATTTTCCAGCGGGGGATAAGCAGTTCTCGCCCTTTTTATCGACACTTCGGTGTGCATTTTCGGATCGTAAAAATCACAGGTTTGGAGCTCGATGCTGGTATAGGTTTCTTTAAGACGCCCGCTCGTTTCATCAAAACCTGCGTTGATGTTTAAGACTGCTTTTTCATTGAGATCAGGCAACCAAGGAAGCTGATAAAGATTGGAAACATCATAAATGTAATAAGAGGCCAGTAACGAAACCAAAATCGTAATTGCTGCGAAAAGCGAGGCCGAGAGTGCTAACCATTGAAAAGGCGCAGGCACGAAGTTACTGAATACCACAAGTGACATAATGCCCAAACCCGCAACTGCGTAAAAGTGCCAATTGAAGCGAATGATATTGAGCACACCCTGCAAAGGACTTCGATCTACCCCCATGAGTCCAGCCTCCCCTTATTCCAACTGTAGGGAATATCCCTGATCTCAAAACAATTCGCCAAGACAGTGCCCTTTAGATTCAAACTATCAAGAAAACTGAATTTATAGCTATTTACCTTTACCGGACTCGGCTTCCAGTTTGAGCGAACGCCCTTAATGATCAACGTGGACTTGTCTTCAGCATTAACGGTGAATGTATTCGGCAACGGTCCCGCAAATCGTCTCGCTTCTTTCCAGCTACTAAATGGCGATCCTGTAGGCAGATTCACTTCTCCTTTCGTCGTGTCTATTTCCACCCGGAACTTTGACTTATTGGAGCTAATCGTTTTTACATTCTTCCCTACACTTTGCGAGATGTCGGTTGTTGTGTAGTTGTAGTGAGTAAAAGCGTTCCCAAAAAACTGCATCTTCCTTTTGTTCGTCTCCGATTTCATGATGTACAAACCTCTCAATCTTTTGCCTTCGCTGGTCGCATAACGCACAAAAACACGGTAGCCAATCAGAAAAAAATCGTTACCCATGAACTGCGGAAAGCCCTTGGGTCTAAGATGTCTTGTTTGCACCATTGCAATGGCGATGAACGCCCATGTGTCATCAAAAGTGTCAAGTCGTAAGCATTCAGGAATTAGAGGTTGAACTTGCTCTTTTGGAGCAGCAAATGTCAAAACCAGCGAACTCTCGAAATGCGCGTCAACTGCAAATGGATGATTTTTTAGAAACTGCATCGTAATCCCTTGCTGCCATATTCCATCTTAGAGAACTGGAATTATACACTGGGCCATAATACTGAGAGCAAAATGAGCTTGAATGGAATGTGCGACTCATTTTTCTGCAGTTGCTGATACCAGCATGTTTTCAATTTCAAAAACCGTGCCGTGATGTGAAGCTACTGCTGCTTGTCTCCCACAAACGGAGTGTCACTCATCCCTTGTGTTCAGAGTTGCCCCGTGTGCTGTCTGCAAACAAAAAGTTTCTCTGGCGTGCGAAAACACTACAAAGAGTTCCTACAAAGAGTT
>DOPG01000050.1:0-286 GCA_003513555.1 Rhodopirellula sp. | reverse complement strand
CTACAAAGAGTTCCTACAAAGAGTTGATGAACAGGCCCGAGAAAGACTCCTCCCTGTCCCCGCGAGGTGAAGAAGTTTTTTTGTTTCTACAGCAGCCCCAACTCTCTGTAACGCCCACAAGAAAACCGCCGTTTGAGGCCTTCGCTCGCCTGCTTGAAGCTCCGCCTCGTTGCCAGACCGAATGATTGCCACACGAAACCCGTTGGCGTTGGCGGCGAACTCCTGGCACGGTACGCCCCACGGCAGTAGTCAGCCGTGTTGTCCCAGCTTCCGCCGCGAATCACCC
>DOPG01000335.1:1472-13413 GCA_003513555.1 Rhodopirellula sp. | reverse complement strand
AAGTGCATCAAGATCATTCAACTGCTTCTGTATGTAGCTAACAGGGCGCAGGTCGCTGCTGCATGTGTCCTCTGGCTGGAAAATTTCGCGAAATATCTGGTCCCAGCTTCGATTCTCATTGGTCGCCTCGAGAAGATATTCCCGCCAACTCGCATTGTGTTCGCTTCGAAGCAGCAGCAGAATGTCAAACTGATTGCGTGCGTGGTAGGCGTAGTCGGGTGACTTGATCAACTGTTCAACCAGTTGCCTGCGCCGAGTTTGCGAATCGGGTTCGTTGTGCGCTTGATTGAGAAAGTGCTGACGTTCGGTGGTGGTTGGTATACGACCGGCTAAGTCCAGTGTCACCCGCCTGAGAAATGATTCATCGTCCACGATCGGCGCTGGGGCCACCCCCTTAGCCTGCAAACGCTCTCCGATGTGTTGGTCTATCCGCTTGGCAAGCGTTAGGGCGTCAGACGCTTCGGCCCCAGTCGGAATGTCAATCAGGACGAAAATCAGAACGGTAAAGAAAACAGGCAAACGCATCAAATCATCCGAGATTCAAGCTCGACGGTGTCGGTGTTGGAAAAACCGAGGGCGGGGGCTGCGCTGTTGGCAAGAACTTCATGCAGGTTTAAATGCACAGGTTTTTCACGTTCAGGCAGTCTGTCCCTTTAGTTTAGCAGATAAAAAATGCGGGTTCATCGGTGTGGCCCGTCTTACACGTTAGGCAAGACGCCCCGTTCTGCCCATTTTAAAACTTGAGTGGTGAGCGTTTATCGGATGGGGAATCGAAGTATGGGCACGAGCTTTTCTCGTTTGCCGCAGTCGTGGGGAGATGTAATCTGCGTTCTGTTGTGTCTTGGACAACCAGACCGCCGAATTTTAAGCATTTTGTTAGGATCGATGATGGTCAAGAGGGAACTTTGGCTGCAAACTGGGCTGCTTGGTCCGTTTGGGGGGAGGGAGGCGGAGTCAGAATGGCAATAATTTCTAGCTGAGGGATCGCTTCGCGGAGCGACGCGTTTTAAAATGAGACAGATGACCGAAGGTTCGGGGTAAGAATCGACGCTTGTGGTTCTTGTGTTTCTTTAAGTCTCTTGTTGGAAACGAGTTACGGTGTTTTTTAGTTCTGCCGTTTTGAGTGAGCACGCAGTTGGCGAGGTGTATTCTTCTCGTCAAGCCAAGAACGTTCCTGACGGTTTCTCGGCGTGCACTGAATGGGCAACTCGGAATTCATCGCTGACCTCTTAGGCATTTGTAAGAGCTGAAAAATCTAGGCTGAATCAACCATGGTGGCATACCTGTCAGTACGAAGCGGGCCAGAGAAAGGGAAGCAGTTCCCTTTGGATCCTGCACGCCCGCTGCATATTGGACGTGGGTCGAATTGTGACATTATGCTTACCGATCCAGTGAGTTCTCGGTTTCATGCCGTCGTTTTCTTCGAGGACGGCAACTGGCATCTTCGCGATACGAGCAGTCGTAATGGAACGCATGTAAACGGTCAGAAAACTGATCATGCCAGACTCTTGGACAAGAGCGTTATTACTGTTGGTAGCACCGACATGCAGTTGGTCGAGCCGGATTTGGATGAGCCAGATGAGGGACGTCCAACAGAGGCGCAAACGAAAGCGGTACACACGACCGGTACTTGGCGGCTCGAGTTGGAGGACCCGATCGCGGATGTGGCTTCGGCGGGGCATTTGATCGATCTTTATACGCTCAGTTTGAACCTGCTGAAGAATGAAAGCCCGGATGGAATCATCGATACGGTTATCGAACTATTGAAAGACCGCACGGGAGCTGATGTGGTCGGTCTCTCTTTCGATACAGGGGATGGTCGAATGAAGCCGCAGCGGGTCCAACCCAACGAGTGTGCAGACTCGATCAGGCTCAGCAAGGGGTTGGTAAGCCGAGTGCTTCGAGACGGGGAGGCCATCTGGATGAATGAAGATGCTCGGCGTGGCAATCCGGGGATGGCCGAAGAAGATGCCTGGTCTGATGTGATTTATGTTCCGCTGGAGAACGCTGGAAATAATCTCGGGGTACTACATCTGTATCGAGAGCAGCCAACATTTGAGTCGGCTCATTTTGAACTGGCGGTCGCGGCAGGGCGTCTGTTGGCAGTCGGACTGGGAAGAGCCTTCGAACATGATTCATTGCTGGCGGAAAAAAAGAGTATTGCTGACCGAAATGCTGATACCGACGAATTGATCGGTAGTAGCCCAAGCATGAATAAGCTGAAGGCCAAAATAGGCAGGGTCGGGAACGCGAATGGTTCGGTTCTGATTCGGGGTGAAAGTGGGGCAGGCAAAGAGTTGGTCGCGCGAGCTGTTCATCGTTCCAGTCCTCGGTCCCAGCGCCCCATGCTCACCGTCAACTGTGCTGCTATTCCTAGCGAATTGATCGAAAGCCAATTGTTCGGTCACCGCAAAGGTGCGTTCACGGGGGCAGATAGTGATCATGTGGGTTGGTTCCAGCAGTCGCACACCGGCACGCTGTTCCTTGACGAGATCGGGGAACTGACACTTGAGGGGCAGGCTAAATTACTAAGAATTCTTGAGGGGCATCCCTTTTTACCCGTTGGTGCAACTGAAGAGGTGCTTGTCGATGTTCGCGTGATTGCGGCGACGAACCGTGATCTCGCGGAGTTTGTCAGGGAACGCAAATTTCGTGAGGATTTGTATTATCGCCTCAGTGTCTTTGAACTGCTTGTTCCGCCATTGCGCGAAAGGGATGGTGATATTGAGCTATTGATGGATCACTTTCTCGACCACTTCTCGGCACAACACGGTCGTTCAAAATTGGGGCTGTCTGACGCCGCACGTGAGCAGTTGCTGCAGTACGCGTGGCCCGGCAATGTCAGGCAATTGCGAAACGTCATCGATAGCGCTGTTGTTATGGCCGATGAACCTCATATTGACGTAGATGACCTGGGGCTCCGTGATGCAGGAATTAGCCGACTCGACACCCTTCGCATTGATGAGTGGGAGCAACGATTGATTCTAAAAGCCCTGCGCCGTACTGGGGGTAATGTTCCAGAAGCAGCGAGATTGCTCGGTGTTAGTCGTGCTACCGCTTACCGAAAAATCACCGAATACAACATCGAGCGTTAGTTTTGCGAGCGATTCTTTCGGCACCCGGGTCACGCGGCGATGTGAATCCCATGATCGCAATCGGTCGACGACTGCGAGAGGATGGGCATGATGTTGTTATCTCGCTGGCCGAACCGTATGCGGATGTTGCTGTTGATGCAGGCCTTGAAGTTGAAGTGGTGATTGATCATCAGCAGTTCACGGAGGCGTTGGGGAATCCGCATGTTTGGAAGCCGATCCGCGGTCCGCTGCAAGTGTTTCGAACCGTTGTTTCTGAGTTCCTTGAGCGGCAGCGGGATATCATTGAGCGATATCACCTGCCCGGGCAGACTGTGCTTGTTTCGCATCCGCTCGATCTTGCCTCGCGAATTTTTCGAGACGCACATCCTGAAACACCGTTGGCGAGTGTGCACCTGCAACCTGTTATCCTACGAACACTTGATGATCCACCAAAACTTTCCGGTTGGTGGTTTGAGATGTCGCGTCCCAAGTGGTTGATGCGCACAACCTATTGGGCGATTGACACACTAGCAGTTGACCCGACGATTCTGGGGCCCATCAATCATATGAGGTCTGATTTTGGATTGAGGTCCTTGCGGCGACCGCTCAATGACTGGTGGCATTCACCCGATCTGATTCTTGCGCTTTATCCGGAATGGTTTGCCCCCGCAACCAAGTCATTTCTTCCACAATTAAAGCATTGTGGCTTTCCGTTGCAGGACAACAGTACCGACGATTTCTTGGTGCCTCACGATCGGCCGATCGTATTCACCTCAGGGACGGCACACCATCATTGCCGTCGTTTTTTTGAGTCAGCTGTCGAAGCATGTGTTCAATTGAAACGACCCGGCTTGTTGCTATCGACTTTCCCCGAAAACTTTCCGCCCAATCTTCCCGAACAGGTTCGGACGATGCCCTACATGTCGTTCGCACGCTTGCTGCCACATTGCGCTGCCATTGTGCATCACGGCGGAATAGGCACAACGTCCCAAGCGTTAGCCGCCGCAATCCCTCAACTGATCAGGCCGATGGCTTTCGATCAATTTGACAATGCAAATCGTATTGAGAAGCTGGGGTGCGGACGCTGGTTAAGGAATGACCGTCATCTCGTAAACCAACTTCAGCAAATTCTCGACAAGCCTGTCGAAAATCCAGGGAAGCACCAGGTGGCTGCGCGGAATCACGGCGAAGCCGATGCAGCCGATCGTGCCGTGTGCTATTTGGAAAAAATGCTTTCTGAACGAGGCCACGCTGTTTCCACGACATGAACGCCGTGCTCTGTTTTGCTAGAGTCGGCCAAACGCGGTTGACGGTGAACTTAACCGCTCGTGAGAGTGATAGAATAGACTCGCAGGCGTGGTTTCTGGTCCCGAAGCCCAATCTGGCTGAAGGTATGCAAGCACGATGTCGTTTCCATGATTGCTGCCAGAGGGGTAGAGCGTTTAATCAACTGCCTTGCGACGCGATTTTGAATTGGTTCTTGTTTTTCTCGATAGGTGCTTCATGCGTCAGGTATTGTCTTTGTTTGTTTTTCTTATGCTGCTCAACGCGAATGCTGTTGCAGTGGAGCGGCCTAATGTTGTCATTGTTCTTGTTGATGATATGGGACTGCATGATTTGTCTGTCGAGGGCAGCACCTTTTATGAAAGCCCGAATATTGACCGGCTGGCGCTGGGTGGAATGCGGTTCACGCAGGGTTATGCCACTTGTCGCGTTTGCAGTCCCTCACGCGCGAGTATTCAATTAGGACAGTTCACGGCCCGCCACGGGGTGACCAATTGGATTGGCGCCAAATCCGGGATGGAATGGAAACGGGAAGACCGTTTGTTACCCGCCGAGTACGTGCGAGCTTTGCCGGCAGAGGATGTTTCGATTGCCGAGGCGATGAAAGAAGCTGGCTATCGAACCTTCTTTGCCGGGAAGTGGCACTTGGGTGGTGAGGGTTCGCTTCCTACAGACCATGGATATGAGATCAATATAGGGGGGCATCATCGTGGTAGCCCGCCCGGCGGATTTTTCTCACCTTATCGAAATCCGATGATGGAAGATGGTCCAGCCGGTGAGTCGCTGACCATGCGTTTAGCAAAGGAGACGGCAGACTTTATCCGAGAGAATCGCAAACGGCCATTCTTTGCCATGTTGTCGTTCTACAGCGTTCATGCGCCCGTGCAGACGAGTCGAGACCTTTGGGCCAAGTATCAAGCTTCTGCTGCGGCAATGCCAGAGGTTGCGAATCGTTTCAAGATTGACCGCACGTTGCCGGTGCGTCAGGTGCAAGATCATCCGGTATATGCGGGAATGGTAGAGACGACAGACCGCGCAGTTGGGGAGGTGCTGGATGCTCTCGAGGAGACCGGACTGACGGATTCCACGATCGTGATTTTTACCAGTGATAATGGCGGGGTATCGTCGGGGGATGCCTTTGCCACAAGTAACCTGCCGCTTAGAGGCGGAAAGGGGCGGCAGTGGGAAGGTGGAATTCGAGAGCCTTTCTATCTCAGGTATCCGCCAGTCACTCGGGCGAGAACCACTTGCAGTGTTCCTGTCACAGGAGCTGACTTTTATCCCACTATCCTTGAGTTGTGTGGGCTTCAACCCATGCCCGAACAACATGTTGATGGAGTATCTCTCGTTCCGTTGCTTAAGAATCAGGCGATTGCCGAACGCCCATTGTATTGGCACTATCCCCACTATGACAATCAAGGCGGTGAGCCTAGTTCTCTGTTCCGGGACGGTTCCTGGAAACTCATTCACTACTACGAGGATGGGCGGAATGAACTCTATGATCTAAGTGTTGATCCGTCTGAGGTCAGTGATTTATCACTCACCCATCCTGTTCGTACTGCAGAAATGTGGGAACAACTGCAAACGTGGTTGGAGTCGGTGGAAGCACGTTTCCCTTAGCCTGATCCTCGATTTTCACCCGCCAAGACGGAAGCAAAGTTTCGCCGCATGCAAACCGAACTCAAGCATCGGTTGGAAAAGTCGCATGCCAGAATGCTCGAATCTGACTGGCAGCCGAACTCCAACTGGTGGGGAAGCTTCGTGACAGAAGATTAAGTGGACGGTCCCAGAAACCACTTCGCCAGCGTTTTCCTCATAATCGTTGCGAGCGTCGCAGGTACTGCCGCAAGAGCGGCGAAACGGGAACAATTATTCTCACCCACTCCATCAGAGTAACCCATGCTTCAGCAAAAGCCGGTGATTCCGGCTCGATGCTGACTGCCTCTTGCTCCGACGACGGTTTAATGAATTACAGTTTTGACCAACCAGATGGTGATGCTGCGTGGCAAGGGACTCGCGGACACGTGCGTTCGAACCACGATATGTTAACGGACACCGACGCAGCATTGAATTTGCTTAAGAAAGCCATCGAATCCGAGGCCGCGAATTCTCGCATTCTTGGGAGAACGTCATCTGATTCTCCAACACCAAGACAAGCTGGTCGCGATGCTAAGACTGCAAAGGGTTACACTAGCCATTCAGGTTGCGGTGCAAATACTGCTGAATCGCGTGCAAATCACGGATTTAGCGGAAAAGAAGGTTGCTTGCGGCTCATGCAGCTTCGCAATCGGACATGGTGGGGCCCTCACTGGACAGAACGTACCCCAGCCACCGAAGGCAACATGCATGGTGACGATTGAAGTTCAGCAGGCCTAGCCCGGAAGATTACGCTTATAGCGCGGTTTTTCGGCAGGCGGCAGATCAACGTCGTGTTCTTCCTGAAAGCGACGCCGCTCGATCGCGTCGGCGTAAAACCGCAGCCAAGTGTCGTTGTCTTCAATACAACGCCATTCAAGAAACTTGCCAGGCAATTCAACCTTCTTCTCGCAGCAGTGCAGGATGTCTCGATACACGATCATGTAAAGGTCGCGATCGCAAAGGTGATCAGTAAACCGAAGGACTACCTTTTGCGAATAAAGCCGACCAATCGTCTGGTTGAGCACCTGGGATAGTGTTTCGTCGTCAAGTGAGTCGGGAGCGGGGAGTTCCATCGCGGGGGTAAACCAGTTTGCGATAGGTAACGCCGGAGCACGCTCCCAAGCTAACATCGAAGCCAAGTATTCGTTTTCGGTACGAAGCGACATCCGCGTGATGGACGGGTCATCAATCGACTCGTCGCGATACGGTTCAAGTTCGTCTCGCAAGCGGGCGTTGGCCAGCAGCAGGTCGACTTCGTCGATTGCTGGTTGGCTGGTCTCGCTTGTGTCCATGATCAGGTGCCTCAGATGAGTTTTCTTAATTCACTCCAGGCGTCTGCGGGCGGCCGTGTTGGTGCCAATACCGCGTTCGCCATCACTGCCCCGATCCTATCCGTCTGAGCTGCGTTCTCAACTTGCTTTTGAGTCAAAATGAAGGATTGGCCAGAAAATCAAATACCGTGCCATGCCCTGACCGTTACGAGCGGAAACATTTATCAGCTTTTACCGATTTTTCCACTTGGTGGCTGAAGAACAGTATCGCGCAGCACCACGCATGACCTATGCATTCGGATGGTTATAACGGCGATGACATGCTTCCGCCCCCGACCTCTTCTGGTTCGGACCGTCTCTTTATCGAGTTCCGGTCTCGGCTGCATAGAGCTTGGCGTGTTTAGCAACCATTTGAGCGACCGTGAACTCTGATGCGATTCGGTCACGTGCATTGCTGCCAAGACGCTTTGATTCGGCTTCATTTTCGAGGATTTCATTGGTCTGGCGGGCGAAGTCGGCGGTGTCACCCAAATTCACCAGGCGGCCCGTCTGCTGATCAATTATCAGGTCGCGGTTTCCGGGAATATTCGAGGCGATGACCGGGACGGCGGCCTGCATCGCTTCAATTACCGAATTACTTTGCCCTTCGTATTCACTACCAATCCAAAATGCATCTGCGTGTGGCAGGAGTTCAGTGACATCGTCACGTTGGCCACAAAAACGGACATGCTCCGGGAGCGTCACTGCGTCACGATGACGAAGCAGTTCACCTCTTTGGGGACCATCTCCCAAGATCGCAAAGGTGGTGTCTTCCCTGAGTGTTGCCAGTAGTTCTGCCGCCCAAATCAGATCACGATATCGTTTTTGTGGCCATAGCCTGCCGACCGCCATGATCAACTTGCGTCTCGGGTCGACGCCCAGTGATGTAAATGCTTCGTCACGCGAAACCGCTGAGGTTGCAACAGGCTCGATTCCATTAGGAATTAGTGTGAACTTGTCCTGAGGGATGCCGTGAGCTGCGTAAAAATCTCTTACACCCGCACTGTTGGTTGTGATCGTCTCTGTGTACTTGGCAAGCTTGCGGTCGATCAGAAAATGAGCAGCAGTTTTCCATGGGTCCACACAGCGTTCACTGCCAATGATTCTTGGTACGTTGGCTGCTTTAGCTGCTGCCCTACCGAAACTGTTGGCAGCAAACAACCACGTGTGAACAATCTGAGGCTGGAGTTTCTTTAATTCCCGACGCAGACGAAAGAAAGCAGATGGGTCCGCCTTGAATCTTTTGCCGATCACAGTGACCGGAATGCCTGACTCACGTAGTTGCTGGCTACGTGGACCGTCTCGTGTGAGAAGAATGACGTGAACATCGAAGTGATCGCGCGGTAGATTTTCAGCGAGCAGGCAGAGTTGCTTTTCAGCCCCACCGCGATCCATGGTCGGGATCACCAAGACAATTCGTATAGTCATAAAACCGTCTCCGTTGACGGGGAGTTTGGCGGCTGTTGTTGAACCAGGTTTTCAAGCAAATTCATGTAGCTCTGAACGCTCTCAGTTTGAGGCCTGGAACGAAGCAAACTACGGCGTAGCTCCGCTGCACCATGGCGAGCCTGGTCCATGTCATCCAGTACGCGACTCACTCCCAGACGGGTCTGTTTTGCCGTTGAAGCGTCGATCCATTGGACCAACTCGTCTGTCTCCAGGGTACTGTCGTGGCCTCTTCCCGTCTTGGTTGCTTCCTGCGTTGATGGTGGCCCACTGAGCAGAGATTCAGTTGATGGGGTGCGCAAGCAAACTAACGGTAATTCAGCAGAGATTGCGGTGGGTAGGAAATAGTCCAAACCATCATCACCGGGTTGGCAAAATACGTCGGCGGCTTGGCATAGTTCAGTGAAATCCGAAAAGGAACCCGGCATCGCAATTGAGGCTCGTACGCCATGCCCTCGTAAATTCTCATAAATCCAGTCACGGTAGGGGCCGTCGCCAATGAACCAAAGACGCAAGTCAGGGTAGCGGTTGATCAGGTGTGGGGCTGCGTTCACCAACAAGTTGATCCCGCCGCCACGGGTCATCGGTGAAGTACACAGCAAGACTGGAGTCTGTTCGGACGTAATCAAGTCAGAGTTCACACTGCCGAGTGCTTCCCGCGCTAGTTGGCGAGTACGTGTAGTCCGAGTAGGAAAAGTCGGGAAGCCTTTATTGATACGATGAACCCGCTCGCGAACGAAACCCTCTGCAAGCAGGTCACGCTGGTTGATACCACCGTCAGCCACGATCGCATCAGCATTCTTGGCGACATTGCAGCTTCGTTTCCCGGCACGACTGGTTTTCCACCATGTTGGGTCTGATGCTTCGCCCCAGCCACTGCACCGCAACACAACCGGAATGCCTAGTTGTTTGCCAACTTCAGTAACGGCGATTGCTTCCTCGCGGATTGCATCAACCAAGAGGGCATCGAAACGTGGGGCGTGTCGCTGTAACCAAGAGGTAAGATGTTTTAGATAACGCCCAGTTGACCAGTCGCTTCGTGGAGCCGCCGCAGGGCGATGGACAGGAATTTCCCGAACTACCAATTCTTCAGGCCATGAGGATGCATATCGGGGAGTGAGGACCTCGACATGCATGCCACCGCGACGAATCGCACAGGCCAGTTCAGTGAGAAAACAAGCTGAGTCTGATGAACCATGTGGCCAAAATCTACGACCAATCAGCAGGACTCGTAGTGAACGTTTCACGCCTCAGCTTCCGCAGCAGTGGCCTCGATTTCTGCTGGTGAAAGCACAGCGAGATAAGGCAGGTTCCGGTACATATCCAAATAATCTAACCCGTAACCCACAACAAACTCATCGGGGATTTCAAAAGCCACAAAATCTGGACGCATGTCCACGGAGTGCTGTGCGAGTTTATGCAGCAGGACTGCAGTCTTAACCGATGTCGCACCATGCTCAAGCATTACACCGCTGACGCGGTCCAGAGTTTTGCCTGTGTCAAAAATATCATCAACAAGCAGCACATCGCGACCCTTGACCTCGATCATCATCGCCGCGTCCACATGGAGTTGGCCTGAAGTGGTTCCGCCGCGGTAACTCGAAGCTTGAACCACACCGACTCGCTGCGGCATCGACAATCGACGGATCAAGTCTGCAAAAAGGACCAGACTACCAGTCATGATTGCAATCACGGTCAGCGGACGCGGGCCGTAATGGTCATCTATCTCAGAAGCAAGCTTCTGAACACCCGAATGCAATTCAGCTTCGCTGAGCAAGGTTCGCATTTTGGCTCCGTTAGTTTTTCTCTCGTGAATCGTGGGGCGAAACGCCCTAGCCTGCAGGAAATGTCCGATTCTGGCAGTTTGGGAGGTTTGCGTTGTCTCTGCCCACAATCCGAATGGCAACGAATGTTAGCTACTAAACTGGCCGATCAAACCACCTAGGTGGATTTAGCGAAAAAACACGCTGAATGCCATTCTCGTAGGGTCAGCACCTCCAGTCCACTGTAGGTGCATCATATCGCATTTTCCGTTGATTGAACGCATGACTAATTTCCAGCGACTTGCCACTGTGCGGACGCGGTTTCTCAGGTGGCTACAGGAAGCTGACCAGCATTCTGAAGACCAGCCTGCTAAGGAACTGGGACCCGACGGGTCGTTGATCTGCCGCGAAAGCATGCTGATTCGCGATGAGTTTTTTTGCGGACGTAAATTCCACGCTCGGCACTACACCGCCGTCTGGTTCATCGAAGAAGATGTGCTCAAAATCTATCGGGCCGATAATTCGCTTGAATTGGTTCTGCGGGGGGATGAGATCGATGTCTGTGAGATCGCCGAAAGTGCTGTCGGGGCAGGGGAACTTGCGGATGCCGCAGAATGGCAACTGGATGATGAGCTCACTGCGGAGGTGGCGATCGGTAAGCCTGCACCTGCGGATGCGGCCGAAGCATTGGAAGCTGAACCCCGGATTCTGAAGTTAACAACGGCCCACGAGGATGGGAGCGATTTGAATGACTCTTCTGCTCATGTTTCAGGCAAAATGCAGCCCAACGTGCAACAAACAGGCGAAATGGATTCCGGTGAGCAGGAAATTCGCAAGGCAGCGTGATACAACGCAGAGATCGCACAGCAGTGCACGCTGCTAGCTGTGCATATCGCGATGCCATTATGGCTCAGCCATTCATTTCGAGTCGCAACATGAGGCAGCTAGATGCAAGAGTTAGGCGACGGACGGTTCGTTAAGCACCGTGAGTGCATGGCCAGCTTGCGCACTTCTAAGTACATCAAACTATGGCAGGCATCTGGTAGATCCGCTTGCTATAGGGGCAAGATGTGGTGAATCTAGTAGGGGTGATGGTCGGCTTACTGTGCCACTATTTTTAAATGATTAGCCATCTCGATACTTGTTTTGGCACTGAGTGTTGACGTCAAGCCTTTATCGAAGATCAGCCCGAGTCGGGTGTACCGGTGATCTCGCCAGTACCCAAGAACGTCGCTTTCGGATTCTTGGAACTCTATCCTGGGTCGCTGCAGCGAGGCAAAGTGGGACAATTTGTCAGAATGTAGATGCATTTGCTGCTTGGCGTAGATGCGGTGCAGATTGCTGGCGTCGCATGAAGTATCTTGCTTTTGGCACATTGAATGAACTTGCGTGCGATTCGAAATACTGCAGCAGCGTCGTAGGAGCC
>DOPG01000335.1:0-1183 GCA_003513555.1 Rhodopirellula sp. | reverse complement strand
GTTGCACATCTGTTTTCGCATCTTTGGGAATGACTCATGCCGAATATTTTGAATTCACACCGCGATTCAGGTTGGAAGCTTGATTTGCGTTTTAATGTTTTGGCGATGGTAACTATCGTGCCGTGTGTTTTTTGCGTTGCTACCTCGACCTTAGGGCAAACCAAGGAGTCCGGAGGGGCTGAGGATCCTAATCTTGTCGCGGGGAAGCATGTCGAATCAATCTTAGGCACTTCAGCAATGTGGAAGCCCATGTTGCAAGGAGAAGGTCTTCAAGGGTGGACTGGCGATCTCAAAGGCTACACCGTGGATGATGGGGTGCTGATCTGCAAGAAAGGGGGGAAGAACCTTGTTTCCGAAAAAGAATACTCAGACTTCGCCTTTCAATTTGAATTCAAGCTTGAAGAGAGCGGCAACAATGGCATCGGAATTCGGGTGCCTGCGGGGGGCCATCCTGCTTCCAGTGGGATGGAAATCCAAATTCTTGATCACAACGGTGCCCGCTATAGTGGCATGGCTGAAATGTCTGGTGGAACAAAGCGTAAGCTCAGTTGGCTGAAACCATGGCAGTACCATGGCTCCATTTACGGTGTCACACCTGCAAGAACTGGCTATTTAAAACCTGTTGGGCAGTGGAATCAGGAAACAATCATCGCGATCGATGATCATGTGATCGTGATCCTGAATGGGGCGGTGATTGTGGATGCATTTCTGGATGATACTGTTCCCGTTGATGGGGGAGATCACCCGGGCATGAAAAACAGCTCCGGGCATCTTGTCTTGGCTGGCCACAATGATCGGGTTGAATTTCGCAACATGAAGATTGCTGATTATTCTGTCTCACCCGCAACGCACGTATCGCATCAAGACAATGTTCCGCCCGATGGATTCACGCCATTGTTTAATGGTAAGGATCTGCAGGGCTGGAAAGGCTTGGCACACAAAAACGCAAACTCGCGACGGGAATTAAAAGGAGATGCAGCAACCCAAGCACAGGAGAGTGCCGACGAAGTGATGCGGGACCACTGGTCGGTTATCGATGGTGTATTGACCTACGATGGAGAAGGTCAAAGTTTGTGTACAGACAAGGACTATGGCGATTTTGAAATGTACATTGACTGGAAAATACCAGCGGGAGCTGACTCGGGGATCTATCTGCGTGGACCACCCCAAATTCAGATTTAGG
>DOPG01000484.1:32444-36102 GCA_003513555.1 Rhodopirellula sp. | reverse complement strand
GCGGCGGCGGGCGAGTTGCATCTGCCTTTGCCAAAAGACCAAACGATATTCACGAAGCCGCTTATGAATGCCGGGTACTGGACTGCCGCGGTGGGGAAGTGGCATCTGGGTCAGGCAGTCGTGGAACAGGTTGATTATCGAAGGGGGGCTAATCCCGCGGCCATGGGAAATGCCTGGGTCAAAGCATTGAAGGATCGACCTGATGGGCAGCCGTTTTTCCTATGGGCGGCTCACAGTGATCCACACCGCGGCTACAAACCGGGGGCCGTAAATCCGCCTCATGACCCGGCCAAAGTCGTTGTGCCTCCCTTCTTTCCCGATGCCTCACGCGTCCGCGAAGATCTTGCCTTGTATTACGACGAGGTGAGCCGGTTTGATGAACATATTGGGATGGTACTGCAGGAACTCGAGCAGCAGGGACTGGAAAAAAACACCTTTGTACTGGTGATCAGCGATAACGGGCGTCCTTTTCCCCATTGCAAGACGCGAGTTCATGTTCCAGGAGTGCGAACGCCTTTCATCGTGCGTTGGCCACAGGGGATTCAGGTTGGGCAGGTCGCCAAAAATGTTGTCAGTACGGTCGATATTGCACCGACAATTCTGGAGTTGGCAGGACTTGCTCCACTGGCAAGCTTTCAAGGCGATAGTTTTGTGAGGATGCTCTCGGATCCGAATGTACAGACTCGCAAGTATGCGTTTGCAGAACACAATTGGCATGATTACCGCGCGTATGAGCGCGCGGTTCATAGTCGAGACTTTTGTTACGTTCGTAATTGGCTGCCCGGCGTTGCTGGTACGCCTCCGGCTGATGCAGTGAACAGTCCGACTTACAAGGTAATGCTGGAGCTACATGCCGCTGGAAATCTCACGCCTTCGCAGCAGGGATGTATTGAGACACCGCGGGCAGAGGAGTTTCTGTTCGATGTAACAAAGGACCCGAACTGCTTGGTGAATTTGGCAACGCTACCGGACTTTTCCGACCAAATACAATTGATGCGTGCTCAATTGAAGCAGTGGCAGAAAGAAACGGATGACCACTTCCCCGGTGAAGACGGTTTGACGCCAGATGGCTTCGATCGAAACACCGGCAAGCGTCTTATCAATGCCTCGCATCCCAGCTTTCTCAAGTAGTCTGCTGCAAACTCTGGCATCTGTTCAGATGCCAGATTCAAAGAGGTACCGCTATTGTTTCTCTGCATGGCTGGTTTCCATGCTGCACCGTCATGCCTCTGCGGTTTCAGCCGGCGCAGGCATCGACCCTGTCAGTTAGGAGTCGAAGATTGCCTGCATCTGGCTGCTGAATTGTCCGTTGGAGAGCACCATTTCGATGCCTGCTGTCCTGGCTGCATGCAGTTTATCCACGTCAACGTGTGGGCCGTAAGCAATCAGTTTTGCATTGGGACACTTTTCGCGACAAAGCTCAACGAGCTTGTTGGTAAGTCCGCTACGTGTTGACAAATCGAGGACAACGTAGGCAATGCTACTGGTGTCTTCGTCTGGTAGTTGTCCACCCATGCGAAACTGGCGGCCGGCTGCGGTAGCGGCCACTTTAACACGCGAGCAAAACAGTAGATCGCCCGACAGCATCATGACGCTGCCGAGCGTTGAGTCGCAATCCTTGCTCATGCTTGTCTTTTTTCAATTTCGCTTTTCATGAAATTCAGACCTTCCGTGGCCAAGGTGATTTCGTCTTTGTACATCCGACGCCAAATCTTGGTAGCAGCTGCGATTTCAGGAAGTGCCAGGCCGAATGCTTCAATGACGAGCCAGCCGTCGTAGCCGCTCTTTACGATGGCGTCGAAGTTCTCGTCCCAGCGTACCGCACCTTCACCAGGTGTACTGCGATCATTTTCACTGATGTGGATGTGGAACAACTTGTCTCCGCCTGCATTGACGGCATCGGTGACGGACTTTTCTTCGATGTTGGAATGGAAGGTGTCGTACATCATTCCGCATGCCGGATGGTCAACTTCACGAACGAAGCGTGCGGAATCATTATGCGTGTTCAGGAAGTAGCACTCGAAACGATTCAGGGCTTCGACACCGAGCTTTACACCGACCTGTCCCGCATGCTCGGCAACCTGCCGCATGCTATCGACGCCCCATTTCCATTCCTCTTCGGTGGGGCCTGCACCGCTGAAGTATCCCAATGCTGAGTGGTAAGGGCCAACCAGCGTTTCAACTCCAGCGGCCGCGCAGCAATCAAGGGTTTGTTTCGTGAGTTCGACGCCTTTTGCTCGAACGCTGGCATCCGGCGAGATGGGGTTGTCTTCTTCTCCGCGAATCGTCACGGCTGTGCGAGCCAAACCCATAGAATCGAGGCTCTCGCCCAATGACTTGTAGTCCAATTCCAAATTAAACATTGGTAACTCAACTCCGTCGTAACCAGCATTCTTTAGTTGCTCACAGGTGGGCAACATTTCGCTGGTGACTTCGCCAGACCAAAGCAGCAGGTTCATTCCGTATTTCATCGCAGGCAGAATCTCTTTTTAAATGGCAGGGATAGGGGGGAAGTGATTCGTGTCTCCAGGCGGCGTTAGCAGCTGGCGACGCCGTGATTCTACCAAGTCCTGAGCCTCAGGTAGCCACCTGGCGATGGCGCTCGGTAGAGCCGGTAACCCGACCCGACTCATGACCTGATTGAGACGCATCAGCATTTTTTCATGATTCAAATAGTCGTAGAGGAATTGGATTTCGGCAAATCGGTCGATGACGGCAGCCAGTTTGGTTGTCGGTTTGCCGGTAATCACGTTGACACATCGCTCGATCGTTGCCGGAGGAGCTTGCCGAATTGCGGCATAGTAAGACTCGGCATGAGTACGATCATCCCGAATCCAAAGGCCATCCAACAGCATTTCGATCAGAATATGGCCCACAAATGAAGGGCGAAAACCTGCATCCCCCGGCAATTGATCGCGAAGCTGGATTGCTAATTCCATGTTGGTTTCGACGAATGCCTGAGTCCCGTGAAACCAGCGATCGTCCGAGATGTGCAGCAGAATACCCTGGGCGACGTCGCTTAGTTCTGCGTCGCTGCTGTTGACATGCTGTTCAGCCAATTTCCCGCGTGCCCTGATTTTGCGATCGACGATCGTCAGCCAGTCGGGGATGCCTGTCGATACAGCCAGCAGAGGACTGTCGAAATTCGAGCTTGTCAGGTACGGGATCGCATGGGACAGAAAGTTCATGGCGTCAGCCTATCGAGCTGGCTTTTCGTCGGCTAGCGGTAAAACCAATGAACGAGAGTCCCCTGTTGTGACGTAGACTGCTCGGTCCTCTGGTATTGCAGACTCTTGATCGGCGAGGTGCCGTGTCGTTGGAAATGTATGGATTCAAATTATTCCGTTTATTCAGTCAAAAGTGGTGCTGAATGCTTGCTGAGTTGGTGGTTCCCCAGTCTTCGTTGGCAGACGGCGGGCATGCATTGGATTACACTGGCAATCAGTGCCGGATCGGCGTCTGCCTGTTTCCTCTGACTTCTATTTTCTTAACGACCTTTTTCTGATGCCAATTCAAATCAAGTGCAAGTGTGGTAAGACGCTCGGTATTCCCGACGGGATGCAGGGGAAAGCGGTCAAGTGCCCAGGTTGTCAGCAAGTGCTCAGGGTTCCTGCCGGAGGAGCTTCACGGCCTGCAGCAACCCAGCAGGCGGCAGCAA
>DOPG01000484.1:0-32219 GCA_003513555.1 Rhodopirellula sp. | reverse complement strand
CCAGCAGGCGGCAGCAACCCAGCAGCCTGCTGCAGCGGATGATTCCATGGCAGGCCTCTTTGACGAGGAAGGGTTCAGTGCGACCGTTGAAGCTGTCTGCCCAGCTTGCCGAGCAGAAATGCCGGGCAACGCCGTGCTGTGCACCAAATGCGGCTATCACAAAGAAGTCGGGGTAACGGTGGAAGCACACAAAACAGCTGGCGTGGATATCGATCATGGAACCTTGGCTCTCGATAAAGCTGCGGTCGATATGGAGCGAGCTGCTGAACTGCAAAAGAAAATGCTTCGTGGAGCGGGTTTGCCGTGGTGGGGACTAGCATTGGCGCTATTCATGCTTGGCAGCGGGTTGTTGATTGCCGTGCTGGCTGTCAATGCCTCACGTCGGGTGGATGAGACGATCAGTTTCAATCCGATGCACCTGTTCTTGGTACTTTCCGGAGCAGCCTTCTTTGCTATCTCGGCAGGTGCGAATTTTATGATCCTCCTGCACGCTTTCAAAGATTCCTTGCAGAACGGTTTGATCTGTTTGTTCGTCCCCGTGTTTGGCGTCTTGTATTACACCATTACGCATTGGAGTGAGACTTGGCGTTTCTTTGTCACCTCGACAGTACTGGCTGCCATCGGCGGTGGCTTGATGGTAGCCGCGATGGCCCAATTGAATTGAGGTCACCCCAGAACGTGCATTGCGATCGTTCTGCGATGGTCAAGTACGCAACTGTTGCCGCATGCGTTCTGCCTTGCCGTCGATACACTGTCTTATCGGCGAGGTGGTAACTGTGACTCGTCGTACAGGGCGTCACTCATCTCAGCGTCGCATCCGTTTACGAAACGCGGTTCTCGCTTGCGGCTAACGTCGCGATGCCGGAGTCTGTGCACTGACGGGTATCACGTTGGATCGTGAGGTCTTCTGCAGCATGTCAACTGATAACGATGGCGTGTTGCCACCCGTTGCGACCTGAGCCTCGGATTGCTGGAACCCGGGAATGTTCAGCGCCGGTCTGCCTGACTTGTTTTGTAGGGCGCTAGGATTAGCGTGGCGGCGAATCGTCGTTGTCGTAAGGCCTGTCTTGCGCGTTCCGCCTGTGTTGGCTGCCTGCATGTACCGTTGATACTGAGGTGATAGACGTGCGAGGCTATCCTCTTCTGTTTCTGGCGGTGTGGTTCCAGGCAGCATCATCGTTGCTGGGATACCCTGAATGGGCCTGCCAGAGATCGATTTGAATGATGTGACCAGTGAAATTCGCTTTTGGTCTCCTCCGATTGCATCCCATGGAATCCAGATGCTGTAGGACGCACCAAGATCGCTTTGGCTGAAATGTCGAGTGAATTGCTCTGGGGTAAACTCAAATCTCTTGGCACTGGACTTGTCGTCGCCGGCAGAATCATCGAAACCATGCACAACCAAAGTGCCTTCAACGGGAACAGACTTTGACTTGTCATCGTAGAAAAAGACACGACCTCCAAAACCTCGCGTTGGTGTACGGCCTGTCTGAATGATGGTGTCCGGAGTCCAAGTGACCGCCAGCTTTACCGGATTGGGATAAGGCTCGGGCATTTTTTCTTTTTTGCCCACAAACGGAATGCTATCGAGAAATGAACCCGTTCCCGAGCTTGGGTTTTTGGAAAACAGGTTGTTGCTTGGCCCTGAGGCACAACCCACACCTGCAGATGCAATGGCTGAGACTGCAACTGTGATGAAAAAGCGTCGGCTAACTCGCATGTCGTCATCCATCCAAAAAAGGATTGAGTTGGAAGGTAATATTGGGGATCGCGTGCCGTGGTCGTGCCGTCACGCGTTGTTGTGTGGAGTCCGTACTTTTAGGTGACCGGTTTTTAACTGAAATAAAGGACACGGCTCCTGGCAGTCGCCAAGTCTGCTTACTGTCGCCCAAGACGTGTTGGCTGTAATCGTGACTTCGTACCTGCAGGTACGAAGCCCGTTGGTCGTCCAGGTGAATCGCTTGTTGCCTGATCCAACCATGTGGCTTGAGAAGCAGGTGGGATCGAGAACCCGGATTGTTGAGGATTCGTGCTGGCTGCTGCGGGCAACGTGGACTGCGGCACTGTTGCCTGGGCAGCGGGTGACGACGTGCCAGGGTGATTGCTCCAAATCTGCGGAGACATTGACTGCGGTGTCCTCCCCATGCCTTGTGTCTGCGGTTGCTGCCTGCCACCCGGTCCCCATGTTGGCCCCGCAGTCGATGCAGGATTTGTTGGGTTGGCTAGCCGCTGATAGGGGTAGTCCGCAGCGGGTGAATTCGGCAGAAAACTGCCTTGTTGTGTTCGGGCTGCAGCAGTTCGGAACGATGCTGCCGGCGCAAAACCACCACGTTGGCTCAAGTTGATGTTATCCGTGGGCGATTGTATGACGGGTGTATTTCCGTTGACACGTGTTCCCGAGGGAATGGTACCGCGGGGTGGCTTTGCAGCTGAAGGTGCAAGTTTCGAATGATCGATCATTCCTTGATTGATTGCCTGAGGGTTTTGGGTAGGTACCCCCTCTGTCATGCTTTCACGCTCCATAATTGGAGCGATCGGCATCGGCCCTTCGACCGTGGGTTGCAGGTCAGGATAGATCGTCTGCCCAACCGCTGGTCCCCACAGGCCGTAGCCACCACTGAGTCCTACATCCCCTTGGGCCTCAACTACATCTGCCAGACACCAACTCATTCGACTCGATTCAGTGGCTTTGACGTAGGCAAGGTCTTCTTCACCGGTGACCAGCATGGGGGTCATGATGACAAGCAATTCGCTTCGTTCTTCGGCTTCCACCTCGTACTTGAAAAAGTTGCCGATGAGCGGAATGTCGGCGATGAATGGGACCCGTTTTGAACGCTGTTCTCTGACTTTCTGAATCAAGCCACCAAAAATCACTGTCTGTCCGCTATAGGCTGCGACGGTTGACTGAGCAGTTGTTGTGAGAATGTTTTGCACCGAGATAACATTGCCATTGTCATCGGTTCCAATCGGTGTTCCCGGATTATTGGCATCGACTTTCGAACGTGTCGCATCAATGCTCATTGTGATCAACCCATCGGCTCCGACTCGTGGGGTAACCACCATCAGCAATCCAACGTCAAGATTCTCAGTGACGACCTGGGATGTGTTGTTGTTGAAGGCCAACCCCGTCACGCGAGCAACATTTTCTCCGACCTCAATACTGCCCTGGGTGTTGTCCATGGTCATGATCTGAGGACGACTGAGAATCTGAAGACGTTCGGCGTCCTGCAGGGTTCGAAGCAGAATGCTGATCGAGTCACTGGCGGCACTGAGAACGAAACCGCCGTAACCCAACGCACTGCTGCTACTGCCAACTCCGAAGCTTGTGATGCCCTGCGCTGCCAAGGTGCCAGCACTGTCCAGATTGTTGTTGGGCAAATTGAGATCGTTGAAGTTAAAACCGGGGTCTGAATTGTTTAATGGGGTTCCGGCGATGCCACGGTCGAACAAGAGTGAATCCTGCAGGCCAACTTCACCACCGACCTCAAAGGCATCTCCAAGTTTGACTTCCGCCAGCAAAACCTTGATCAAAATCATCGGCCGCCGTCGATCCAGCTTGTCAATGATCCGACGGATATCAGGGTACAGTCGAGGAGAAACACTGAGTAGTAAGCTGTTGCTGTCAATTTCAGGCACAACAATCAGATCACGATCTGGAAGATCGAATGGTCCCAATCCCTGTTGAAACTGTTGAATATTGTTCACGCCCTGCGTTCGTTGTTGCACGTAATTCTGGATTGCTGTTGCAATCGCATCAGCAGCTTGGTGGCGGAGCCAGATGACTTCTGTGATGCGTTCGGCAAAACCCTCGCTGTCGAGTCGCAATAGAATGCTCTCGACAACATCAAGGTCCTCTGCACCACCACTGGCAACAATGCTGTTGGTTCGCAGGTCAGCACTGAACCGAAGAGGGACAAGCGAGCTTTCACCAGCAGTGGCAGCGGGCAGGTTTCCGGCTCCGATACTGGTGCCGTTTGTCCCTGCGTCGTCGCCGAACAGGTTCTGCAGTGCTGTGACCAGTTGATTTGCATCACCGTTCTGGATTGTGAAAACTTTGACCAATGAGTCGATACCAGGAGCCTTGTCGAGTTGTCGAACCAATTCGGCGATTAAGGCCATGCTGGCTGCGGGAGCCCGCACAACGACAGAGTTCGAATTGGTGTCCGCAGTGACTACAGCGCCCGCCAGTATCCCCGAGTCAATGATCTCTTTCTTGTCGGCGTCGATGGCGACGATTGACAAAGCGGTTGACGGTGGAGTGATGTTGTCGTTTCCTCCCTCGCCTTCACCGTTGATTGCCTCCTGAAGAACAGGAGCCAGATCTTCCGCGACTGCGTTGTTCAAAGGGAAGATCTTGATTTGACTTTGAGCGGTGATCTGCTCGGCATCTAGATCATTGATCAGTCGAGTCACCTCCGTCATGTCACGTGGGGAAGCACTGATGATCAGTGAATTGGTGCGATAGTCAGCAAGAACGCGAACGCGTGGGCCGATCGCAGGTCGCAAATCATCACCTCCGCCTGGACGATCGGTGAAAAAGTCACGGATCGTTGTCTCTGCATCCACTGCCGATGCGTTCTGAAGTCGGAAGACACGCAGTCGGCTGCTGGCAGCCACCGGTTGGTCGATCTTGTCGATCAGTTCTTTCAAGCCGTTGATCGCTTCTGTGCGACCGATCAGCAGTAACGCGTTTGGCGAATCAAGAGATGTGATGCTGACTTCACCCTGCCGAGCGGAAAGTACGTCTTCGTACAATTGTTGTAACAACTCAGCGACCGCGTTAGCATCGGCATGTTTCAAGTCAACCACATCAATGTCTGGCTTGGTGACTTTGCTTTGTTCTTCAATCTGCTTGATGACATCCATCACGCGCTCGACGTCACGCTTGGCACCTCGAATGATAATGGTGCCAAGCTCGGGCACGAACTGAATCTGTGTGTCACCAATGACTCCGGCTCCGCCATCTTCACCAGCATTTTCGCCCGGTTGCGGTGTTGCAGGTTGTTGTGTCTGAGCCTGTCCAGCAGTGTCCTGTTGAAACACTGCATTGCGGAACGGTGAATCTTCTGGCAGCTGTTGTACTCCCTTGAAATCCTGCCCATTGCCTTCAAGACGACGCAACAATTTCAATGCTTGTTGAATTGGCTCGGGCTCAGCATTCTCGAGGCGGAGAAGTTCCATCACCTCTCCCTGCGTACGAGCCTTGCGATCCAAAGATGAGATCATTTGCTGCCAACCTGCAATGCTTGGCTCAGGGGCAACAACGGTAACCGAATTGCTGCGTCGATCCACTTCGACGGTGGTACCCTGAAGTGGTGCCGCCGTCAGCTGGAACGCAGCTCGCTCGCCATTGCGAGTTGTCGTGACTGGCGTCTTGCCACCGGTGATCGCTTGTAGGCTGTCTTCGAACTCACGCCACGTGATGTTCGCCAATGCAACACGCATTGGACCCGTCGTTCGGGCAGATGCCATTCGGATTTGCGATGTCAGCAGATCCTTGACTTTCGTGGCAATCGCCGCCTGTGTCGCCTGCGGTGCCATGACAACGAGTTGCTCGTTCGGTACGTCGGGCGCGATTTGGACACCAGGTACATCCCGGTATTGTAGGCTTAGAGTTGTGGCGATCCCCCGCGCTTGAGCTGCCGGTACTTTCAGCGTCTGCAGGCTCGGTGACATGTTGTCCTGAGCTGAAACATCGCTCGTCGTCGCGCAGGCAATTGCTGCAGCAAGCAAACTATTAACTATTAAGTGTCGCATCAGCGAGCACCCTCTCTTGCACGGGAAGTCGTTAGTGACGTGAGTGGGCTTCCTGCGAACGCTCCCCACTCAATTAGGAACATCGGACCCGTAGGTTCAATCGCTACAGAGAAAACAATCGTTCGATACAGAACGTTCCATTCAAATGGCATTTGCAAGCAATTCGAGCTCCCGGAAAATGAATGCTCTTTCAGGGAATCGACAAAATTTGTTAAAGGACGGGGACGATTTACACGACAGCTTTCCGATTTCGTCTCTCAGGTATCACGTCATGCGCAGGCTATCTTTCGCCACGCTCGTTTTCGCCATCGCTTCCATGTCTTTCTTGGGGTGCAGGCAAACTGCTGGGCCAACAGCAGGCGGTTCGATGTCGTCTGGAAGCATGTCTTCAGCAATGCAGTCACCTTCGTTCAATCCGTTCGGTGCGGCTACTCGCGTAACGCCGCCGCCACCGAATGCTGGTGCGGCACCGAATCCGTATATCGGCGGGCCTCCGGGTCAGACGAATGCGGCTCAGGGCACTGCAGGCGCGTTTGTTTCCGCTGCGTCTGGGGGCGGAACTGCGGCCCTTGGGCCGCAAGGCACGTCTGGACAGGTTGTCGGCTCCGGAATTCAGCCTGCTGGATTGGTGGGTGCCGGTACTAATCCAATAGCGCAAGCAGGTTTCGCCACCACCCATGGCACGCTGGGGCCTGCAGGTGGCGGTGTAGCACCCGCCAGCTATGGAGCGACCGCACCCGCCAATGTGAATCCTTTTCGGGCCGGTGGAATGCAAGTGAATGACCTGACAAGAGCTCCAACGCCTCCCGGCTACCGAGCAGCCGCGGGCTACCAAGTGCCTGTACAGAATTCTCCTGCTCCAGTTCAGCCTGCCTTCTCTACGGCATCAGCCCCCATCACCCCAGCCAATGGTGGGCCTGCGGTAGGGGGGGTTCCGTCCAGTCATGCGACACCGATTCAGCAGCCGCAGTACCAGCCGCCGCAGGCATGGCAAGGGACCCCTGCTACTTCTGTTCCCGCTGCAGGAGTCGCTAGTCGAATGGTTCCCGTTAACTCAATACCGCCAAATTCAATCGTACCTGTTCAACAGCCAGCGGCTTCGCCGACGCAGAGCGGCGGCACTGCAGCTAATTCTGAGTTGATGTGGCGTCGCCCGGGTAGCTAGACCGCTGCCCCCGTTTAGTAACCGGCCCTGCTGATGGAGCCTTGTTACTCGGAAATCAGACTCAAGCAAGCAGGTTCAGGTAGCACTGCATGGCCCGTTGTAAGATTGTGTGTACTCATTCTCATGAGGCTGACTTTTTGAGTCGTCTCATCGGTTAGCGAAATGCGAGCTCTTGTGTTTTGTGCTGCTCGACTCACTTCGCCATTACCGTAACAGGGCAACGGAGTTACGTAATATGACAGCACCGATGCCATCAGTTCTTCAGACTTTGGCTGACCTGATCCAGATCAACAGTGTGAACCCCAATTACAAGTCGGGAGTTCCTGAAGCAGGCGTAGTCGACTACATCGACACTTTTTTTCAGCAGCGATCGATCAAGACTTGGCGGCAGTCGGTGGAGCCGCATCGCGACAATTTGATTGCTTTGGTCCCTGGCCGGGATCATCATCGGAAGATGATCTTCGAGGCTCATATGGATACGGTTTCCGTAGAGGGTATGACGATACCGCCGTTTGAGCCTGTCGTGAGACAGGGACGGATGTATGGGAGAGGTGCCTGCGATACCAAGAGCGGATTGGCAGGCATGATGCATGCCTTGGCGGATGTCGCCGCATCAGCCGTTCTTCCCCCTTGTGATCTGTGGTTCGTTGCCACAGTCGATGAGGAGTTTGCTTATCGGGGTGTGGCAGAATTCTGCCGTGAGCTTACGGCTGAGACTTGTGTTGTTGCTGTTGTAGCAGAGCCTACAGAATTACAGCCGGTGATCGCTAGTAAGGGCCTGATTCGTTGGGTCATTGAAACCACAGGCAAGGCGGCTCATTCTGCGAAGCCGCACCTGGGTGTCAATGCGATCACAAGTATGGTTCAGGTGCTGCAAGCTCTTGAACATGCCAACTTGGAGTTGTCCAATTGCTCGCATCCTTTGCTGGGGAATGCGACGTGCAATGTCGGTGTGATTCGAGGCGGAGTTCAAGTCAATTTAGTGCCAGCTTCTTGCCAGGTCGAAGTGGATCGCCGCCTGTTGCCAGGCGAAACCAGCGAGCTTGTTTTGCAGCATTATCAAAAAGTGCTAGATCAAGTCATGCAGATGCATCCGCAGGTTCAGGCCGTCATGCACCCCCCAATGCTGACCGATCTGCCTTTGGAAACGCCTGCTGATTGCTCACCTGTTCAGGCAATGTTGCAAGTGCTGCGTGACCTTGGTTGCCCTCAGGAACCGGTGGGCATGCCGTTTGGCAGCGATGCAAGTAAGTTCGGAGCATTGGGGATTCCAAGTCTGATTTTTGGACCTGGCAGTATTGATCAAGCACATACAGCAAACGAGTATGTTGACTGTCAACAGGTTCTAATGTCTCACCAGGTCTATCGCAGGTACATGCTATCAGAGCACGTGTTGCATGCTGGCGTTATCAGTTGAGCAATCGCTATTTGCCTTGCTACCAGCGTGGGGTTGCTGCACTCCGTATCCCCTGATGAAACAACTTTGTACAAAAGTGATGAGCTGAGTGTCTTGGTGGTTTGGGATGACTACGCCTGATTGTTGGAAATACGCGTCATTTTTCGAACTCGCTAGACTTTGCGGTCTTGCTTGGTTCCAGTAGCTATAACATAGAGATGGGCATGCCACGTCATGGGTTTTTTGTAGAAGGCGTAACTGTTTCCCGCGTGTTGTGAAGTTTCATGAGATGTGGTGGATGTGTTGCGGTCAGTCATCGTCGCGTTGGTGATAGCGAATTGAAATTAGCGAAATATTCTTTCTCGGATACCGATGTGTTTTTTGTTTTGTCTCGTTCTGTTTTGAAAATTCTCGTTTGCTGCCTGGCCATTCATTTGTTGGGATGTGACTCACAAGAGCGGGTTCCTGTTTCTGGTGACGGTTCGAATACAACACAAGATCCGCAGCCAGCAACAGCCGATTTTGATTCGAAAAAACAGCTCATGGCTGCCCAAAACCTTCTCCAGCAGGGTGATGCTGATGGTGCGTGGGAGTTGGTGAATCAGGTGTTGTTGGTGACGCCCAGTAACGTGGGTGCGTTACGGATTGCGGTTGGAATCAAACAGCAACAAGGCGAATTGCTGGAAGCAGCAGTGCTCGCCAAACAAGTTGCCGAGACTGATCCGGCCAGTGCCGCACAAATGCTATTGCTCGCTTTTGAGTGCCATCTACGCGCTCAGGAATTTGTGTTGGCGGAGGCTGATTTGAGGCGAGCTGAGGAACTCAGTTCAGGCAGTCCACAGATTCATCGAGTGATGGCTCAGTTTTTCAATGCACAAGGGCGTCGGATCGAAGCCAGCAGGCACGTACGGCAACTCATTCGCATGAAGAACATTCAACATCCGGAAGTTTTGAGCTTGGTTGATTTGCGTGGCCCGTTTCCGTTATCCTCATTTGAGGTCTACACCCGTGATGCGCCTCTGTCGCTATTTGCTCTGGGTGATCTTCGATATCAATATTCGACGTCTAAGTCCGAGCCGACGGAACTACTGAATCGCGCCCGGGAAATTACCACTCAATTCCCTGAATCTGCTGCCGCAATGGCATTTCGATTGCGAATGCTGGCTGATCTTGACCGGATCGAGGAACTGAGAGTGTTGCTGGCCGCATTGCCCGATGGTATTCGGCAGTACGACGAATTCTGGTTTGCAGTTGGTACGTTGCTTTCGAGTGACAACGAGGATCGTCTTGCGATCGGAGCATTTTGCCAGGCATTGGTTTGTAATCCTACGGATCGGGAATCCTTGCGGTCAATGATTGCATGCAGTACGAGAATCGGAGAATCAGACACAGCATTATTGTTGGGCAAACGATTAGCTGACCTTGATAAGGTGTTTCGAATTGCCAAAGATGCTGATGCCGATCAGGCACGTTGGATTTCACAGACGTTGCAGGATCAAGTGCGTCCGTGGGAGGCTGCTGCCTGGTTGATGCATGCAGCCCGAATCGATGGCACACTCCGGCAGTTGGTTCCCGAATTGAATCGTCGAGAACAGGCCATCTTGCAGTGGGAACAGGGGGCAACCTCCAGTCAGGTCCAAACAGCAAGGGTTGAGAAAATTCTTGGCTTCACGTTGGGTAACTGGCCCGCACCCGAATTGTCTGCATTGGAAAAAAAGCGTCGCGTTGAATCCGACCTTGAAAAAAGAGCTGAGTTTGAATTTAAGGATGTCGCTGTGAGCGTCGGACTCGACACCACGTTTGTCAGTGGATTTCCACTCGACGGACGACCCTATGCAATCCACGAAGTTAACGGAGGAGGACTTGCAGCATTCGATTACGATCTCGATGGGCGTTGTGACATCTACGTCGTTCAATCGGGCGGAGACCCACGTGTACCAGATAGTGCGACCGCGAATCAGATTTATCGACTGTTGCCAAATCAGCAATTTCATGATGTTACTGACCTGTCTCTTGTTGGTGATCGTAAGTTCGGGCAGGGTGTGTGTGCCGGTGATCTCAATCAGGATGGATTTCCTGATCTTCTGGTTGCAAATATTGGCTCCAATGTGATCTATTTGAATCAAGGGGATGGCACGTTCAAGGAGGCAAGTGAACTGCTCAAGGATAACCCGTTTCAATGGACATCCAGTTTGGGATTGGCAGATTTGAATGGAGACCACTTGCCCGATTTGGTGGAGATCAATTACATCGACGATATCGATGCTTTCGACTTGCGTTGCACTGACAATTATCTGGATTGTCAGCCACAGGAGTTTCGTAAGAGTCAGGATCGAGTGTTGCTTGCCAATGATGAAGGGTACTTGATTTCCAGTAAGTCATTTGCCGATTCAAGTCCGACGGCCAAGTTGGGATTTGGATTGGTAATGGCCAATTTTGATCGCAAACATGGCAACGACTTTTTTGTCTCCAATGATGGAGACTTCAATCACTATTGGCAAAGTCAGCTTGCCAACAGCTCTGAGCCGGATTCATATCAATTGTTTGAATCTGGTAACTTGCAGGGTTGCAGTGTCGGACGTGCTGGTAAAAGTCAGGCCTGTATGGGAATTGCGTCCGGCGACTTTGATCGTAACGGCACACTTGACTTGCACGTAACGAATTTTGAGAACGAACCGGTCAACTTGTTTCTGCAATCAACCGAAGGAATTTTTATTGATGAGGTGAATCGCAAGGGCTTGGGACAGACTTCGTTCAGTGTGCTGGGATTCGGGACGCAGGCAGCAGACTTTGACAACGACGGATGGTTGGACCTCGCCGTGCTCAATGGTCATGTCTATGACGGTCGTGTTGATAATATTCCGTTTCGTATGCTCCCCCAACTATTTGAAGGAAGTCGCGACGGGTTTCTGTTGCACGCTGACATGAAAGCTGGTGATTATTGGAATGGGAAAAAATTGGGACGTACGCTCGCAACACTTGACTGGAATCAGGATGGACGCATCGACTTACTTGCCAATCATCTCGATCAACCCATTGCGCTGTTGCAAAATGATGCGCCCGGCGAAAAATGGATTCAATTTGAACTGGTTGGGACGACCAGTGAGCGAGAAGCTATCGGTGCAGAGATTCAGGTAGCTTCGGGAGAAGAACGCTGGACAGGATGGCAAATCGGAGGTGATGGGTTGATGTGTAGCAATGAACCCATCGTACATTTTGGAATCGGTGATGCGGGAAAAACAGTTGGTGTTGTAATTCAATGGCCAAGTGGAATGACAACAGAGCTCACTGATCTGCCTGTCAATCAACGTTATCTGATTGTTGAGGGTGAGGAAAACGCATTTGTACGTTGAGCCAGCGGGCAGAGTCTTGCCGGTTATTCAGCGATTCGTTTACCAAGAACGCGGCTTGGGATACGCGCGTCGAATGTCTGTTTCGAACATCAGTGCACGCCACTGAATCACCGCTGACGGGCATAGGCTTCTGAATCGCCCTCGACAATCAGGTAACGGCGGTTGACTTCCAAGTCTTGGAAAGTTTGCCTGTTTCCGGATGGCCACTGCACATCGACGCGGTCGATGGAATTTGCATTGGCAAGGCCGAAGTCAAGCACTGCTTCGTTGCTGCACAGAAAACCATCTCCGCCAGCTTGCCATCGTGTCCATGATTGTTGCCCGCTGGTGACGGTGACCTTTGTACCAGTTGCATCCCGTTCACTGTGGGTGCCTTGGAGTTCCAGTTGCAGACTGTTGCCGGTCTCGGTCGTGTTACTGAGCAGTGCGACAGGCCCATCGAGGTGATTGGAGACAAGGTCGGGACGAGCATCACCATTCCAGTCGAGAACTGCCATCGTGCGGCCCAAGCGAGTTTGCGTCCAGTAACCATCGCCCGGATTCATGGATACTCGTGTCGATGATCCATCCGAGAGTGCCTGGAATAGCTGGGGTTTCATTTCATAAGGTTCCTGGCTACCGGGTTTGTTAACGACGTGGCCATTGAGTACTGCGAGATCAAGCCATCCGTTGCGATCAAAATCGACAGCTTGTGTCCCCCATCCAACTGTTTTCTGACTCGCTGCGAAGGTGCCAAAATCCAAGCCGGCTGGTACAAACAGCCCGGTCTCTCTTTGTAGATACACGTCGGATGCCTCGTTCCAGTAATTTGTGACGTGTAAGTCAATCCTGCCATTTTGATCGAGGTCCCCGTAGGCAATTCCCATGCAGCCGCGCGGACGCCCGATCGCGTCGGACCCGCATCCAAACAACTTTGCATTTTCTTGCAGTTGACGCTCGCTTGCACTCGAGCTGGGATTACCCGTCCAGAAGTGGTTGGGGCGTGTGTCGTTGGCAATGTAAAGCTCATTGCCAGGTTGGCCATCAAAATCAGTCAGTACCGCTGCGAATCCAAAACTGGGTTGATTGGCAATGTCCAAGCAGCCAGCGAACAAGCTTAGTTCACCATTGGGCTCGACCTGCCAGATGTTGTCAGCAGCGGGTTGGAAAACTCGCGGGCTGCAGTGGGTCGAATCAGGAGTGCAGGCAGTTGTGAGCGCAAGCGGATCCTGGATGTAATTGACGGCCACAATCTCGGGAAGATGATCACCCCCCAAATCACCGCACGCGATGCTGGTTGTCCAACCGCCTGCTTGCGTTCCCAATGGCATGGGATTGTTTGCGAATGTTCCGTCACCATTGTTGATGTAGACCATGTTTGGGCCGATATTAGCGACCACAAGGTCGGGGAAACCATCTTGATTGAGGTCGGCGACCGCCACTCCCTGTCCGTAGCCCCTGTCAGCTGTCTGCGATTGGTAGCTGACGCTTCGGAATTGTTCACCGTGCAGGTTGGCAAACAGCTGGTTGGGTAGTGATCCCCCCACGTCAAATGCGGGGCCACCTCCTTGGGTGAAATACAAGTCCATCCAGCCATCGAGGTTGTAATCAATGACTCCAATGCCTCCACCCGTTAACTGGTAAATGAATACCGCATCGTCTTCACGGTCTTGATCTCCGTTGTCATACGTGAAGTTCAGTCCTGCTTTTTCGGCAACGTCAGCAAGTTTGATTGGGACTTCCACACCCGTACTGATCTTGGGTTTGCTGGTTTCATTTTCTATCACATTGGCAATTTCTGCGTTGGTTGGCAGTGGCCATGATTCCAGATCAAGGTTGCAGGTCAGAAGTTTCTTGTCAGCAGAGCCGTCCTGTTGCTGCAGCGTTTGACGAGTCTTCGCAATCTGCTGAATTTCGGATTCGGTAGTTGCGTAATACTTCGACGCCGTTTCTCTCCACGCAACCGATTCCCATGGACGCCCCAGTTCCAACAGGAGTTCGGCCATGCGGTTCATTTCCTGTTTGTTTCCACGTTTTAAGCCGAATTGCCGGGCAAGTTGGGACGTCTCTGCAAGTTTCTGGACCCGTGCAGCGACCAGTTCGGCTGTGTCATTTTTTCCAGTGAATCGCAGAGAGCGTTCGAGAGCCTGATAGGCGTATCGGTCGGTGGGGTCTCTTGAGACCGCTTCGCCAAGGCAACGCACGGCTACCTTGTGACGGTCGTGACGCTGCATCCATATACCGGTGCTGTACCAGTACTCAGGTTCATTTTCAATGTCAGCGGGTAAATCTTTGAACCATGACTGCAACGCTACTTCGTTCTGTAGCTCGGTGTGAAGTCGGCCCAGAAACGCAGCGATTGCCGTGGAGTCGGGAAATGCAGTTCGCAACTGTTCTGTCATTCCCACTGCTTTCCCCATCTCACCGTCGCTGCGGGAAACCTTTGCCTCCGCCAACATCGCGGGCATTATTCCAGCGGTGCGAGTTGGCTTGGGGATGGTTGTGTCGATGAATGGATTGCCATAAGTGATCATCGCAAATAACTCTTTTTCCCGGCTCTTTCCCAACTTGGCCAACGCAAGTAGATGCGGTGCCGCTTCGATGCGGCGTCCCTGATTGTTGAGGATGATGGCGAGTTGGCGATGAACTTTGGTAACGTCTTTTTCGGTGCTTAAAAGTTCGTTCAGCTTTCGCTCAGCTGTTGCGTAGTCTCCCGAATCGATTGACCAGTCCGCTGCTAGCCATAGCATCTCATTGGCCAGTGTTGGGTCAGGGTTGTTGACTGAGTCAAGTATCTTGACTGCGGCCGACACATTACCCTGGGCTGCTTCTACTTTGGCCGACAAGATCAGAGCGTTTTGATTGTTGGGCTCAGCAATAAGGACTCGGCTCAATTCCTCGCCGGCTGCGATGAAGTTCTCGTCTTCCAGAAAAGCCAGTGCAGTATCCAGCCGCTGCTGTGTTGTTTGCGTGGCGGAGGCTTGTTGGCTTGCCCGAAGTTGCTGTTGCCGCAGCAGTTGTTGAGCGGTCGGGCCGGTTTCTTCTTGTTCGCAACCAGCCAAGGACAAAACGAACCACGTTAAGGCGTAAGAGGCAACGGTGGTAGTGATCCTGTTGGGTTTGCCAGTTCTGCTAGCTGAGCTCTTGTATGTTTGGTAGAGACTTTGCATGCCTTGCTTATTCACTGTCAGGATCCGCTTTCTGTGCTGCCGGATGAACTGTTGTGTTCTTGTCTGTGAGGGTGGGCGGCGTTGTTTCAGAATCCTTCATACCACGGTGCTGGTGACCGTCCAGTCGGAAAGCTTCACTTGAGCCCTCGACCAATACGTAATCCGCACCACAGGCAAGCCCTCTGAATAGTTCTTCCTTGCCTGATGCCCACCGCACTTGGATGTCGCCAGTCTCGGTCAATTCGCCTGTTCCAATGACAAGTCTGCGTTCACTACTGCACATGTAACCATCGCCTGCCGTGAGTTGGGTCGTGATGTTCTGGTCACCCAAGTCCAAAGTCACAGTTGTGCCAATCCCATCACGTTGCCCGGTCGTCGATTTGAGATGCAACGCAATTTCATTCCCTGCCCGCTGGGTTTGGTTGATGAGTAGAGACATGGGCTCGTACAGGTGCGAAACCGCGACATCGACAAGTCCATCACGATTTGCGTCGAGCGTGATCAAGGCTCGGCCTAGATGGTCTTGTTTGAAATATTCACCGATGGAGTCTCCAGCGATTTGCTGCCATTTTCCGGCCGAATTCAGTTCGAGTAGTTGTGCTGGCATTTTGTATGGGACATCTTTTGCGTCCACATCATCGACGTGACCGTTGGTAATCAATAGCTCGAGGACTCCGTTGTTATCCAGATCGATCCATTCTGTTCCGAAGCCGAGTAGATCCATCGACGGTTCGGCGAGTCCTAGCTGAACCGTTCGGTCGACCCATAGTCCCGGTGCGGCCTGTTCATAATAGGTGTTGTGATCACCGGCAAAGTGTGTCAGGAAAAAGTCAATGTCCCCGTCGCGATCCGGGTCCCCGACTGCCATTCCCATGGATGCTTGCGATAGCGAACGTCCGCTCAGTCCAAGGCCTCGGATTGCACCCAGGTCGGTCATGCGAAATTCGCCGGACTTGTGTTCGCCAGACCAGAATTGGTTTGCTGTCATGTCATTGGCAACATAGAGGTCAAGCCCCGGACGCTCATCAAACATTCCAGCAACGATTCCAAGGCCGCGTCCATTGGATGTCTGTCCAGCCCACTGGGGTGTGACGTCGCCAAATTTGCCTTGGTCCGAACCACGCCAGAAATGGTCAGCGTCTGCCTCGAAATCCAATGGAGGACAGGTGGCAAGGCCGCGAGAGTTGCGGCATGCTTGTTCGTAGGGTTTATTTCCTCCGCAGTAGGTCACCTCGTATAAATCCGTCAGGCCATCGCCATCGATGTCGGCGAGCAGGCCGCAGGTCGTCCATGACTCGCCGTGTAGTCCGACACTGTCTGAGACATCGGAAAATGTTCCATCGCCGTTGTTACGGTAAAGGCGATTGCGGCCAATGTTGGCATCGAACAAGTCAGGAAACCCATCCGAGTTATAGTCACCCACAGCGATCCCCTGTCCAAAACCGGAATCTGCGTATCCAGCTTGGGAGGTGACCTCAGCAAATTGTCCCTCAAGATTTCTCAGCAGGCGATTGGGTGAGGAGTTGTTCTTTTTCGGTTGACCATCGAGTACTGCCAAGACCAAATCAGGCCATCCGTCGAGGTCGAAGTCAATGATCCCGATGCCACCACCCACGCTTTGGTAGATCCAATGGCCGGTTTGGTCACCGTTAGATGCAAATTCGCAGACATGATCCACGCCTCTTGCAGCTGCTTCATCGCGAAAGTGTATCTCTCCCTTTGCAAAGCTGCTTAACGTTTCTTTTTTCAGAGAGCTTGGACCCCAGCTCACCGGCGGCAGGTCCCTCAAATCCAAGTGGTTTGCCAGCATGGCTTCGGGTGACTGCCAAGGGCTCTGTGCCGTTATCTTGGAACGCACGTTCAGGTATCTTTCGCGGGTGTCCTTGAGTTTGTCTTCAGGAAGTGAAACCGCCAGTCGGGCCCAGCCTTCCGCTTCCCATAACCTGCCCATGGACAGCATCGCATCGGAAACAGCAAATGCTGCAGCTTGTGATGAGCCCCCCCGTTCAAGGTGGGTTTTTACACAGTCGCTAAGCACGGTCGCGCGGTTGATCTGTACCGCGACTTCACTTGCTTCTTCGTTTCGTTTCAATTGCTTGAGCGCAAACAAGAGCTTCGGCAGCGCTTCTGGGTAGCCAGATGAATCAAGACGCACTGCCTCCCAAAAGGCTCGTGCCGCTTCATCGTACTTCTTCTCATGTTCAGCCCAGCATCCTGCCACCATCCAGTAATCAGCCAACTCTTGAGCACTCTCTGAAACAGATTGCCGCCACTTGGGTAGTGCAGAGAATTCACCTAGCTGCACCAAAGCCAGCCCATAGAGCATTTGTCCAGGCAGGAAATCCGTGTGACGTTTTAATACGGGTTGCAGTCTCGTTTTTACTTTTGACCACGATAGTTCGTTCGCTTCGGCCCTCGCCAACGCGAATTGCGGTCTTAGATCCTCAGGGTTTTTCGCCAACAGTCTCTCGCACATCTCAATGTCCGGTTCGACACGACGCGGATCAGCGAGAACTTGAAGAGTTTCTGGGTCTGCACCACCACGCCTTGCGAATTGCCGAAGAGCGTCGACACCTTGTTCAGCGACCCCCAACATGGCTGCCAGTCCTGCCATTTCAGGACCAGCTTCGGGGTGGCCGGGAAATTTGTCCGCACGTTTTTTGAGCACTGCCAAGCAATCAAATGCACGTGAGGAGGACATCAGACGCATCGCGTACTTGGACAGAAACGGCTCGCTGGGCGATTTTGAACGCCGCAAAACCTCTGCATAGCTCTCGTTTGCGAGCCGGTTGTCGCCGGTGCTGGCAGCGATGTCGCCTAGCATTTCCAGTCCACGCAAGTCGTTCGGGGACACGAGTAAGTGCTCGCGAATGGCCTCGTCCGCCGCTGAGAAGTCTTGCCGCCGGTAGGCGTTGACCGCTTTCTGAAACAAGTCCTCGCTTTTGACGGAGCTTGAACCCTGCTGGCTGTTGGGTGGATTTTTGTTCAGTTCAGTGGTGGGGGAATTGTCAGAGTCTTTGCAACCGCCCCAGAGAATCAGCATCCATGCCAGAATTACCGCTACCGGCAAGTTGTTCCGCAAAACAGGTAACGGAGCGTTAGGCGGGCTTGCTGGTATCAAAGCTCAGAATCCGAACGGTCATGGTGGATGAAACTTGGAATCGTTGCGGGCGAGACATTGACGCCGGCAACGCGTTCAACGAACATTAAGGCTCTGCGTTCTAACGCAATGCGGCAATCAGCAGTACTATTTCGACCTTACTTCAACATTGTAGGCAATAACATGGCCCGTAAAATTTCGTTTTTGTTCTCTTCCGCACTTCTTGTTTCCATGTTCACTTTCGTTGGCTGCGGCGGAACTGGTGGCGACGCTACATTCGTTCCCCCAACGGATGAAGTTTCGGCTGAAGAGCAGCAGGAAGACGAAGATTACGAGAAGCAAATGCAGCAAGATCAGCAAAGAATGCAGAGTGAAGGAACCAGGTAGTCTTTGACTCCTTACGTCATAAGCCATCATTTTTACCGTGAACCACCCCCATTTCGGGGTGGTTTTTTATGTTCGTCTTGGGTTTTTCCCTGGTAATTCTGCGGACGCGATCTCCTCGCCACACTGCAACCTGCAACCTGCAACCTGGGGCGATTACAGGCGATTTGCACGGGATTTCAGTTGCGTAATTAGGTGTGTGTCTATAAACTCTTTTACGGCGTCCCAAAGGTGCGATTAATTCCCATACGGGTAGGTTCAGCCTTTGGGTCTCTCGATTTTCATCAATTCTGTCTTACTTTTCGGAGTTTTCTATGTACTCGAATCGTTCTCGGCGACAGGGTTTCACCCTCGTCGAGTTGTTGGTCGTGATCGCGATCATCGGCGTGCTGGTGGGGCTGTTGCTCCCCGCAGTACAGGCTGCCCGCGAGGCGGCTAGGCGTATGAGCTGCAGTAACAATTTCAAGCAAATTGGACTCGCTCTGCACAACTATCATTCGGCCTACAAAAACCTGCCCATGAACGCTGGCGGAACGACGTTCCAGGGTTCCAATGGCAACCAGAGCAACCGTCTGTGGTTGAGCTGGATGGTCGGTACGCTTCCATTCTGTGAGCAGCAGGCATTGTGGGAGCAAATCTCCAATCCGCTCGCTTTCAACCGTACTGGAACGACACGCAACCCTCCATACCCAGCGATGGGTCCAAACCCATGGAGCCAGAACTACCAGCCTTGGCTGACACAGGTTCCAACCTTCCGTTGCCCAAGTGATCCGACTCAACCGGTCAACTATCGCGTTGCGTTCAACAACTACTCGGCTTGTGCAGGTGATGCATTCTTCGAGCAGGCACACGGTGGTATCGATGACAATGGTAATCCTTCCGGCAGTGGTGGCTGGGGTGAAGAGAGTACTGAGCGTTGGGCACGTGGTGTCTTCCGCGCACGTCACTTCACCAAGTTCCGTGACATCACCGACGGTCTTGCCAACACCATCATGTGTGGCGAGAACGTTGTTGGAGCACGTGACTTGCGAGCTTCCGCAACCATCATGGCAGCTGACAACCAGTCGTGGGATCGTCCACCGTCTTGGTGGAAGCAGTACCTGGATCCCGAGCGTCCTGGTTACATCAACAGCAACACCGCAACTGGTGGACTCAATCGCTGTGGTGGCAAGCCTTGTTACGATGGCAACGCGAACCATCAACGTGGTCGTCGTTGGTCCGACGGTCGTCCTGAGTTCAGTACCTTCCAAACCATTACTCCACCCAACAGCTACAACATTCAGCGTTGGCACGGGCGTAGTGGTGCCTACTGTGCATCGAGTTATCACCAAGGTGGTGCGCATATCCTGATGGCCGATGGTGCTGTTGTCTTCATCACCGACTCAATTGAGTCTGGTGATCAAGAGCATGTCGCGTATGGTCGTGACAACGGCGATGGGCGTGGCTGGGAAGGTGGCGCAGGCCGCGAAAGTCCATACGGACTTTGGGGAGCCTTGGGCACCAAGAACGGCAAGGAAACTATCGAAGAGCAGTTGAATCAGTAATCGATTCCTGATCTTCATTTCCTGAATTAAATACGAAACGGGTGTGGCTAGATTAGCCACACCCGTTTTTTTGTTTCCAGCAAACCATTTGCTTGGACGTTTCGTCATCACATAGGTGGTGGATTAATTCGTGTAATCAGCGAAGCGTGGGGTGACTGGATTTCCTGCGATGCTTTGCGTGATTGGTCGCAATATCCGGACTGATAAAGTTGTTTTGAGTGTTCTGCTGGTGAAACAGATCAAAGACCACGGTTGGGCATTACCAGTACAATGTCGATACGGGTAAAGGCTGCGCGGCTTGGCTTCCCACAAAAGTGCCTCTTCAATAATCCACGCCAATGTTCAACCAATGCAATCGTCCCTGCCCAAGTAATCGTTGGCTGTACCTGGGTCTTTATGGTTGCCTTGTATGCTTTTCGGTCGGGTGTGATTCTGGGGGCAAGCCAAGTTCCGAGGAAGATGAGCAGTCAGTGTCGATTGACGGGAGCATCTCGGGGGAGGTTTCCGATCGTGGTGAAAGCGAATCGGAGAAAGTAAAAGACTCGGATTTCGATCGTGAAAAAACTCTGCAGGCAGCGGATAGTTTGCTGAAGGCTGGTCAGACGCAGCAGGGGATTGCTGAATTGCAGCGGATCCTGCTTTCCGATCCAACAGATGCAGAAGTGTTATTTCGGATGGCGAATGCCCAAGCGAGTCAGGGGGAGCTGGCGATCGCCGTGGAGATGTTGGGTTCAATTCCCGAGGATCATCCGGAGGCGGGGCTGGCCGCTTTGGGGCAAGCCGCTGACTGGTCCATGCAATTGCAGCGTTTCGAGGATGCTGAGCGACTGTACCGTCAAGTTTTATCGCGGGCGCCCGCGGCAGCGGTGGTCCATCGCCAATTAGCATTTCTTTATAATCGGCAAGGCCGGCGACACGAGGCGTTCAGTCACCTACAGCAGCTCTGCCGCTTGGGGAATGTTCAGCAGGACGAGTTGCACGCCATGATGGTGGTAGGTCACGCGATTTTTGATGATCCCAATACCACGATACCTCGCAAAAAAGCGTACTACCCCATTGGCCCAGCTGCAGAAGCGAGGATGTTGTACACGGCCAGTCGCTATCAGGAAGCATTGTTGGTGCTTGATCCGGCTGTTCGCACGGGCGAAGTAACTCCATCGATTCTTGCATTCTATGGTTTGCTCGCTGTTGAAGCGCAGGATGATCCGCGTTTTCAGTGGTGGTTAGCACGCACCGATGCATCGGTGCAGCAATACGCTGAGTATTGGGCTGCGATCGGTACTCATTTGTTGAACCAACGCAGATTTTCAGAGGCGATTCGAGCCTTTGCAGAATCGCTCAATCGCGATCCCACGGATATCGCCTCCATGCGCCGTATCAACCAGTCTTTGACTGCGATGGGACAGCAGGAAGCTGCGGATAAATGGATTGATCGGTACGTTGTTCAACGCGATGTGACACTTGCCAGCAACGCAATTGGTGAATCAAGTTCTGGGTCGCTCGAGTCTTATCGAACCGTTGCTGAAGGGCTTGATAAGTTGAATCGACCTCTTGAGGCCATGACTTGGCGACTGTTTGAAGCATTCCAAAGAAAGGCGAGTCAAGAAGAAGTGGAATCACTCAACGAGCAACGAATGAAACTTGCTGCCTCCGATCAAGCTTTTCCAGACGAAGCCGAGCGAATGTGCGGTATTTCTCGCGAGGAGTATCCACTGCCCGACCTGGAAATTCCAGAATTGTCTTCCGTAGCGTTACCAACGGCTAGTGAGGCGATTGACGAGACCTTTGCCACCCCGGTGTTCGAGAACGTCGCAACCAAAGTTGGGGTCGAACATAGTTACCAGATTGCCAGTGGTCCACAGTTGTACCGATTTGCACTTTACCAATCGCTCGGTGGTGGGGCAGCCGCACTCGATTACGATCTGGATGGTGCGATCGACTTGTATTTGGCACAAGGAAATGGCGATCCGCCCAGTCTCGTTGGTACGCTGTCCAACCTGCTTTATCGAAATGTGGCAGGACAGTTTGAAGAGATGACTGCAGTGTCAGGCACCGCTGATAAGCGGTACTCGATCGGTGTGGCTGCAGGAGATTGGAATCAAGATGGTTTTGATGACATCGTTGTAGCCAATATCGGTAATAAAGTCTTGTTGCTCAATAACGGTGACGGAACGTTTCGTCGTCAGGAATTTGATTCTGATCCAGCTCTGGATGTGTTGACCAGTTCGGTTGCGTTGGGTGATGTGACCGGTGATGCATTGCCTGACATCGTGTCGCTGCATTACGTCGAGGACAACACCATGTTAAAGCGGCCGGAACTTGGTGAGGACGGGAATGTATTGACGGTGTCGCCCGCTTCATTTGTACCCGGGGTTGATCGGATTGCGGTGAACGACGGTAAAGGAGGCTTTGTTAGTGAGAAAGTAAGTGATTCAGCTCAGGCACCCAGTACCGGATTGGGGGTTGTCATCGCTGATTGGGATGGGCAACCCGGCAACGAGATTTTTGTAGGAAATGATGTCAGACCCAATCACCTCTGGTCGCGGGTCTCCAGACTACCGGAAAAGACAGAAGTTGGCTCTGTCGCCGAGGGTAACGATATCAGTTGGCAAGATGTCGCCGCATTGACCGGTTGCGCACATGGTTCAGGAGGTGTGTCGACGGCATCGATGGGTATCGCTGTTGCTGACTTCGACGGCAATGGGAAACGGGATATCCACATTACGAATTTCTACCAGGAGCCTGTCAGTTTATTCATGAACCGTGGAGACTCATTTGAGGACCGATGTGTGCAATATCGATTGCATCGCGATAGCTCTTCGGTATTGGGATTCGGTTGTCAAGCGATGGACTACAACAACGATGGGCGTCCTGATGTCGCCGTGACTAATGGCAATATTGAAAAGGCTCCGGGCGAACCACTGCAGCAGTCGCCTCAGTTATTTGTCAATCTAGGGTCGAAATTCTTATTGACTGAAGTGCAGGATGCGTCTGGCTACTGGCAGGGTGCCTACCTGGGACGCGGCATGACAAGACTCGATTTCAACCATGATGGTAAACAAGATTTTTTGATAACGCATTTGGACTCGCCATCCGCATTGATGATGAACCAGACGGAAACCGCTAATCATTGGCTGGCCATTCAGTTGGTGGGAACCTCATCCGAGCGTAATGCCATTGGGGCTCAAGTTGATGTTCACGTCGGAGACCAGGTGCTTAGCAATTGGATTGTGGGTGGCGACGGGTATCTTTCGCGTAATCAGCCCACAGTCAATTTTGGGCTGGGAGCAGCTGAGCAAGTGAACCAAATTGTGGTCACTTGGCCTTCGGGAGTTAAGCAAACTTACGTCGGTCCGGAAGTTGATGGTTACCTGCTCCTGGTCGAAGACGATCCAGAGGTCTACCGCCAAAGCTCAGTCGATAGCGATTGATCCAGAAAGTAGTATTTCCGTTCCAGTTTTCACGCTGACCCGGAACGGCACGCTACCTATTGGGGTTTTGATGACTGCCACAAACGCTGCATCCGTTGTTCATGCTGGATGGCAAGTTGTTCATGTTTCTTGGCCTCGTCTGCTTTTCCTTGCGAATCAAGGATCGCAGCAAGAACGCGGTGGGCCTCAAGATAACTCGGCGCTAGCTCAACCGCTGTCTTCAATGCAGTGATGGCACGCTCGGTTTGTCCAGAGTTCTGCTCAGAGATCCCAAGTTGAAAATAGTCGTAAGCCTCGGACTGGTACTGTGTAACTTGGCGATATAGTTTGGCGGCATCAGCAAACTTGCGACTCTGGTACGCAAGTTGTGCGAGTAAACGTAATGATTCGACTTTTGCACGGGTCGGATTTTCTTCCTCGTTGGCGACTTCTGTCGCGAGGTCGCGCGCGATCGTCGCTTGTCCTTGAGAACGGGCTAACAGTGCCAAGATTGTATTGGCATCGGGATCCGCCTTGCCGCTGTTTTTCAGTTGAATCAACACCTTCGCTGCATCAAGCCCATAGTTTTTGAAATTCGGGTTGTCTGGTTCTTCCTGCCCGACTTGAAACTTGGCCAACGCCTCGCAACGAGCACGCTGCAGTGGCGTCAAACTGCTGATGTCTAAAATCGGGCTGAGACCTGTAGCGACTTCCGGAACATCAACTTCAGAGTTGTGGATTCCAATGCGATGGTGATGGAAAGCGGTGTGCGGTATTTCAGTATCAAGCTTGGGCATATGACACTTTGCACAGTCATTTTGTGTCGTGCTCAAGCGTTTTGCCAGTGGTTCGCCACACGACTGATTGTCATGGCAGTCGAGGCAAATCGACCGGTAATGGGCAGTCATGTTTTCGGGGGATGGTGTGTCGTGTGGATTGTGACACGTAATGCAAGTCAACGTTTCGGCTTGTTGGTAGCACTTACTTTGGTGTAGTTGTTCGACGTGTCCCACAATTTTCATTTTGTCGTCACCAAGCCGATATTGATAGTCCAGTCGGATATCGGTCAATGGTGTGCCTGGGCGAAAATCCCATTCGTCTTTTCCCGCCCGCAATGCTTTGCCAGCCGCCTGCAAATGACACTGCTGGCAAATTGCTTCCGAAAGTTCCCTCGTCAAATTTCTCGGGTTTACAATCGTGTTGTCAGGAGTCCTGTCGTTGGAATCAATGTTTAGGACCGCGGATGGTTTCTTGTCTTGATATTTTTTGGCGTGTAGCTCACCCGGTCCGTGGCATCGCTCACAGCCGACCGTATCTTCCATGATGGTGAAGTCATTCGGGTTTCCCTCTTTCTCATCGATGCTGCCCACGTGACAAAAAAAACATTCCGAACTCAGCTTACGGGAAAAACCGGGATGGTTTGCGCGATCGTAGCCCGGGGACATGCCCCATTTCTGCGACTCAACGTACCAGGAAAGTGGTGATTGTCCAAAGAACTCACCGTTTTTGTACACATAGCTTTTGCCATGGCTACCAGATCCCATCGTGTACAGAATGGGGTGTTCGATGGTTGCTAACTCTTCATTGTTTGAGCCACGGATGATTTCGCGGTGGACTAACTTGCCATCACGCTGGGTAACTTCGTAATCGTTGCCAGATAACTCATGTCGGAAGGAACCAGTCGTTTTTTCCTTGCTCGGGTCCACTCGCTCCATCGTTTTGCTGTGGCTGGTCGCCAAGTAACTTTTGTGCTGGTCGGCGTGGCAGGATACACAGGTTTTCGAACCGATATATTTGACGGACGGATCTGCGTTGAGGGGTGGAGATGCGTGCAGTTGTGCTGAACTCAAAACATGGAACGCAAAAAAACACAGCAGAATTTGCAGTGCTTGGCCGCTATTACTGAATCGGGTCGCAAGGTGTTGATGCACGGGATGGTCTTGAAGATGACTGCGGGACTGATTGTTTGAGACGAACCGTCTGCTACTAGTTTACCGTTATGAAACAAAGCCATAGCAACAATTTCTGTATGGAATCGTGGTTTGAGCAGTGGTTTGCTGACGCATGGTGTGCGAAACCCCTAGGCTGTGACGATCCAGCGGATTTAGTAAGTCCGCCTGTCGATTGCAGCTGAGGATATGAATTCACGAAAACTCTCGCTCGTCCGCTCCTCACTTGCTGATTCTTTCCAAGGACCTGCTCGTGAAAACAGATGGGTAAAGGTCACTGAACGGCTCTGTCGATGCAATTTTCGAAACTTGTGGCCTGAGACGCGAGGATTTCGGGTGTGCAGCGGATTACCGGCGTAAATGTCGTGATTACGTAACTTCCGGCCGTAATCTTCGCCTTCACGGTGGGGTGGGCTACGATAAGATGATATCGAGCAATAGTTTGTCTTGGAAACCGATGGCTTCATTTGCTGATAATCGTGTGCTGCCAGCTAGGTGCTGAGTCCAATGCCGCTGTCAACAATAGCTGTCAACTAGATTCGCTCGTGTGTCCCAACTGATGCCTGTGATTGGTGTGAATTGAGTGAGAAATCGTAGTTTTGTTTTATCGTGGGTCTCTTTATTGGCAGGTTTGTTGGTGCTTGCGTGCGGGCGTAATCCCAAGGACTCTGCTGCCACAACTCCTGCCGAGAACGTAGCGACCCCACCGCAAGATCCAGTCGCTGCGGTGCAGGTTTTATTGAGACGCGGTAATGTGGTGGAAGCCGCACAGCAGGTTGATGCAGCTTTATTGCGTAGCCCAGAAGATCCAGAGCTGTTGGCGATTGCCGGAGATGTTGCTGTTGCGCGGGGAGACGCGACCCGAGCTGTCGAGTTATATGAACTGGCGATTGCTATGACTGAAACGCCCGATGCGAGACTTCTACTGAAGCTTGGCCAGGAGTATGTGAATGTGGGGCGACCATTTGAGTCGATTCGGGTTCTAAAAGCTGCGGTGGAAGCCTACCCGGATGTTGCGGATTACCGGATGAAACTTGTCGGCATGCAGATGGCAGTAGGTCTGGAATTTGAAAGTCGTCAGCAACTGCAGTGGTTAGTGCAGCGAGGGAACGGTGGTCTGAATCTGCTCATTGTGCTTTCCGACCTGTCACGTCCTCAGACGGTCGAGTCGACATGTAATTACGCTTTAAAAACTTACCCGGCTGACCTGAGGCCTAAATACTCACTGGCCAGACTTCCGGCGTATCATTCGGAGTGGAAGAAAGTTGAGGAATTGCTGAGGCCTGTTGTTAAGCAGCATCCCGATTTTCTGCCTGGACAGGCTTTGTATGGGCGTGCTCTGAAAGAATTGCAACGGAGAACTGAACTTTCAGATTGGTTCAAGGGCGTACCCGCTGGCATCGAAAGCCAGCCTCAGTATTGGTTGACCTTGGGTGAAGTTGCCGAGCAAAACGGGAATCTGCCCATGGCGGCGAGGGCGTACTGGAAAGCAACTTTGCTTGATGAGAACAACGGTGAGGCACTGCTGAAGTTATCCATCAGTTTAGCCCAGTTGGATCAGCCTGATAAGGCTCGACGGCTCGCAGAGCGGGCTGCTGGAATCACGGCACTGCGTGATGGGGTTGATTCCCTCTTGTCGTGGAAAAATAATTCGCAGTCGGACGCCGTCAATATTGCTCGTGGTTTGGACGCGATTGGGCGTCGTTGGGAAGCGACTGCATGGTTGCAGGCCGCGTTTCGTATGAACCAGAACCCGCAACAGGATCTTGCCAGCATTTATAAGTCGGTTCGCTCCACTTTGACCGGCGCGACGCCTTGGCAAATTCCCGAGCTTGCGGTGGCAAAACAGATCGATCTCTCTGATTACCCCGAACCAATCTGGATGGAGTCAGGATCGATTACTCCGGCGCTATCCGATCGTGTTGGCAGTCGGGCAATACGATTCGACAATCAAGCAGCAGAGCGGCAGTTGGTTCACACTTGTCGGTTGAGTAAATCGGCAGACGAGGGAGGTGGTTTGACGATCTACCAATCAGGGGCTGGTGGTGTTGCGGTCTTGGATTTCGACCTAGATGGTTGGCCTGATGTGTGTCTGACTTCAATCGATGGCGGTCCCATGAAGAATGATTCCAGTCCAAATCCTCTGTTTCGAAATCTTGACGGTGTATTTTCGAACGTTACCGAATCTTCAATTATTGGGGGACGCGGATTTTCACAGGGGCTTGCTGTCGGAGATTATGACGCCGATGGTTTTCCTGACCTGTTTGTCGCAAACATCGGTCGAAATCAACTGTTGCGCAACAATGGTGATGGGACTTTCACTGATGTTACCCAGCAAGTCGCGCTGGATGGTGAAGCGTGGACCAGTTCCGCTGCGTTTGCGGATCTTGATGGTGATGGTTTGACCGATCTATTTCAGCTTGGATATTGCGAAACCGAGAAAGCGTTGCAGCAATTGTGTATGGATGCTGAGCTGAAAGAACCGAGGTCTTGCGCGCCGTTGGCTTTTGCGGCTCAGAAAGATCGCGTGTGGCGGGGCGCTGCTGATGGAAGTTATGTGGACGTCACGGCAGATTGGTTGAGCGGTCATGAGTCGGGCCGGGGTCTGGGCATCGTTGTGGGCGCACTTGATGGTCGATCAGGTCTGGACGTCTATGTTGCGAACGATATGACAGCGAATCACTACTGGTCACGAAGTGATCGTACCCAAAGTGCAGCTGATGCAGCAGACAATGAACCCATTAACCATGAAAGTAGCAAGTTGGCGATAGAATCTGCCCGTTCCATGAATCCTCCTGAATTCAAACTCACAGAGCAAGCGAGTATTCGTGGGCTTGCTGTCAACGAACGATCATTATCGCAAGCATCGATGGGCATCGCCGCCGGTGATGCTGATCAGGATGGTGACCTCGATTTCTTGCTCACTCATTTTTCGGGTGATTACAACACTTTCTATGAGCAGGTTAACGCTGGCATGTGGGCGGATCGATCAAAGCGGGTTGGCATGATTGAGCCATCGCAAGCCATGCTCGGTTACGGAACACAGTGGATTGATGCTGATAACGATGGGACTTCTGAGTTGGTGGTAGCCAATGGGGACATTGATGACTTCACTCACCGAAGCCGCCTGTACCAGCAACCGGCGCAGTTGTTTCAGCGGCAGGAAGGTGGCACGTGGGGCCAGGTGAAAAGCAATTCGTTGGGGGATTACTTTGAGCGTGAGCATTTAGGGCGTGCGGTTGCCAGATTGGACGCTAATCAGGATCAGAAGCCAGACCTTGTTATCACTCATCTGTTTGAGCCGATTGCTCTGCTGATCAATGAGACCAAAACAGAATACCCGCAATGTAGGTTCTTTTTTGTGGGTACCAAGTCCGGTCGTGACGCCATTGGAACGCGGGTCACTTTGCAGGGTCAGGGGAGGGATCGTGTGGGGCACCTGCTGGCGGGTGACGGATTTCAATGCTCCAACGAACGTTGTGTGAGTTTTGGTCTAGGGGCGAATTCGGAAGCCTGCAATGTCGTCGTGGACTGGCCAGATGGAACTCGTGAATCATTTGGCAAGCATGAACTATCTGGCGATTATCTTGTGATCCAAGGAAGCGGAAAACTGTTCGAACAGTAAGCATTTTTAGCGTCGTTACAGCCTTGGGTTGATTTGCCGATTTCGGCTTTCACCTGAACGCAGATAGATCGTTTACCATGAATGGGCTATCGCCCCTTGGAGGATCTTATGCAATCGATTGACCCATTGAATCGTCGTCATTTTCTCGGCACAACTGGTGCCCTTGCCACTTGTGCTGTTCATCAAAACCTGACGCAACAATTAGTGGCCAGGGAGCCACTGGCCAATTCGCCGGATCTGGTGGGCGAGAGTGTCGGGTTAAGAGGTTCGGTCGCTGCGCTTACCGAGCGGTTGAATCCCAGAATTGCCGGTTGGCGTCAGGCTGCGATGAAGATTCTACGGCCATCGCCCTCGGAGTTAGAGAAGGGATTGCGGTTACATGCTGAGTCGGTCGTGTTCGATTCGTATGGATTCTCGCCGCGTGCCGCGGTTGATGGTGAAGCACTTGCCAAACTGACAAAAAACGGTGCTTCGTCAATTGAGTTGGATGATGCACGCGAAGATATGATGATGACCCGCGTGGCAACCGATCTGGTACAGCAACAGGAGTATCGTGATGCTTGGCGTGCATCGGGAGTTACCTGCATCTTCCAGAACGCAGGACAGGAGGGTCAGGACCCGATGCGATTGCTGAAACGGTTGGCGCGTTTTACTTACGTTACCGACATGATGCGTGGTTTTGTTGCCAAGGCTGCTTCCCCGCAGGATGTACTGACTGCGAAACAGGAAGGTCGGCATTGTCTCTATATGACAGGTAACGGTGTGCCGTTAACACAGCAGTGGGTGTCGGTTCCAGATGAGTTGAGGTATGTGCGGATCTTTTATCAACTCGGGATTCGGATGATGCACTTGACTTATCAAAGACGAAATATGATCGGTGACGGTTGTGGGGAAAAAACGGATGCCGGTTTAAGCGACTTTGGTGAGGCGGCCATTGCCGAGATGAATCGTGTGGGTGTCATTCCCGACTGCGCTCATAGTGGTTGGCAAACGAGCTTGGAAGCGGCACGGGTTTCAACCAAGCCGGTGGTCGCAAGCCATTCCGTTTGCGGCGCGATCTATCCACATATTCGCAGCAAGCCGGATGAGGTGATCAAGGCCATTGCTGATTCCGGTGGTTACATGGGAATATGCTGCATACCCAGGTTTCTGCGTGGCGACGGGGACATTAGCGTGTTGCTGAATCACGTCGATCACGTGATTCGCAAGTTTGGTCCCGATCATGTTGCGATCGGGACAGACGTTGCCTACCAGTCGCAAGACGCTAATCGCGAGAGAGCAAAGGTGCCCAGTCGGGGGAAGCGGCGGACTGGGTTCCGATCGTTGTGGCCGGCGGATGATTATCAGACCAGTCAACAGGCGAATGATAGTCTTGCCTGGACCAACTGGCCCCTGTTTACAGTGGGGTTGCTGCAGCGTGGCCACAGTGAGGATGTTATCCGCAAAGTCATTGGCGGCAACGTCATGCGTGTTGCCAAAAGCACACTGGGCTAGGTGCCAGCTGATTCAGTTCACCAAAAACAAAGATGTTTTACAACCGGAGTGCCGTCTTGCGTTGGTGTCTGCTGCCGATTAGGCCGCCTGCAATTTGCGATTGTGTTGGGCAAAATTGATCCAGTCGGTTACTTCCTCGAGATCCGGTAAATTTCCGCCGCGGAGGATTCGTTTTCCTTCCTTGCTGCGGGCGATGGGGTCAATGATCTGGAATAGTTCTTCGGCATCCCAGCCAGCAAGGTCTTCCGGTGTGACAATGTCGGCTGCTACCAGCAGTTGTGCGTCATGACCTCGCAGCATTGGAATGCAACAGACCAATGTCGTTTGTTGTTGCCACTGCAGTACCGTGTCTGCATCGACACGTCGGTGATCCAGTAGCTCAGCGATCTGCTCGGAATCACCATCAAGCAGGTCTTGGATGGTGTAGATACCGATTGCCTGCAGGCGTTCTTCCATCCGTTCACCGATCGAAGGTGCGTCGACGACCGGTGCATCCTGCTGAAGGTAGAAGCGTAATTCACGAATTTCAGTTTCAGCTTCAGTGGCTGTAGCGGATTTTTGCACGTTTTGGTACGCGCTCTGTTCGAATGGTACGACAGTGGTTCGACTTGTTTCAGACGCATGGTTCACTTGAGCGTGCTGGTGCTTTTGACGGTGGCTGTGCTCGCCTTGACGATTGTGTTTTAACGTCGGAGCGAATTCTGTGTCGTGCTTTGTTGCGGCACTTCGACACTCACCAGGGTGGGATGTTTTTCGATCTGTTTTATTGACGTGTCCAAGCTGATTATTGGTCTTGCCAGTTTTCGAGCCAAGTCTTTGGCTGTTTGCTGTGGCAATCCAGCCTGTGATGCGGGCAAGTTCATGACTGCTGCCGCTTAGCAGAAGCTGTTGCCCTCTTTCGGTTGCCAGAAAATGTTCCACTTTGTGCAGCAGGGTAATTGGGGGCGTTGCTGCGAGTGTGGCTGGCGTTGTGATACCACAAGCAACAAGGATTCTTGCATCGAATCCTCGTAGGTTTGGAACGCGGCAAACGAGCCGGCACTCGGCCTGCCAACGTCGGATTGTGTTCGCTTCCACACTAGCCAGGCCCAATGCATCGGCCAGTCGGCAGGGGTCCTGTTGCATCAGGTGGACTACATGGCTGACTTGCAGGCCTCTCAAGCGAGCAGCAGCGACTGCATCGATGGATGGGGCCTGATTAATGGGGCTGTCTACAGAAAGAAAGAAGGGTGAGGCTGGAGCCGCAGTTGAAAAGTTACGGTCGTGGGACATCCGGGTACCTTCCTTGGCAGTCTGGGGGTTTGGGTCTCTCGCCATTGAAGGATTCCCAGCCGAAACGTTTTGTGCGTTCGGGGCTTCAATGGTGCTGTAAGTGTCGGTGTAGTAATAGCCATCTCGGTACAGCGATCCGTCTGAAACGCCGTTTGTCGAATCACTTGAGACAAAATTACTGGACTGGGTGTTGGCGTTGGCACTGTTTCCCTCGGGATTCTGCCACGCCATGTCAAAGTGTTGATTTGCGTTCGCGTTTGGCATGTGGTTGCTGCCTTTCATGGGTGTTAGCTCTTCGGGGACATCCCGAAGTCCATAAGTATGAGGGTGAGGGCCAACGTAGTTTTCAGCTGCATAACTTGATTTCCAAAGTGGCCTGTGAGGATGCAGGATACGTTCGGAGTGTATTTGTTCGATGCGCGAGCCCACTCGCCGAAGCTGCGCGGTCAAGTGTTCACTGCTAGTGAGGATAAGCAGTTGGCGACCGTCGCTGGCGTAATCATGAAGAGCAGCAGTCAACGCACTGTTTATATTTTGGTGGGAAAATGGCGTGCCCGATTCAGCTTGGTCAATGCATCGATCATGCAGTAATTGTTCCACCTCATCCACGGTCTCGATGAC
>DOPG01000433.1:6384-11872 GCA_003513555.1 Rhodopirellula sp. | reverse complement strand
GATGTCCGCAGACGTGGCCGGTACGTCTCCAGCGTGCATCGGCATGAGATTCCTCTGGGCCCGAATTCCAAGTGCTTGCTCAATGGTTTCAATGAAGGTTGATAATTCGACCGGATCATTGTTACCAATGTTATAGATTCGATAGGGGGCTGCGCTGGTGGAGGGATTAGGGGCGCTGCTGTTCCAGTCGGGATCGGGTACCGCAATTTTTTCGGAAGTTCGGTCAACGCCTTCAACAATGTCGTCAATGTACGTGAAGTCACGCTGCATTCGTCCTTCATTGAACACATCAATGGGACGCCTTTCGAGAATAGCTTTCGTGAACAAGAATAAAGCCATGTCAGGACGTCCCCACGGACCATATACAGTGAAAAAGCGCAGGCCAGTGGTAGGCAAACCATACAGGTGACTGTACGTATGGGCCATCAGCTCATTGCTTTTCTTGGTGGCAGCATAAAGACTTAAAGGATGGTCAACACGGTCAGAAGTTCCAAAGGGCATTTTGGTCCCGCCGCCGTACACACTGCTGCTGCTTGCATAGGTTAGATGTGGTGTCTTGGCATGCCGGCAGGCTTCAAGAATATTTAAGAAACCTACAACGTTACTTTCCGTGTAAGCGCGTGGATTTTCAAGCGAGTAACGGACGCCTGCCTGAGCTGCCAAGTTGACAACTCGGTCAAAGTTGTGGTCGCGGAAGACCTGATCGACTTTTGCTTGGTCGGCTAGGTCGGCTTCGACGAACTTGAAGTGATCAAATTCTGTCAGAAGCTTCAAACGATCGCGTTTTAGTTCAACACTGTAGTAGTCATTGAGATTATCAAAGCCAACGACTTTTTCCCCGCGGGTAAGCAAACGCATTGACAGATGAAAACCGATGAATCCGGCGGCACCGGTAACCAGATGTTGACTCATGAATTTTCACTTATTCGATTTTAAACAGATTCTTCTGCGATTGTGTGGCTCGGATCGGAAATGCCAAAAACGATTCGTGTGATATTGACTTTGATATGACGCAGTTTTTCAATCTCAGCCGCCATCTGTGCCACCAGCTCAGCGATTTCGATTGCGGCAGTGTCCCCGATATTTACGATTAGCACTTTCCGCGAATTGTAGCTTAAGCCGGATGGTTTTATGGGGCTGTACTTCCTCTTCTGCTAGATAAATTCTCTGGCTCGAGAAACTCTTTCACACTATTTGGTAGCTGGGCGCGATCAAGTTGTTCTTGCTCGACGATGACGCTTTTTGCCAAGTTCCGCCGCTGGTTCAAGTTGTAGCCACGAAGCAGTGCGATGTGATAGGGCAATTGCTGCCGCGGCATGATGGTCACGAGGGGTTGTGAAAATTCATGGATCTACAGATTTGAATCAGGTTGTCTGCTATTTTGTGCACTGGAGGATCAGCTTGGCTCGCATTAGCCAAGATAGGCCCCGCATGGGCTTGGACTTCTTCCATGTTGGTGATCACTTTGCTGTAACTCGTTCCTCGGGGGGGCGATGCATATGCTGGAAGTGGCATCGCCTACCAAGGCAGATTCCAACTCGTCCCGTAACCCGTCAAAATGATTCGCTTGAAAATGCCCCACTGCTGCGGTGTCAGATTCAGTCCCAGAAACCCTGCAGTTGTATCTTCATTGTCCGGGCGACCTCTCATTGCATTGCGGAGAGAATCAGGTGGTCGTATATCACTTTCAGCCTGAAGTGATCGAGACCTGCGAGATTGACTTCACCACTCTCCACATGCAATGGTTGAATTTTTACTCCCGCTTTGCCTTGGTCGCGAGGAGATTTTCCATCTGCGAAATGTTCGATCCTGAGCAAAAAAACAGATTAGTCTTGAAAGAAAGCGTTGTAAGAAATCGCTCCTGGGGAATTCACCCGTGTGAGAACATGTTCTGGGTAGAATCAAGCCGCTCGACAAGATCGATCTCCGGTGAACACTTCGATGGAATTCCACGTTTCGTTTCGAGCGACCAGCACCCTCGTTCCTTCGTGAGAAATCCGAGCGAGGATGCCAGCGATCGCAGGATTATTGTCAATCACGCTGGCGTCGGCCACGAGAATCAGGTCAACCGACCCGATTGTGTGCGCGATCTTCATCAAGCCTCGATCAACCGGGCCCGGAAACAGCTGTGGATGAATGTTGTGATTCCGCAATTTTTGATGAAATTGTTTGAGGTTGACGCCACCAGTCATTTCAAACTCATCCACCGCATAGTAGCGGATGGATTCGGATTGACGAGAAAGCGTGTCCATCACGGCGATTGCCTGTGAGCCATCACCCACACCAACTTCCAGAACCGAATGAACACTGAGAGGCTTCAACTGCTTGCAGAGTCCACTATGCGGTCCACTGCCAAATATCCCAAATGCCGCCTTTCCGGAGCGTTTGACCGGTTGTGCGTGATTCTTCGCAGAGGTTGAAGAAATCTGCTTCTCTGGATTTTGGGATTCCTCAGCTTTGGTCTCTGGTGTGTTCGTGGATTGACCCCGAAGAGAATTCCAGAGTTTCAACAACGGCATCAGAAAATACCCCAATCAGGTGCACACGAGAGACACAGTCACAACCTTAGAGATATCGGGCGATCGGCGTCCCGAAATCGACTGGTTTCCCACTAGGTCAGGTTAGGCGGTTCGTGAGGGAGTCTTCGTTTTGTGCCCCCTGTGCTAGCAAATAAATGTTGGCCACTTAAACCCGATTAATTGCCCTCCAACGCCAAAAAGATCCATGTTCAGTTTAAGTTCGTAACGCGTGCACAACGGGATGGAGTATCAGGCCCACATTCGGTTGGAGGGGATGCTCGAGCTTGTATTTGCAGCGAGTGTTTTGCTCGAAGCAGGAGGTAATCTGCTCGTTGTGGCGACGACTGAATGAAAAACGGTTGAGTAGCTTGCAACGTGCGCGCACTTCCCGCTACGGCAAACGCTCCGAATAAGCGTCGCTGCAGCGACGGAGTGGCTCCGAGGCAAGTGCAAACGCATAGGTGCGCAGCAGGCAGTTCAGTCACAGGGGTGCTTTGAGAGAGCTGCGAGTTTGTTTTGCAGCCCAATAGTCTGGGATCCAGTCGTCTGCAGTGAAACGTCCAACCATTCGGCTGAGAGTCTGCTGTCTTATTGTCTACTTATCGTTCTTAAACCATGGGCGACGCGCGTTCATCGTGATTTCATCGTCGAGTTGTTTCATCCGTTGCTGCAAGCGCTCCACAATTTCGGGGTGCACGGAAGCGAGGTTGTTTTGTTCTCCGATATCTTTGCTAAGGTCAAACAGCATGACTTGCACTTTGGCCTTTGAGGCAGCTGGGTTTTTTTGGTTCCTACGCTGCTTCGGTTTTTTGACCAGTAGTTTCCAGTTGTCTTGCCTGAGGCCTTCCAGATTTCCCTGGGAGGTGTAGTGTACGAATTCATTTCGTGGCGACTGTTCTGTTTCACCCATCCACAGTTTGGACACATCGATACCATCGATTTTGTTCTGTTTTGGCAGCGGTTTATTGGTAAGCGCGGCAATCGTTGGAAGCACATCGATCGTTCCGGTCAACTCGTCACAAACCGTTCCAGCTGGAATTCCTGGCCCACGAATCAGGCAGGGAACTCGTTGACCGCCCTCAAAAGTTGTTCCTTTGCCTTCGCGCAGAGGGCCAGCAGATCCACCATGATGTTTGAACGGCAACCAGGGTCCGTTGTCGGTCGTGTAAATCACGTAGGTGTTATCTGAGAGTTTCAGTTCATCCAGCGTTTTGAGTAGTCGACCGACCTCTGAATCGATGTGCTCGATCACGTTGATATAAGCGTTCAACGGGTTGGGGTCGCGCACATCATCAGGAACATAAAGTGGGATGTGTGGCATGGAGTGTGGAAGATAAACAAAGAAAGATTCATCACGATGTTTTTTGATGAAGTCGATTGCGTTCTGTGTATATCTTCGCGTCACTGTTCGCTGATCGACTGGCAACTCAATGATTTCTTCATTCTTGATCAGTGGCGTTTTCCATTTGGTCAAAGTGGACTCAGGATCTTTCCAAAGAATATCCATTCCAGCAGGGCCACCTTGTGGTTTCCCTTTGTTGTCGGGATGGTTCATGTCGTTGGAGTAAGGGATACCCAAGTAGGTATCAAAACCATTCGATGTGGGCAGGACTTCTGGATGATGCCCAAGATGCCATTTCCCAAAGCAAGCCGTAGCATAGCCTTGTGATTTCAAGTGATCCGCGATTGTATGTTCGCTTGGGTTCAAACCTTTGGTTGATGTCGGAAACAAAACATGCTGATGCATCCCTACCCGTTTTGGGTAGCAACCCGTTAGCAGTGCGGCGCGTGATGGTGTACAGACAGGAGAAGCAACCATGAAGCTGGTAAATTTGCGACCCTCCTCGGCCAATCGATCGACGTTTGGTGTTTTAATCGTCTCAGAGCCAAAACAGCTCAGGTCTCCATATCCTTGATCGTCCGCAAAAATGATTACAAAGTTGGGATCAGATGCCTGTGTTTTATTGACGCAGGAAAAGAGTACGGCACAAATTGACAGAGTAAAAAGTAATTGTGTGCAGCTTTTCATGTGGGCTGACCTTTGAATGATTGGTTGCAAAAGTGATTCATCATTCTAACATGAAGAATTGCCAATTCGCGATCACAAATCATGTTTCCCCGCGATTCACAGAGAACAGTCCGGCAGAGAGACCAAGATTGCGATGTGGGGACGGGCGAAAGCATTTTGGTATGTGACTCAGGTGAGTCGTTTCTATTGCGTCCTGAAGAGCTCGCGATTAGTGGAGTTTGGCAAGGAGCTTATTTTCTCCAGTTGCTCCGCGGGGGGCTTGCCATGATTGGTTGCATTTTTTCCCCAATCCATTTCGATTGCCACATGTTCAAGACAGGTGCCGTTGTCGTTATCAGGTTTTTGAGGATTTGGCAACGCAGTCATGATCGACACGATCCGATGAAGATCAGGAGTTGACCTTGAGCCAATCGGTTTCGGGTGATCCAGCCAATTGACCACGTAAATGCAGTGGTTTACTGAGTTGCTCAACTTGTCACAGTTGGCCGGGCGTTCGTGCAGGCATTGCATGTTCTGTTCATTAATAGCGATGCATGTCCCAATGCCTCGTGTTGATTTCCCGGACCTAAATTTTCTCTTTCCATAACGGCACCATCGATGTCCAAATGCCTTCTCCCCTGAACCGAGAGAAAATCGCTGCTGCGATGTGAATTGTAATCAGGAAATAGCTAAGAGAAGCACAAAACTCATGTAAAGCAAGCGTGAAATCTTGCAGTGCTCCCTCGCGGATTCCCAAGGCGAACAATCCTGCGATCAACAACCCGGAGAGTGGAAGTAAAACCAGACAAAAATAGATTGATCTGTGAATGGCCTTTCCGAGTCGTTTGTGAAACAGAGACGCTGGTTTACGTGCCCCAAGGAACGTCTCGAATTGTCTCATGTAGAAGTAGCGTATTAACACGATCAAAAGAAATAAAATCGCAAAGGCAGCCTCAAAAAC
>DOPG01000433.1:724-6159 GCA_003513555.1 Rhodopirellula sp. | reverse complement strand
AAGGCAGCCTCAAAAACGAGCAAGCCAGTATTTTCTAGCTGGGACACATCGCTAAGTTGCTTCAGTACCCCGTACATATAAAGGACGATGAATCCCCAGTGGAAGATTTTTGCGAGTTTCGTATGGGAGCGTTTCAAGGACATGAAGCTTCAGGCTAAAGAATTCCGCCGCCGTGCTCTACCCCCCAGCAGGTCACGAATCCATGTCTTTTTGCCCGGTGTGATTCGTCGCCATAAGTGATGTTAATCTGACCATCTTCGGTTGGTGACGCGTTACTACGTTGCAGCGTCATGTCACCGCTCAGCTTTTCGGAGGCTTGGGTCACAGGTGCGTTAGCGATCGCCTTGATGCTCCACATTGTTGGCTATTCGCGTCGCCAGCAGAGCCATACTAAGCATGTCACTAGCCACTGATGAGTATGCTACCAGCGCCTGGATCCTGCATGCCTGAAATCTCTGTAAGTTCATCTGTTTCAATACCAAGTAAGCAACGATTGCTTTGGAGCACTAAGGCTGACTGTCTGTCGAGATTTTTGTCGACTTGAATGGTTTTGTGTACCATGCCGAGAAGGATCGACAGGTTCGTGAAAGATCATCGCCTGCCAGCACGGCACATGGCACTAGAAAGAGTGTCACGCCTGTGGCAAACAGCACGCCGAATGCGAGCGAAACAGCCATCGGAATCAGGAACTTTGCTTGAATCGAAGGATCGAAGATAAGCGGTGTTAACCCCACGAATGTCGTCACTGATGTCAGGAAAATCGGACGAAAACGACTAGTACCAGACTCGGCGACTGCTTCAAGCAGAGAACTTCCCGCAGCGCACCGACGATTGATAAAGTCAACCATTACTAACGTATCGTTGACCGCGATCCCAGCCAGGGCCAGCATTCCGAAAACTGACAGATAAGAGGGTGTAAGATCGAGCAGTATGTGGCCGAAGATGGCGCCGATGATCGCGAAGGGCACTGCCAGTAGCACATAGAGTGGCTGGATCAGCGATCTTAGCGCCACGGATAATAGACCGTAGAGCGTCAGCCCGAGAAGAATGGCGCCGACCAACGTCTGCTGTCGCGTTGTTTCGGCATCCTCAACGTAACCGTCGTACCGAAAGGTGAGTCCTGCTGAATTGCAGAGTTCCTGAAGTGCCGGATCGAGATCCTTTGCGATCGCAACCATGTCCACGTTTTCATCTCTCACGTTTGCACCGATCCGCGCCACTTCTGCTTTGTCTTTACGTTCGATGTTGCTGGGAGCTTTGACGACATTGATGGTCGCAACCGTCTTGAGTGGGACTTTGTCGCCAGCTGGTGTGCGAATTTTCAGTCTGTCGAGCGTGTGCAGCGACCGTCGACCCGCTTCTGGTAATCTCACCATAACCCGCACATCATCAGTTCCCCGTTGAAACCGCTGCGCCTCTTCGCCGTAAAAAGCCTGCCGAACCTGACTGGCTAACATCGATTGTGTTAGCCCCAATTCGGCAGCACGATCTTTCAAACTAATTCGAAGTTCGTCTTGTCCCTCATCAACGTCCGTCCACTGGTCTTTCAGTCCGGGATAGGTCTCGAGTAATGCCTTTATTTTTCTTGCGACGTCTCGCTTGGTCGTTGAATCTGGTCCACGAAGTTCCAGATTGAATTCGTCATCGTCCGGTCCCCATTCACGGACCATGGCTGCCTCGGTACGTGTTCGGAACTCACGGGCCTCAGGGATTTCGCCAACGAGTTCACTCCAGCGAGCTGCCAAGTCCGTATTCGACGGCCCCGGTTCACTGCGTTGTTCTGGCGGTAAGACTTCGAAGGATGCGTACGCTCGTGATCGGTCGTAGTCGCGCCCCGGCCGAGACGCGCCAGCCATGGTAACAATGTTGCCAACCATTGATTCACCGGTGACCGGATCAACAGCTTCTCTTTGGAGAACATGGAGTGCGTCGGTGATGCGTTGAACATAACGCTGGGTGACTTCCATCGGCGTGTTGCTGGGAAGACTGAGCATCGCGCTGATACGAGTGGTGTCAACGGTTGGGTAGGGTACGAAGTTCATTCGTCCACTGACACAGTATCCCGCCATCACCAATGCGAGCGCGCTAAAGCTTGCGATCACTGCCCAGCGACCTGTAATCGCGCATCGAAGGATGGGCGCGTAAACTCGTTCGATGAAGCGTTGCAGCAGGTTGGCGACACCGGCCTGGAAGCGAGAAAACCATCCGCTTGGGGGTTTAGATCGCAAATGCTTCAAATGTGCTGGCAAGATCAATTTGGATTCGACCAGCGAAAACAAAAGCACCATGGTGACGATCGGGGGAACCTGCCTTGCGTAATCACCCCAGTTTCCGTCAAAAAACATCATCGGTAAAAAGGCGACAACGGTCGTCAATGCGCCGAATGTGACAGGCGTTGCAATCTCTTTGGTGCCTTCGACGGCAGCCTTTAGCGGGTCGGTTCCCTCGCTGATTTTGCAGTAGATATTTTCGGCAGTCACGATAGCGTCGTCGACGACAATTCCGGTCACGATGATGAATCCAAACAGGCTCATCACATTGGCCGTCAAGCCAAACCAAGGCATGAAGATTGCAGCGCCGGCAAAGCTGACGGGAATTCCAATCACGATCCAAAATGCGACTGCAGGCCGGACAAACAAGCCAAGGATCAATAGTACAAAGAGACCGCCCATGGCCAATGCCCAAGTCAAGGTGCTCAGGCGTTGACGAATCGCAATCGATTGATCGTCCCAAATATCCAGGCGGATGCCCTCGGGAAAGATAGCTGGGGTTTCGGCAATGTACGTGCGTACCGCTTTCGCGATATCAAGGGCGTTTTCATTGCTTACCCGCATCACTTCCAGTAGCAGGGCCGGACGACCGTTGTAATACAGCCGAGGTTGTTCTTCACTAAATCCATCGGTCACCTTCGCCACGTCCCCAACTCGGACTTCGGCACCTCCGACCGAACGAAGTGGAATCTGTTCAAACTCTCGGCTGGTAAACGCCTGACCGTCGGTGCGCACGATGAACGTTCCGCTATTGCTGTCGATCGCTCCGGCAGGAAGGTCGATCGAAAAATTTCGAATGGCATCGGCAAGTTCTCGAAAGCTCAGATCGTACGCCAGCAGTTTTTCCACATCCGTCTCGATGCTGATCTCAGAGTCGAGGTCTCCTTGCAGAACGACGCGGCTGATACCGGGCATCTCGAGCAGGTCACGTTGGACCTTGTTTGCAACATCGCGAAGCTCGCGTATCGACAGATCGCCTGTGACAGCGATTTCTAAAATTTCGTAATAGTGCGCCGACTCGGGGATGTAGATTCTTGGCGGTTCCGTTTCGGCAGGAAAGGTCGTGATTCTGTCGACACGTGCTTTGATGTCGTCCAGCAGGTCGCGTCGGTCTTTCCCACGAGCGGCCCTGACCCAGATCCAGGCGCCTCCGGGAGATCCTTCGGCATTGATGGACTCAATACCTTCAACACCTTCCAACGCTTCTTCGATAGGGATCAGAATCGCACGCTCAATATCTTTACCTGTCGCGCCTCGATAAGCCATGCGAATACTGATGCCGTCCCAACTGAGGGCGGGAGTGACCTCGAGTGGAACTTGCGTTATCGCAACAAACCCACCCGCAACCAGAATGAAGATCATCAAAAAATTTGCTGCGATCCCGTTGCGGGTGAACCAACCAATCATGGAGTTGGGCTCCCTGAAGCCGGCTGACTCACCAGAGATTCCGTTTCGAATTCTGAGATGATGTCGACAACCGCCCCCTCGGGAGCATAGACCAACATGGTTGTCGCCACATAATCACCCCGCCTAATGTTTGCATCGCGAACGATTACGAATTGATCATCTGACCACAGGGGATCGATATTTCGAGTGCTCAGCTTTTTTGTCTCGGCATCGATCAAATGAACTTGGTTCAGGGAACGGACCGAAGCCCTTGGGATGGCAATGACATTTTTTAGATTTTCACCGCTAATCGTCGCACTGACAGGTTGGCCGATACGTAACACCGGGCCATCGCGATGAAGACCAAAGGGATCAGGAATCCGGGCGATCGCAAACAACTCCAGTGAGTTTGGGTCAAGCATGCCCTCCGTACGAACGATTTGACCATTCCACTCGGCATCGTTGTCTGGATTGATGGCGTCGCGGAGCGTGACCTCCAATGGCGGATCACTTTCACGTTCTGGAAGATTCAAAAAACGTAATTCTCGGGTCGCAACAGGCAACCGCACCTCGGCATAATCAACTGCAAAGACGTCTCCCAGGCTTGTTCCGACCGTGATCAATTCACCGAGGCCAATTGCCTTGGTGACGACACGACCAGCAAAGGGAGCGATAATTTCGGTGCGTTCCAAATCTCGCTCAGCTTGATCTAAATTGGCTTTTGCAACTTCAACATCGTTCTCGGCTTGAAGAAGTAGCGAACGAGCTGCTTCCAGCTCGGCCAAGGATGCACCATCCTGAGCGGCAAGTTGTTCCATCCGTTCTTGGGCCGTCGTCGCCAAATCGAAGGCGGTCCCACTACGGCGCACTTCCTGCTCTGCGATTCGAATCGCTGTCTTATAGTCCCGATCGTCAAGCTTCAGTAAAATATCCCCTGCCGAAAAAAAACGGCCTACTTCAAATTCAGGATTAATCTTGATGACACGCCCAGTCACCTCGGCCGATAGCGTCACCTGATTGTGCGGGCTCATCAATCCATGGGTCTCGATGTGGACTTGGTAGTTACCAATTTCCAAGGGCTGCACACGACTTCGGACTTGGGTTGGCTCAGGTGGCTCAACAACTTCTTCTTCCAAGGGAACTGAGAGCTGACGAAATCCGTACCATCCACCCGCCAGTATGCAGGCAGGCAGGATGAGACGTATCAATAACGCGGCAAACCTGTGTGTCATGTTCATTGAGGCAAGAAGGCGGGGCACGTTTTGATTAACGGCACCCGGCTGTGGGTGGAGAGCAACAGAGAGTGGAATGCGACGGAAGGTAGCGGTGGAGGCGACGATGCCTGTCGAAGTAATAATGTCCGTCGAAGTAATTGGGGAGTACGAACACTGATACGGGTCTCGCTCGTCCTTGGCCGTTGATTCCGCGCGGTCTCGCAATCGTGCATCATTGTCGAGAATCCTGCTCTGGTCCCGAAAACGGCATTTTGCTGCAGAAAACGCTCGTCTTTAACGAACGTTCCACGAGAAATTTACCCTTGCAGACAGCATAGCTGCTCGCCAAGCGTATGTCACTTGTAAGTTGACCTCAGATGTCATGAAAATCGGGAGGAGTAGGAAGTTTCAGTGAGTGCTGGAAAGTAGAATGAGCATTGCAAAACGAGATTCTCCAAAGTAGAAGGTACCGCTCGAAGATTACTCAGGATTCGCGACGAGCCATGTTGCGATGGGACTGCTTGTGCGGCTGAGAACGACATCCTTGTGCCACCGCGAATCCTTG
>DOPG01000433.1:0-497 GCA_003513555.1 Rhodopirellula sp. | reverse complement strand
CCGCGAATCCTTGTGCCACCGCGAAACTCTCAAGCGATCAGTCTGGATGCTTGAGGTGACAGTCCTGCCATGTGACAGGTGAATATGAATATGCGGTACAAGCCACTTGTGCTGTTAAAGTTCACATGAGGACCTGCAGGCTGCGGTCGTTTAATCCAACAGAGCACCGCTGTCGCAAGGAGCCTGTTCGTCCACCCTCGAATGTCGGGCAATTGCCTGTTTCCACTCTCGTTCAGCATGCTTTTGTAACTGCGAGCAGGTAGATGAGTTGCGTTATTAGCAAGCGGTTGTAAACAGCGGGCAGCAGGTCAACCCTTTCAAGGTCTATGGAACAACACCGTTTCGCTTCACAAGAATCATATTACGCTTGGTGCATGATGACTTTGGCAGACAAACAGCGTCCAAAAGAATGTCTTGGTTTCGATTTAGTTTGCGAAATTTGTTGGTTTTGGTCATGCTCGTTGCCGTTGTATTACCAATTCATGAGCCCATCACAC
>DOPG01000082.1:5822-10526 GCA_003513555.1 Rhodopirellula sp. | reverse complement strand
GACAGAGATCCTGGACGAGTTCGATGTGGACTACGTGGTCCTCGCGCGATACATGAGGATTCTGCCGGCTCAGACCTGCTGGCAGTTTGCGGGTGGTCGGATTATCAATTTACATCATGGTCTCCTACCGGGATTCCCGGGGTTCCGGCCCTACCATGATGCGTACAACGCTCGCATGTTGACGTTTGGCGCAACTTGCCACTTCATCATTCCAGAACTGGATGCGGGCAACCAAACCATCAACCAACGCACCTTTGCCGTGGCCCCGGGTACCCCCTTGGAGTCCGTGATTGCGACAGGCGAATCGGAAAACGAGCCAGCGTGTTTGGTAGAGGGACTGAGGCGGGTCGTGAACCGGGAGGTCTACCTGCATTTTCACCGCGTCGTCGCAAGGAAATCAACTTCCAGGATGTGATTGCTTTGGCAACTTGAGTAGAAATCAAAGGAGCAGACACATTGGTGTTGACCCACACAAGCGGTTACCCCACAATTGCCGGTCGCTCGTAGAAAGATTCGAATTACGGCTCATTTGGGCTGCCGATTCTGATACGCTGCAAAGGATTGCATCAGTCGAAATTTACCTGAATGCCGTTGGATGACGGCTTCCGTGCCAACGCACGGCGGGTGGACCGATTGGAAAAGTTTCGCCGGCTTGAACAGGTGAAGCGACCAAGGAAGAATCATACGAGTATTCTTCTGGTATCCACGTGGATACTGCGCGTCGTTTTGCACGGTTCAGTTGTCACTTTCAATGGAGTTGTCGTTTGTCCCCAACTCAGGACTTCGACCTGAAAGAGCGTGTGCGTAGCGCGGTTGACATCGCGGATGTCATCGGTGCAACGCTTGAATTGCAGCCACAGGGCCGTAATCTCGTTGCCCGCTGCCCGTGGCACAACGATCGACGTCCCTCCATGACCATCAACCAGGAGCGGCAAACCTGGAAGTGCTGGCCATGTGACATCGGTGGTGATGTTTTCAGTTTCGTGATGAAACGAGATGGTACCGACTTCCCGACTGCGATCCGCACCTTGGCCGAACTGGCCGGCATTCCGGTCGACGAGTACACGCGGGGCAAGAAAACCCAGCCAGGCAGCCCCGATGACCGAGCGACGTTACTGGCGGCCATCAAATTGGCATCGGATTCGTACTTCGAATACCTCCAAAGCAACGATCTCGATGCCAAAATCGCTCGAGACTATCTTGCATCCCGTGGAATCAACGACCAAAGTCGCCAACATTTTCGAATCGGCTTCTCGCCCGATTCATGGAGCTACGCAGTCGACCTGCTGAAACAACACCAATTCAGCGGCGAGGTGGCACATGCTTGCGGAGTAGCATCTCCCAAGCGTTCTGGCGATGGTCACGTCGATATGTTCCGCGGTCGCCTGATGTTCCCGATTCAGGATTTGCAAGGTCGTCCGATCGCACTTGGCGGACGGGTGATCCCAGCCATCGCAGAACGACATGGTGACCGTGCAGGTGGAAAGTATATTAATGGAAGAGAAACCATGCTCTTCCGAAAATCGCAACAACTTTATGGGTTGGACCTCGCTCGCGATGCTATCCGCACCAGCGGAGAAGTGATGGTGATGGAAGGCTATACGGACGTAGTAGCGAGCAAACAGGCTGGCATTGAAACCGCGGTTGCCGTGCTCGGCACAGCGTTGGGTGAGCAACACGTCAAAATCCTTCGGCGGTTTGCTGAGCGAGTGGTGCTCGTTTTGGACGGGGACGCTGCGGGTCAAAACCGAGCTGATGAGGTGCTGGAACTTTTCATTTCTGCCGATGTCGACCTGCGAGTCATGACGCTGCCGGACGGCAGTGATCCGGCTGATTTCGTCGCCGCTCATGGCCGCGAAGCATTTGAAAAAAGTGCACGCGAAGCACCGGATGCCCTTGATCACAAATTGGGCCGATTGACCCATGGGATTGATATCGAACGTGACACTCATGCTGTCGCATCGGCAGTCGACAAAATGCTGAAGATCGCCGCTAAGGCCCCTGATGGACTTCGTATCGATCAGTTGTTGAATCGAATGTCAAAGCGATTCGAGTTCAAAGTTGAGCGTCTGGAGCAACGCCTCGGAGTCCTACGTAAAGAAGCCAAACGTTCCACTTTCAGAAAGTCTGACCGTCAAGCATTCCAAACCCAAACTCGATCCGCGACACTGAACGCGCCGTCAAATGTGCCGGCACCCACAGATCCAAACGCTGCTCTGCAGGAATCAGCAGATGCCGCTAGTGACGGCCCCATCATCGGCACCAACCCAACTCAAGCATCAACCAACACACATTTAGCTGCCGGCCAGCCGGCAGCCGCCCCGGTAAGCCTGAAACCCATACGTGGCTTGGAAAGAGACCTGTTCGAGACTTTGATTGAGAATCCTGAACTTGCAAACATGGCAGTCGAGGCAATTGACGTGCAATGGCTCGAGGGCATGGCCGCAAAAATGCTCCTGACCGCCTATCAAGACCTGGAACTTGAGGGGCACTGCCTTGACGCCGACTCTATCCTGTTGCTCGTTGAGAACGATGCACTCAAAAATCAAATTGTCACACTGCAAGAACGAGTAGCAGAGCGGTCAGGCAAGTTACCAGAAAGTACAGAAGATCGTTACACGGCAATCGTAACCCGATTCCGGGAGCGAGAAATCGCTGACGAACAAGATCGCCAAATCAAACAGCTGGCATCAGCGTCCATGCCAGAAGATGATGAAGACGCCTTACTGAAGGCAATCGTAGAAAAAGCGCGTCTACAACAACGCATCAGGAATGATTCCTGAGCCAAACGTTCATTTTACTGTCCACTTTACATTGGATTCCGACGACCCAGTCAGTTTCTGCCATCCCCGAAGGAGCCGCAGCTCAACACATCGCAACTGAAACGGATTTTCATTTGACCCACATGCCACGACGGCATGTAAAACACGAGGTTTTTTAGATATGCAATTGATGGATCAAGAACTGTCATCTCTTATTTCCCGCGGCGTCCAAGAAGGATTCCTGACTTACGAAGACGTCAACGCTTACCTTCCTGACGAGGACGTAAGCCCCGAAAAGCTGGATCGCCTGCTTCTGGCCATTGAAAAAAAGGGCATCCAGTTGGTCGACTCTGCGACTGCCAAAGCCAAAGCGAAGTCGGTTCGTGCACCTGAGCCGAATGTTGCCGAGATGCGGCAACAGAACATGAACTCAGCGGACAGCTTCAGCGGAAACGCAAGCTCAGAAGGTGACACACTGGCAGCAGCAGCGGTAGAAATGCCAAAGCCAAGCGATGACCCCATCCGCATGTACCTGAGCCAGATGGCTGAGATTCCCTTGCTCACACGCGAAGAAGAAATCGCACTTGCAAAAAAAATTGAGATCACCAGAAAGCAATTTCGCCGCACGCTGTTGGAATCAGACTACGCCATGCGTGCCACCGTGCAGACACTGCATCGTGTCCATAGCGGCGAACTACCGTTTGACCGGACCATCAAAGTATCCTTGACGGAACGATTGACCAAAGAACAGATCACCGCACGGATGCCTCATAACCTGCGTACTCTTGACGTTCTTATTCGCCAAAACAAAGCTGACTTCGAACTATTGGTTCGCAAAAGCACCTCACCACGCCTCAAAGCTGAAGTACGCCGACGCTTCATCAGTAATCGTCGCAAGTGCCTTGAACTCGTTGAAGAACTCAGCCTACGTAGCCGCCGCGTCACGCCCTTGCTGAAGCACCTGGAAGAGATTTCCAAGCGAATGAATTTCATTCGTGCACGCTTAGCTGAACTGGGACACGACGCAGTAAGCCGCGATGAAGCTGCTGACCTGCGACAGGAGCAGCGGGAACTGATGCTGGTAACCCAGGAAAGCCCCACCAGTCTCAACAACCGAATGGTCAAAGCCCGGCGACATTTCGAGGAGTACGAGGCGACGAAACGCCAACTCAGTAGCGGTAATCTTCGCCTCGTTGTTTCCATCGCCAAGAAATATCGAAATCGTGGCATGTCATTCCTGGACTTGATTCAAGAAGGCAACACAGGACTTATGCGAGCGGTCGACAAATACGAATACCGACGCGGCTTCAAATTCAGCACGTACGCAACCTGGTGGATTCGCCAAGCAATCACCAGGGCCATTGCTGACCAAGCGCGTACCATTCGAATTCCAGTCCACATGATTGATGTACTGAGCAAGTTGCGACAGGCACAAAAATCTCTGACACAGGACCTCAAACGGGAGCCAACTTACGAAGAGATCAGCAAGGTCACTGAAATTCCGCTTGAGGAAGTACGACGAGTCATGGATATCGGGCGACATCCGGTAAGCCTGGACCGGCCCGTAGGTGAAGGGGAAGACAGTTCCTTTGGTGAATTCATCGAGGACGGTGACAGCCATAATCCTGTCCGCTCAGCAGCAAGTAGCATCCTGCGTGGCAAGATTGATGAACTACTAAAAACCTTGACTTACCGTGAGCGAGAGATCATTCGACTTCGATATGGTCTTGTGGATGGTTACTCCTACACCCTTGAGGAGTGCGGACGAATTTTCAAAGTGACGCGTGAACGAGTGCGTCAAATCGAAGCAAAAGCTGTCGCCAAGCTGCAAAGCCCATCACGTTCAGATCGCCTGGCTTCATTTCTGAAAACCGCAGCTTGATCGTTAAGTGTTTTGATAGACAGGATTTTAATTGCGGGCGACCCGCCTTCCCGCGGCTGG
>DOPG01000082.1:0-5631 GCA_003513555.1 Rhodopirellula sp. | reverse complement strand
TGGGCGCCCAGCCTTCCCGCGGCTGGTCGCCCGTTTTCATTTCTCGCTGCTTACACCGGCGTTCGCCAAACGTCCTGCCAACCGGACTCAGCATTCAGATGGAATCCTTCCCCCTTTGAGCCGAGCTGGCCCGTTTTTTTTCTGCTTAACGGCCCTTTGAACGCTTTTCCTGCTCCAGGTCGCTGGCGAGAACTCCCCAGGGCGATATGCTAAACGTGTAGACTTGCTGCGACTGAACCGCAACCTGAGACTTTTTTACCCCAACAAAAAATGCGTCGAACCAGCACGGCTAACGCCGGCGGCGAATCACGTCCACATTGTGCCAACAGCTTTTCGCGGCCTTTTTTGACGCAAGTTCTTGCGAGTCCCTAGCCTCTTGTCATCCGTCTCTTACGTCGATCAAACACATGCCCAGTGATCCCAAAATCGAAATCAGCGCGACTCTGCTTCGCAAACTGCACAGGATACACCGACAACGCGCGGACCTTGATGGTCGAATCGCAAGAGGCCCCCGACAAATCACCGCGGGAGAGGCGTTTGTTGCCAAAGCAGAAGCGGACATGTCATCGGTAAAAGAAGCACTAAAAAAAGCTAATTTGATCTCTGATGAGAAACAACTGCAACTGAAATCACGTGAAGTACAAATCGATCAACTACAGACGAAACTCAATTCTGCTGCAAGCAACCGCGAGTTCAATCTTCTGAAAGAACAGATTGCAGCTGATAAGCAAGCGAATAGTGTTCTAAGCGATGAAATTCTCGAAGCAATGGATGAGATCGATGGCCTTGAAACCAAGCTGAAAGATGTAGCAACGGAATTTGAAAACCAGAAAGACGCTCAGCAAAATCGAATCGCTGAAGTCGCAGCGAAGACCGCTGAACTTCAGAGTGAACTTGCACGAGTGAATGCAGAACTGGAACAGTCCGAAAAACAAATCCCTACTGAAGTCATGGTGGAATACCGCCGAGTCATCAAATCGAAAGGAGAGGATGCCTTGGCCCCCGTCGAGGATGAATCGTGCGGAGGATGTTACCAAGTGCTGACCACGCAATATATTGATCGGCTCAGATTGTCCGTACTGATCCGTTGTCCTAACTGCAATGCATTCCTTTATTTGCCAGAGAGCACACGGGTTTAGCTGAAAAAAGAAGGACAAGCTCGCATGACATGGAGCCTCATTTCCCGCACTGCTGGAATAACGGATTGCTCTATCGTCGACTCGCGTGAAGCAAGAAAGCAAAGAACAACTTTTAACAACGAAGCAAACTCACCTAAGGACGTTGGCCGCCAACTTCGGGAGTTCAAACTACGTTTGGTTATCACGCGGAAACCGCTCAATCCGGCAACCGAACATCGAAAGACCCGAGAAATAAACAACTATTTCTGCGGTACGCTGGCCCCCCTTGGTCCAAAGCTTCCATCCTATTCACTTCGGACGAACAGCGTCCGGGATCGCTCTAAACTATGATTGTGCTGGGAATCGTCGGAACCCCCGCGGGCGGAAAATCAACCGTTGCCGAGAGGTTAGTGGAACTTGGTGCGACTTGGATTGACGCAGACGTGATCGCGAAAGAAGTCTCGGAACGTCCGGATGTTCAGGATGATTTGAAACAACACTACGGACCCGCCATCGTCGACAAGGACGGTAAAGTTGACCGTGTGAAATTGGCTGCGCTGGTTTTCGGGGATGACGATGCGAGCCGCCGGCGACTAGAATATTTGGAGAGCCGGATTCATCCTGAAACGAAGAAACTCATCACGAATCAATTGCTCCGATTCGAAAAGCGTGGAGACGCTGTGGCAATCCTCGATGTCCCACTGCTTTACAAGTCGTCATGGGATCGAAGCTGCGACGAAATCTGGTGCGTGGACGCCGATGAAGATATTCGAATTGAGCGGGCAAGAACGCGTGGATGGACCCCAGAGCAATTACAAGCCCGGGAAAACAACCAACTCGATATTGCAGAAAAGAAACGACTCAGCACGCGTTTCATATTGAATAATGGAACCCTTACGGAGCTAAACGAAACCATCAGCACATTATGGAGTTCCCTCATTAGACGGCATTCTGCTGCCAGCGATTCCAAGCATTGCTCGGAATAGACTGGGCCTAAAACACCTCCTTAGAGCTTAAATCCGTAAAAAGTGAACGATTCGCGCCCCAATGACCAAATAAATTGAGCTTATTAAGTATCTCCTACACCTCTATTTCTTATTTCTTGTCCTAGCGGCGATCATACTGAAACACCCGCAAAAACATTCACTTCTCTCTTCTCCCTGATGAGTCACTCGGCAGAAAGTCTGCTTTGACTCAACAGCTTTTCTTCTCCTCCTCGCTTCCTCCCCTCCTCCTCTTCAAATCATTTGGACGGTCATGTCCCCCAATACTCCGCACTCACGTGACGATTCTGAGCCTAGACGCAAAAACGGACAACGCGAATATCGTAATTACCGGAAAACCCAGAATCGTCCAAGACATCCTGACAAGGAAGTCGATGAACGAATCCGTGAACTCGATGCAGAGCGAGATCCACTCTCTCTACCTGAGGAAATTGTTAGCGAAGCCAACAAGGCTGGCGAGAAGGTCGGCATACCCTCGATCGAGAACAATGAAACACCTTCTCTGAACATTGCTGAACTACAGCAGCAGTCGCTGGAAGAATTGTTAACTCTCGCGGAAAGCCAAGGCATCGATGACTTGGCCAACATGCCGCGGCAGGAACTGATCTTTAAGATTCTCAAACACCGGATGAAAGCTGACGGATTGATGTACGGTGAGGGAACTCTCGAGATCCTTCCCGATGGGTTTGGTTTTCTCCGTAGCCCCGTCTACCACTATTTGTCGTGCCCGGATGACATTTATGTGTCACCCAGCCAGATTCGACGCTTTGGCCTCCAGACCGGGAGCCACGTGGCAGGTCAGATCCGGCCTCCGAAAGAGAATGAGCGTTACTTTGCCTTATTACGGATTGAGGCAATCAACAGCAATGACCCGATGAACCGCAAGAACGTTGTTCCATTCGATGAATTGACGCCTCTGCATCCCGACACTCGCATCATCATGGAACACGAGACTGACGAACTCAGCACTCGAGTCGTCGACATGTTGACACCGATCGGCTTCGGGCAACGGGGTTTGATTGTTAGCCCGCCTCGCGCGGGTAAAACGATCTTGATGCAACAGATGGCGCGTGCTGTTCTGAAGAACTACCCTGACGCGTATGTCTTTGTCCTCTTGATCGATGAGCGTCCTGAAGAAGTCACGGACATGGAACGCGAAGTCCGTGGACCTCAATGCGAAGTCATCAGCAGCACTTTTGATGAACCAGCTCAACGGCACATTCAAGTGGCGCAGATGGTGATAGAAAAGGCCAAACGCATGGTTGAAAATAACGTGGACGTTGTTATCTTCCTTGACTCGATCACTCGCTTGGCCAGGGCCCACAATAGCGATGGCGATTCAACAGGGAAACTCCTTACCGGTGGACTTGACGCTGGCGCCCTGCAAAAACCAAAAGCTCTGTTCGGTTCGGCTCGCAAAGTAGAAGAGGGAGGCTCACTCACCATTTTGGCAACCGCACTAGTGGATACAGGCAGCCGCATGGACGATGTCATCTTCGAAGAGTTCAAAGGTACCGGCAACTTGGAAATTGTTCTCGATCGTACACTAGTGGATCGAAGGATTTGGCCCGCGATTGACATCAGTGCCAGCGGCACACGGCGAGAAGAAATGTTGATGGATCCTGACGAATACCGCAGGATATCAGGCCTGAGAAGAGCCTTGGCTGAGCTATCCCCTGCTGATGGGATGCAAAACCTGACCAACCAATTACGTAAGACACAAAACAACGCTGAATTTTTGATGAGTTTGAAGGATGTCAACTGAAATCACTGGCCTCGATGGACACCTCCCCAACGGAAAGGTTGCTATTGTCGCAAGTCGCTACAACCCTGCAATTTGCGATTCACTTGTTGCGGCAGCATTGGAAACCCTCGCAGACGCGGGCTACCCCGCTGAGCGAGCCCCCGTTATCCGAGTGCCTGGTGCATGGGAATTGCCCACCGTCGTGCGCCAAGTGATCGAGCAACCAGACATCGTCGCTGCAGTTGCGCTTGGCTGTGTGATTCGAGGTGAGACAACCCACGATGAGCACATCAACCGCGCAGTCAGTCTGTCTTTAATGGAAATGGGCACCCAAAACCGAATCCCGATCGCATTCGGATTACTCACCTGCAATACACTGGAACAGGCAATCAATCGCAGTGGCGGAACAGTGGGCAACAAAGGACATGAAGCAGCCGGGGCCGTGATCGAACTGCTTCGACTTCAGGAAAAGATAGAATCTGGTATCTGAAGGGCAGCCCAACTTAACTCAAAGCCCCAGGCCATAACTCACCTGTCTGTCAATTTTTTAATCCTGTCACTAGCTGATAATCGCTAAACTCAAGGAGTTCGGTGACGGGATCGCGCAACGAGCAACGCAGGCTACACAACAAACAAGCCAGCCTTACCGCTAGAAACGCGATGTGTTGAATACCTGCGACCCAAAATTGCGGCCTCTGCCCAACATCAAGTCCGCTTTAGCAACTGGGAACTACGGAAAGCGGGGAGCTGCTAGGATGAGCCCACGCACAAGAAAGCGATTCTGTTTTATGTCCGCCTCGAATAGGAAAACAGCAAGGCACATGACAGGGAACGCAGAAACGTCGACCGAACCACATCGAGGAGTCATTCACAACCGCGGTAACACGATTCTTGGAGCCGGATCTTGACGCAGAGCAAGCGCCAATCAGAGACGGATTCGAAGGGCCACGGTCAACGATCGCGTTCCCCACGTTGGCGAACCGACAAGCCACCAGAGAAGTCTGCAACCCCAAACCCGAAACCCAAAAATCCATCACCGTTAGCATCTCGCCTGATCGGCCTTGAAACCGAATACGCTACGCTTATCCTCGGCACCGATGAGGTTGAACCCAACGGCATGCCAGCGGCTCAGCACGTTTACTCAGCCCTGTGTGATGTCATACGGCAGGATCAGCCCACAGTACCTGGCGTCTTTGATCAGGACCAACTGTTTCTGGCCAATGGATCGGCAGTCAGTTTTGAATCACATCCTGCAATGCACCAGGAACCGGGTGGTTTTCTCGAAATCGCAACACCTGAAGTCCGCGCTCCCTCAGAACTGCTGACTTGTCAAAGATCGATCGATCGTCTTGCCGCCGATGCCGCGTTTAATTCCAAGACAGGATTCGATATCCGAATCTTGAAAAATAGCCGCGATGCACTCGGGCATGTTTATGGCTGCCATGAAAACTATGAGGCTGAAGTAGCCCATGGCTTGTTTCTAGTCATTTATCGTCTATTTATTCTGCTGCTGTGGGGCATGCAGGCGATCAGCCTGCTCGCCTCGCTGCCGGTCATGGCAGCAATTCTGGCAGTCGTATTCTTGTGCAAAACGCTAAAACGTCAGCCTATCTCATTCGAGAAACCGGATGATCTTTTTGAGAGTGTACCGCGTTGGGTCGCGACGCCACTGCTGGCAACCCTTCGCTGTGTTCACCTGCCCACTGTGCTTGTTTTGCGACTGGTGATCCGGCACATCGCCTTTAGGCGACAACGCCGTTGCCTG
>DOPG01000287.1 GCA_003513555.1 Rhodopirellula sp. | reverse complement strand
ATATCGAGTCAGATTTGTGACATGCCCTTACGCCATCCCGCCTCGCATGTTCTTACGAGATGTGCGGAAGTCACGAGCCTCGCCCGATTCGCCTTGACCGATCTCCGTAAGACATCAGCCTCCAATGGCAGGCGCCCTGCCGGCGGTTGCAGTCCGTAGGAAACTCAGATGGTTTGCCCATGTTGTCCGGCATGACGCACTGCTCGAGACGCGGGAACAAACAAACGCCCCACCACGGCCCGTTACGCCGCAATGAGTGCACTTATCTTAGAAGTTGTGGTCTTACCGCTTGCGAACAAACGCACGCCTTACAAGAGCTTCACGCGGTAATGCACCGCGTAGTGGATAATACGCACCTATCCTACGTCGGCAAAGATTCAAATTGAATCGAAATCATTGAGGCGTGGTCCTCGACCGCAACGGAACACCGAAGGACTTGCTCGCCACAGGCCGCATCTGCACGAGGAACCGTCTCCTCACCCTTCGTCCCCATCTCAATCGAGAAAGCAACGATTGACAAGAGCAATTTATGCTGAACCGATGCGGCACGTTTACGGCGTGCCTTCTGTTCTTTTGCGGTCCACGCGAAGCCGACACACATCCGCGTGTAGCACTCATTTTCATTCAACTTCACGCCCCCCTACAGTGGGTTACCCCAACAAGGCAATCCCGCTCCGTGCGGCAGTTGACTGAGGGTGGAAAAGCCACGAGCGTCGAGCACTCGAAGCGACACCAACGCCAATGGGGATCGACGGCAACCATGGACGCTCAAATCACCAAGCACGCCGACGATCTTTCTGCATTTCATATTTGAAATAGACAACTTCACAAAGCTCGCCGGACCGCAACGGCAATATCGAAACAAAAACACACACCAAACAGGTTCCGACGTTGACACTCCTGATTTTTCCCAACCAGCTTTTCAAGAAGCACCCAGGCCTCAAACTCAAGCCACAGCGGGTTGCTCTCTTGGAGGACCCATTGTTTTTCGGTGACTTGCACCACCCGATCGACTTTCACGTTCAAAAACTTTGGCTCCATCGTGCCACGATGAAGCGTTACCACGACGAACTCAGCTCCTCCGGATTTGATCTCTCTTATCAGGAACACGACTTCAAACCTGAGTTTCTAAAACGAAAAATCAAGGCTCTTGTGACGGGCACCGACAAGCAGGTCACAACAGTTGAGCCGGCCGACTTCCTGCTGAAAAAACGGCTGTCCCGAGTCTGCAACGAATTGGACGCGGAACTGGTATTCCTTCCGAACCCAATGTTCATTTGCAGCGACGCCGAAAATGAGAAATATCGCGCGGGGAAGAAACGCTGGTTCATGGCCGACTATTACAAATGGCAGCGTTCCCGACTTGACGTGCTAATGGATGGCGATAAGCCGGTTGGTGGAAAGTGGAGCTTTGATGAAGACAACCGCAAGAAAATCCCAAAGAAATTATTGAGCACCATACCATCCATGCTTGAATTAAAACGGGATGCATATGACTCAGAAGCGGCTGCATACATCAGGAAGAATTTCCCCGACAATCCGGGAAACTTGGACCAACTCTATTACCCTTCCTCTCGCAAAGCCGCTGAAAAGTGGCTCAATCATTTTGTCAAAGAGAGGCTCTCAGCGTTCGGCGATTACGAAGATGCCATCGTGCAAGGTGAATCGTGGCTGTGGCACAGCGTCCTAACCCCCATGCTGAATATTGGACTGTTAACACCCGATCAGATTCTGAAAGTGGTACTCAAAAATGCCAAAACGCAAGACGTGCCTCTAAACTCACTCGAAGGGTTCATCCGTCAGATTATCGGATGGCGAGAATTCATGCGTGCAACCTATCAAGATCTTGGTGTCACCATGAGGACCACCAATCATTGGCGGCATCACAGAAAAATGCCGCAATGTTTTTACGATGCGACTACCGGCATTCCGCCGGTCGACGATGTCATTTCGCGATTAGACGATACCGGATACTGCCACCACATCGAACGTTTGATGGTTTTAGGCGGCTTCATGTTTCTTTGCGAGATCGAACCGGATGATATTTACCGTTGGTTCATGGAACTCTTCATCGACAGTTATGACTGGGTGATGGTTCCCAACGTCTACGCAATGAGCCAGAACGCAGATGGCGGTAACATCACCACCAAGCCATATTTCTCCGGGTCTGCCTATGTCAAAAAGATGAGCCACTATGGAAAGGGTGAATGGTGTGACGTTTGGGATGCACTGTACTGGCGGTGGATCTGGAACCACGTTGACGACTTGGCGAAAAATCCAAGATGGGCAATGATGTGTGCGATGGCACGAAAGATGGCGCCTGAAAAGATGGAAAAGCACCTCAGGATCGCTGAAGATTTCTTGAAAAGGCTGAAATAGCGCAGCGAGGGCTTGCAGAACCACAGCAGTTTAAGTGCCACTGGAGCCCATCTTGCCACCCACTCTCGAGTCCGTGCCGTCACACGGTTCGACGCCGTCTTAATGCCGCCCCTCGCTCGCAAAGCGTAGGTCATGTGCGTTTCTTGCTTTTCCAAGTGCCACCGTATTGGTAATTCAAGTTACCATTCCGCAGCGGTAATAGACACTCTTTGCATACGAACTGCCATGGAGCATCTGAACGTTCACGAACCCGGTACAAGGTGTTTTTCGTGTGCCGGCATTGCTGGCACTCTTTCTGCCGCACCCGCTTGACCTTCATCATCATCCTCGCTGAGATTTGCAACGGAAACGCCGTAATTCGTTCCTTTCATGCTGAGCTTCGAACCTTCGTTCGTGCTTCGTGCTCCGGCCGGCCGTGCGTTTTCGCCACATTCTAAAAGAATTCGGTGTCATCTCGCATCGCATCAGCTTGATCACCTCGCCGGGCGACAGTGCGAACTGTGTGCGGATCGCATCAAAGCTTGTGCGATCTTCCCACGCCATTTGGATCACGCGGTCCTTTTCAGCACGCGTTAAATCATTCATCGTGTTAGTTCCTGATTCAGCACGCCAGGCAACTTCAGCGAAATCTTCAGCCACCTCGTGCGTGGTAGGGTATCAACATGGCAACATCTGCTACCGAACCAATGCCCGCCCGCAACCAGCGTCACAAATTCCCGCGGGGAAAACAAGAAAAGGAACAGGGCCCTAAGCCACACCACATCGAGAATAAGAGAGAGCTGGATAACTCACACTTTTCGATGCAGTTGCATTCCATCACGCCCAAGATAGGTCAGTAACATGGCACCAGAGGCGAGCCACTTCTCAAATACCTGCTCAGAGAAGATCTGTTCGCCCGGCCATGTAAACGCAAAAACAGGTCGCAATCTTCCATACACAACCCTAGCTCGCGATACACATCATCCTCTTCAACCGACACATTCTGGATATCGCGATCCACATCTAACTGATCCAACGTGTCATGTGGAATGAGACTGCCGCAGTAGAGCTTCGCACCGTTCCCCAATCGCACTGCTAAATTTTTTTGCCTGATCCACCAACACCTGCTCAATTTCGATCCCAATCGCCACTATCCCGAGGTCGGCGGCCAACATCGCAACGACTCCAAAGCCACTGCCCAATTCACAGAAGCGATCACCTGTTAGCGAATTCTCACGTGGAATCCACGCCAAAGCGGATTGAGCAAGCTAAAGATCACAGGTTACAGCAAAATTCTCGATCACCTCTTGATCGGCCAACATAAAACTTCCGACCGCTTCATTGGACTCGTCGATCAACGAGTCAGCGTCGGGCACGTGCGAGAAGAGTACAGCGGAATCGGGTAGGTCTATTTCGACTAGGGGCACGGCCAACTTTCATCAATGAGTGTTGTGGACGGATCGATGCATACCTATTCAACAGCGGCCACGTGAACACGCGACACAGGCCCCAAGGTTCCAATGCGGTTTTGCAAAACAAAGAACCCCGCATGCAAACTACGCCTTCGCAGTATCCTGATTTACCAAGGCATACCCCAAGACCGAGCTCCGCCAATTCCCCAACTCGACGCCGAATTCCTGCATGTGAATCTCATGCAGGACAACACATCCGTAACACAGAACCGTCAAAAACAATGAATTTTAAAAAACAGAGCGCCAACAGAAGCTTCGGTAAGAGCCGAACAAGCAGCTAGCGCAGCAACAATAGGTATGTCAGCAGAACTCCAAAACGGGCGGATATCCCTAAAAAGCAGTCATGGGAACCATTTAGCTTCCCTAGTGCCGCCAAAATCAACAAGAAAACGTAGACCTCCTCATTCAGAAAACTAAACTTGATACCAGATTGGACATCCCAGCCGAACGCTGAAGGAATGACTCACGTGACTGACCACGAACGACTAATAGCAATCGCGTCGGGAGAAGCTACAACTTCCTATGAGCAACGCAAGGCGATCGCTGAGCTTGGCAAGCTTGATGATCAAGCCAGCTTAGGTGCACTCGTTGGGCTGTTGTCTGTGGAAGACCGGCACCTACGAAGAGAGGTCGTCAAAGCAATCGGGATACATGGTTCTGCATCCGCCGTGCTCGCATTAATCCACTGCCTTCAGGACTCAATCGAAAACGTTCGGCGTGATGCTGCAGCCCTGCTCGGATCTCGTAACGACGGTCGCGCGATTGAGCCACTGAGACGGTTGCTGGACGACAAAGGTTATGCTGTGCGTCACGCCGCTGAGTCTTCCCTGGAAATCCTCGAGCGAGATGGCATTGCCCCGGTCGCACTCGACTTTGACGCACTCGCGGCCATTGCATCCCAACAGACGGCACCACAAGCCGCCCCCTCTGTCCAACAAACGCTCAATAGCGACACGAACCCAGCACACCCTCCCCCAATTACAGGAGCGGCCGTAGATTCACCCACACCGCTACCCACCACACAACCGCCAACCCAGCTAGCAAGTCACGACTCAAAGCCAGATGCGGAAGAGCAGCTTCCCCACTCGAAAACAACCGAACAACCACCTGACAAAGTCGCCACTTCACACGCCAGTCATCCTGAATCCAAAACCGAGGTGGAACCACAGGAGCAATCCCAACCGGACGACAATCAGCCTACCGACACAACCGCCGGCCCAACCCCTCCCGCCGCGCCGGTTGCTGCCGCGTCTAAGTCGCTTCCTGCCGTGACTGATGCTACTCCATCAAATCTCGCATCCCAAGTTGACTCGACGTTCGAAGAGGAAGTGCTTCTTGCAGAACTGATTTCAACTGGCACGGCAGAGGCGACGTCCCGTCCCCCATCTCAACTGAGCATTTTTGAAGAACGTCACACGGACCTGGCCGTTGAACAACTTGTTTCGCCCACACCGCCCCCCGGTTTTAACTGGGGCACGGCACAGCGTTTTAACTCACTCTTTGGTGAAAATGTTGCCGTTCTGAACTCCCATTACGCATCCCTACATGAAAAACAAACCGAAGCGATTAGCTCAGAGAAACGCTTTGAGAGGGCTCTTCTGAACCATGACCTTGTTTATGCAGACTTGGCTGATGACATCAAGGAAAACACAGCGGACGCTAACGAACAGCTGAAAATGCTAAAGCAAGTCCAAAGCGAAGGAGATTCGCTCGCCGCATCACTCAAGCGGATCAAACGCGCGTCCACGGGCATAACCTCTTCCATTGCTAATTTTTTCTGGCCCACGAGAACAGAGCTGCTTCATCAGAAAGCGAAAGATTTAAAGGCGAAACTCAGGCAGGCCGACGAAGCCTCTAACGCCTCAAGTGACGCGCTTTCGCATACTCGATCAAAGTCCGATTCAATAAACCAACCCTTGCGGGAGGCCGAGGAAGAGTTAGTCGCGGCGAGTCAGGCATCGACGAAAAGCCAGCAGGAAGTACGCGACCTCCGCAATGCGATTGACGCTGAAATTCTTGCTGCGCTCAACACTGACAAAAGCCAAGGGACGGAAGAGTTCATTACCAACTCGCCCCAAAGCGAAACCCTCCGACAGTGCATTACGGAATTGCGTCAACACCAAGTGGAACACCGTACCCTGCAAAACGCCTTGTTCGAACTCGACTCCCCTTTGAACGAGGACAAGCAGCGATTCACCAAAGCGGCGGCGAATATCGCAACCTCTGTCGCAGACGGCTTCATAAAAACGCAGCGGACGCAAAAGGTTAACTCAAACATGCAATGCAGTGTTGCTTTTCGAGCAGCGTCCGTGAGCACTAGTCCCTCCCATCGGTTGGAAGGTAAAGCACAAGGCGATGCGCAGCTCAACGCACACTACGACTACCAGGAAATTTCCTGGAAGGGAGAAGAACAGCTTCGCGACACACTCAATGAATTCAACAGTTCAGCAACTCAGCTTGGTTCTTTACAAGCCCTGCACGCCATACGGTCAACCGAAGTTGCCACATCAGCCTACTGTGTAAAAAACTGCGTGGCATTCATTCGGTCCGAACTTGAAAAAGACTTCGGGGATCAACCATGAATCAGCTTCACGACTTTTTCGAACACGCAACGAGTGAGGTCTACGTCCACCTACGCAACAGAAGGGCAATGCTGAATCACAAAGTTGAATTGGAGAAACAACAAAAACAACTAGCAAAGCGTCTCCGCCAGTTTGAGATAGAAAACGAGACGCAGCTACGGGTTGCTAGATCACGTCTCCGTGCAACTGAAGCTGAATTCAATGACAGAACCATTAAAGAGTCCAAGTGTTGGACTGCTTACCAACTTGCATTTAGTAAAACAGACAGTTTCGCGAAGTGCCTTGGAATTACATTTTCCCACCTGATTAATAAGAAACCCGGCATCGCCACGTTCGTCACAAGAACGGAGAAGCTTGCTTCTGATTGGGAAAAGTCATTCAAGTCACTGCGTGAAGCACGAACCGAACTTGAGATACTGAAGGAGAAGTATCGCGAACTCTCGAGCGACATGGAAAGCGATCGCTTTGCAATACGCAACTTGGCTAGTCAGATCCAGCAAACAATTACGCAGTTGAATTCTGAAGAAGAACAGGTCAATCAACTTATCAAAGCAGCTGCCAAACAGATGTCTTTCAGTTCGATCGCACGCAAACAAACTCAGAACTCTGTCCTTGACCAGGCGTTCTTTGATGATGTGCGAGTCCTGCGGCGTCTGATGCATCGAATCGACTCTTTGCAACAACTAGCTAAAACAGAGCCTACCGCGGGTGACGCCCTTACTCTGCAAGAAGCGTTGGAGTATGCAGCGATACATTCTTTTAAAGAATACAAGCACGCGTTCAAGTTTGACATTCACCTGAGGGGAAAAGGAAGAGTACGTCAGGTGACCAAAATGGTCTCGTCGGCGGACCTTGGACAAAACGCTCCTGTTGATACCCGTGTCGTGCTATCCGAAACCAAAAGTTTTTCGACATATATAACGCTCAAACGTTGGGATCTGGATCGTCTCGGGAACGAAGTGACCGACAGACCGCTTCTGCAACTCAACCGAGCCATGGTCGAATCAACGCACCATGAATCAAATAATCTCATTAGCCAGCTGACATCGGAAGCCGATCTTGGCACCCAGCGGATCGCCAAGGTGCTTTTCACTCGCATAAATCCGTAACCGGTTGGTTCCCTGATTCTGTCGCCCTGACAGCTGATCGCAGGCAACTGAACCAGAATCCTGCGTCCATCAGCACAGCACGACCGAGACTGCTGCCATCATGTTCAGCGACGCACACCTGCTGCTTTGCCGCGACCATTGGTTGCTATCAACTGATACACTGTTGTGTCTGACGGAATGTCAGAGTTTTTGAGAACATCAGGCGACAGACAAACCACTACAGATCAGTGCAATGAAAATTAAATCGGTTCTTCTCCTGCTATTTTTGATGGGCACAACGCAGGCAGCCCAGAAGCCGAATATTGTCTTCTTTCTCGTGGATGACCTAGGACTTGGCGATGTGGGTTGCTTTGGCTCACAGTTTCATGAGACGCCAAATATTGATCGACTCTGCTCAGACGGTTTGAAATTCAGCCAGGCATATTCTGCTTGCACCGTATGCTCACCGAGCAGAGCGGCAATCCTGCTAGGTAAATACCCTGCAAGAACCAATCTTACTGACTGGATCGCTGGACATCGTCGACGTAACGCCCCCCTTCAGATTCCTGACTGGAATATGCGCATGGGCCTGGCGGAAACGACTTTACCCGAGGCGTTGAAATCGGAGGGCTACCGAAGTCAGTTCGTAGGTAAATGGCATTTGATGCCGATCGGTGCGGAAGACTTTGAACAGCACTACCCAACATCCCATGGTTTTGACCAAAACATTGCTGGGCGTGAATGGGGCCAGCCAAAAGGTCCCGGGAAATACTTTTCACCGTTTGGGATGCCCAACCTCGATGACGGAAACAAAGGTGACTTCCTGACGGATGCACTTACCGATCAGGCAGTTGAGTTCATTGAAGCGAATCAAAGCGATCCCTTTTTTCTTTATTTCTCTTACTACACAGTTCATGGCCCCATCATGGCCCCACCCGACTTGGTTCAAAAGTACCGAGAGAAAGCACTCAAATTCCCCAAACCGCACACGGAACGAGTGAACCCCTCTTTTGCAGCGATGACGGAGTTACTTGACCGTAGCGTGGGACGTGTGCGTTCCAAACTCGAGGAGCTAGGTTTATCGGACAACACCGTCATTGTCTTTACCTCTGATAACGGAGGCACCTCCGAACTAGCATCAGCAGGTTTGCGTGGGGCCAAAGCACTCGCTTACGAGGGCGGCACACGCGTATCAACCATCGTTCACTGGCCCGGCGTCACCCGTCCTGGTTCCGAGTGCACGGTCCCCATCATTGGTAATGACTTTTACCCCACCTTGCTGGAAATGTCCGGCGGCAAGCCAATGCCCCAACAACATGTCGATGGTTTGAGCCTTGTTCCCTTGTTACAGAATCCAAACGCTCCGTGGTCGCGGGATGAATTGTATTGGCATTACCCACACTACCACCGAACCAAGCCCTACGGTGCTATTCGCAAGGGGCATTGGAAGCTGATTGAGTTTTTCGAAAATAATGCCATTGAACTTTATAATCTCGAAGCTGATCCGGCAGAACGAACCAATCTAGCAGCCACCGAAGAGATCATTGCTTCTGACCTATTAAAGCGACTGCAACAATGGCGAAGTTCGGTGGAAGCCCAAATGCCCACACACAATCCTGCCTATGATCCACAAAACCGCGGCAAACCCCGTTCTGCTTCAGTTAGCGATCAACCGATCTCGACTCCTCATGGCACCATCTCGGCGTCCTCGCATCAAAGTGGCAATCCGCCTCATCATTCAGTTGATGGCGTCCGCATTACGCGTTGGGCGGCGTCAAATGGAACCGTACCTCAGTGGATCCAGCTTGACCTGGGCAAACAACGCCCGATATCAGGCATCGAGATTCGATTCAAAAACCGAACAAAAATTCACTACGCCGTTAGCGTTTCCAACAACGCACGCGAATGGCAAATCGTACATGAGTCAAAGAAGCCTACCGAAATCCAAGACGAAAAAGTCTCTTTCTCGCAGAATGCACGCTTCGTGCGGATCACCATTAATGAAGTAGAATCCGGTTGGGCGACGATTGAAGACTGGAAACCTATTCTCCCCGCTTCGTAATTTTGCTGTCCCAACGCTGCGGTAGACTGCGCATCGCAAACAACGTCCCCACCGCCAGATTCCCCAACCAAGTGTGATCCTACCTCAACACTGTAACCAACGACCGCTTGAGTCATTGCCTTGCCCGTGAGGCCTGGGGATGCTCATCTGAGCACCACAAGATCGAAGCCATTGCAATTCAAAACAACAACAGTCACTAGGCCCAAATTCACCCGCTCGCCACAACTCTCGAAAGATCCTTCATGAACTTCCGCGTCGCAACCGTGCTTTTGGCTTCTGTCTATCTGGGCACGTTTCTCGTTAGTAACGAAAGCTACGCTGATAAGCCCAATATTGTCGTCATCATGGCTGATGACTTAGGTTACGGGGACTTGCAGTGCTATGGTCACCCGCGGGTCAAGACACCTAACATTGACCAACTGGCGCGGGACGGCGTGCGTTTCACTCAGCACTATGCAAACGGTCCAGAATGCAGTCCGACACGGACGG
>DOPG01000443.1 GCA_003513555.1 Rhodopirellula sp. | reverse complement strand
TGAAACGGTGTAGTGCTCTTATGAAGTGGGTCACTTGCTTGTTTACGAAAGCAGCTTGTGCCTTCGCTATCTCTTGGGCGGTGTCACTTTGGCATGTCGAGGATCAGACAAGTCAGGCAGGGAAGGTGTGCTGGTTCACTTGTCGCAAATAAGACGCTTGGCAGTGGCAACCATTCATGACCAGCGAATTCACTCTTCACCCAGTTTGGTCAATGAGCCGTGGTCGTATCGAGCTTGGGACGCCGGGCGTCCCAAGGGTGGGCTTTTTCGAGTTGTCCCGCAAGACGGAATAGAGTGGCTTCGTCCCCAAATTTACCCATGAATTGAGTTCCCACCGGCAGGCCGGCTTGAGTCTGACTGAGTGGGACGGACATCGCCGGTTGGCCTGTCCAATTCGCCATTTGTGTACATGGGATGAACTGCAGCAGGCCATCGATTACCTGTTGAGCCATACCCGTGAGGCAGATCTCTCCATGTTTGACTGGCGGCGTTGCCAAGGTGGGCGTCATGATCACGTCGTAGCGTGACAGGAAGTCTGACATTTGCCGAGCGGCTCGGAAAAACGCATTGCGTGCGTCTTCGAGTTCGACTGCCGTGTACTGTTCGGCATAGTCGTGATAGAAACGCGTGACAGGTTCAAGGTCTTCGTCACGCAGTTCGCGGCCGATTTCCTTGAGACGTGTGAGAACACGACGGCGGACTGCTACCAGAACGGTCAGCCCATGCGCCTGGCGTAGTTCCTGAAATGAAAATTGACGATTGAATTCATCCGTCGTCTCTTCGACTTTGTGTCCCAGCGATTCACACACGGCCGCCGATTCTTGTAACGCCTGCAGGCACTCTGGAGCAACTTCTGTGGTCGGATGCATTGTTTTGACCATGGCGATGCGGAGCATGCCCGGGTCGCGTTTTGCCTGTTGCAAAAAAGTTCCATCATGATGTGGTGCAGTGTAGGGATCACCCGCTGCTGTACCGGACATGACATCCAGTAACGCCGCGCTATCGCGAACCGAGCGGGTGACCGCATGCAATACCGCCAAGCCACCCCATGCTTCGAACCCATCTGGACCCAGCGGCACTCGAGCACGTGTAGGTTTTAGACCGAAGAGTCCGCAGCATGCAGCTGGAATGCGAATGGATCCACCACCGTCACTTGCCGTCGCAATGGGGGTGATTTCAGACGCAACGGCAGCTGCACTACCTCCTGATGATCCACCTGCTGTGCGATGAAGTGCAAATGGATTTCGAGTGATGCCGCCGAAGGTGGATTCTGTTGTGGGTAAAATTCCCAATTCCGGAACTCGAGTGCGGGCAAAAGGAACGAGGCCCGCGCGTCGGAGTCGCGCAACAGCCGTGCTGTCTCGTTTCGATATGCGATCTTCGAAAAGCCTGGATCCATATTCTGAAGCAACGCCTCTCATGGGAAAGCTGATGTCTTTTACGGGCAGGGGAACGCCAGTAAATGGACCGTTTGGTAGACCTTGACGGACGGCAGTGCGGGCCTCGTCATACATCCGTCCGGCGATTGCATTGATTTGCGGATCAACCATCTCCAAACGCTGAATCGCTGCATCCAACAGTTCTTCGGCACTAATCTGTCCTGTACGCACCAGGGTTGCGAGGCTAATCGCATCATGCTTGGCGTACTCGTCGTGTGGCATGCTACTGGCTATTTCCTGGCCAGTGGTCGAGTCTGACGTGCCCAGCATGCAGCCACTCGCAAGCATTCCGAATCCGACTTGTTGGCTCAACTTGTCCATGAAACGACGACGAGATATATCGTCACTGTCATCAGACATATCAGCAATGTTCAGGCACTCCGTGAATTTGCGCACACTGTTGGTTTTGCTGGCCATGCGGTGTCCTGCTCATCGCAGGTTGGAGGAATAAAAAACTGTTGCTGAATGAATGTCAGTGGATGCTCGGTTCCCAAGTTCCATCTCGATCCATCTATTCAAGAAACACCGCGGTGCCACTCAAGATCGGAAAGAAAATATTTTTCATCTTGTAAACGCCCCGCCTTCTTTTTAGCGACCTGGGATCGCATCAAACCGTAGTGGCTCCGATTCGTGTTTGCGGACTACGATTTGACCCGCTTGGGTGCCGGAAGCAAAGGTTTCGCCCGAGGAATCAAACACCGTGATCGTAGTCCAAGCATTGGAATCATTGAACCGCTTAAGGGGCTGGCTTCCATCACGTTTAAACCATTGTGTGTCTAATGCCCCTGAAACAGCAAATTGTTCGGGGGCCATTGCGAGCGTCAGAATGGGGGCCTTGTTCTTTGCTAATTCTCGAATGCGTTTTCCGTCACGTACACTCCATAATTGTGCCGTTCCATCATCGCTCACACTGATCGCTTGGTCATGATTCACGAATGCTACATCGTTGACTGGCTTGGTGTGTCCGGTGAACGTTGCTACTGAGGCACCACTTTGGCAATCAAAAATTTTGGCGGTGTGATCACGGCTCGCTGTTCCCAGGCGTTTCCCATCGGGGTGCCAAGCTACCGAAACCACCTGATCTGAGTGTCCTAATAGTTCAAGTTTTTCAGTACCCGTTTTGCAATCAATCAGACGTGTTGATCCATCTGGCATAGCCACTGCAATGGTGTTTCCGTCAGGACTGTAACGGGCATCCAAGATCACTTCATCAGCGATGGTCAGTACAGAATCGAGTGTTCCGGTGGACAAATCAAAAACTCGAACCTCTCCGATGAGCCCCGGGGTTCCACTGGAAGTTAGCACGTGTGGGAGTGTGGGGTGTGGGTCGATTGAATAGGTTCTTTCGCCCTGATTGGGTATTCTGCTGGCAAGTTTCCCGTTCAGATTCCAAATGGTGATTTCGTGATAACCACCCACCAATAACTGGCTTTGTGAGGGGTGAAATGCCAACGCGGACAGTGGTATGGCGGCCGGGTACTTTGTTGGAGGGAGGGGATGTTGTCGTGCAGGCAAGAGCGAATTGAGTGGTTGATCTTGCGAGCCTCCGTCAAAGGCAGCACCCTGTTTGATCCAAGTTTTTATAAGATTGATGGAAGTTTCTGAAAGCGGATCACTGTCCGATGGCATCCGTAGTGTTTCATCCTCATGAACCAGGACCTGAAAAAGTTTGCTTTTGTCGGGTTGGCGACTAATCACAGCAGGACTGCCATCCCCTAGTCGCATTAAATGTTGGTAGGTGTCGATTCTGTAGTCTGCTTCGGAGAGTTCAGCATCATGGCAGGTAACACACTGTTTTTGCAACAGCGGCGCTACGTTTGCCACGAAACTGACGGTATCATCTGCATTTACTTGGAGACTCAGGGAAGTCAGTAAGACAAAGGCCCAGCACGGTCGCCAATGTTTCCGGTAATCCATTTGCTTGTTGCTCATTTATATTGGTGAGTTGCCCGCAGGATCGAGTGTTTGCAATGTTGTGCTGGAAATGATTTACGCTGAATAACATGCTGGCGTCGAAACGTAGGCCTTGCTCGCTGCCAGCTGATCACTGCTGTTCTAATGTTGAAACAGAAATTCGGTACGGTTCAGAATTGCCCAGCAGATATCTTCCATCGCGAGGTGGATGTCTTGACGTTCAGCCAGGTAGTCGCTGTGGATTTGCATTTCGGCTTCACTGGCAGAGCGGCATAGGGCACGCCTGTAAAGGGATTCAATGATGATGGTTGGATCTGTGCCAGCATCGAGTTGTTGATGGAATGTGTTGGAGCGATCTGAAAGCATTTCTGCGACCAACTTTCCATTGATCAATTCGAGTGCCTGCCCCAAACTTACATCGTCGCTGCGTTCGCATTCGCACGCGCTTTGCCTTTCAGGTTGGCCAAATACTTTCAGGAACTCAACGTCACCAATCCGACCTCGGTCGTGGGGACGCAGGTCAGGCGCGGGCAGCCATGTTGCCATGGTTCCCTTGGGGACGCCGAAGAATTGTTGCGGTTTTCCGGTAACAAATCCGAGGGCGTCGACCAACTGTTCAGCGGTTAAGATTCGTGAGTTGTAATGCGAGGCGTATTTCAGGCCGCTTTGATCATTTTCAACCGGTTGCGACGAAGCCTGGTAGGTTTCGCTGTTCAAAATGATTCGGATGATCGCTTTCCGATCATACCCACTCTTAACGAACATGTTCGCGAGAGAGTTCAATAGAGCAGCATTTGCTGGCGGATTCGAATCTCGGAAATCATCAAATGGTTCGACAATCCCACGACCCATCAGATGAGTCCATATGCGATTGACTTCGACTCTTGCGAACAGGGGGTTATCGTGGGTGGTCAACCAGCTAGCAAAAGCCTGGCGGCGATCACCGGGGAGATCCGCGATACTGTCTGCATTTGGAACCCAAGGTTTCACTGTCTCGCCTGTGGTTGGCAATCGGACTTCACCATCGTTTCGCGACCAGAGTAGCACTTCTTCTTTTCGCGAAGTCCGTGATCTCTCAATGCGATTGAAAAACGCACTTAGTCCGTAGTAGTTTTCCTGTGTCCACCGTTCGAAAGGATGGTTGTGGCATTTTGCACATTGAATTCTTGTTCCAAGAAAGACCTGTGCGGCTGTCTCCATCGCATCACTGGTGTCGCCTGCGGACCGGTAGAAGTTGCCCGCTGGATATTGACGTGTACTGCCGGTTGCAAGCAGGATGTCAAGGGCAAAAGAGTCATAGGGCTGGTTGCTTAATACACTGTGTTCAAGCCAACGGTTGAATTTATGGGTGCTGGCGGTTCCGATCAGCTTGGTGGATACGCGTAAGAGATCACCCCATTTTTGGGCCCAGAACTTTGCAAATTCGTTTCTTTCGAGCAGTTCATCGATTAGTAAAGCTCTTTTGTTTTGCCTGTCATCAGCGACAAATGCTTCGGACTCGGCTTGGCTGGGCAAGGTGCCAATCGTGTCGAGAAAGATACGTCGGACAAACTCATGGTCTTTGCATTGACTGGCTGGCAGGTATTGGAGTTTTTTGAGCTTGGCTTGAACGTGGATGTCTACCTCATTGGCTGGTAGCGGTGCGGCCCATTGAAAATCTTTGGCGTCTTTGATGAAAGTCATCAGCGGCGTTTCAATGTGGTTGAGGTAACGAATGATGATGGCCGATTCTCCACGCCGTAATCCCGTTATTAGACCTGTGCGATTGGTCACTGCAACCAACGGGTCCGATGTCTCGTACTTGGCCAATTGTGTGACGTCGCGTTTTCTGCCATCTGCAAAACTCGCAATCACAGAAAACTGTTGTTTCCAACCAGGAGATTTCAGAAGTCGATTTTCCTTCGGGAAAACTTCGATCCCGATGCATGCAACATCATCTTTTTTGTTCTGGCACCCCTCGGAGATCCAGTCATGAAGGACTCGGTAAGGTCGTTCGGCGACCGAAAAACGTTTTCCCCCCTGATGAGCAATTTGCATGCTTGGCTTTTGAAGAAGCAAACTTTTCGCAGGCTCAATCGGGTTGATCCGACGCCCGTATAGTTCTTGGGTCAGCGAAACACGATCTAACTCGCGATCTGATCCGAAGAGCGAAAGTCGGAAGCCAGCCTTGCCGTGAGGTGCCCCATGGCATGACCCGCCGCTGCAACCAGTCTGTGCAAGGACTGGTAGCACGTCATGGTCGAATGAAATGGGCTGTGGCTTTTCGGTGCCGATGACTTTGACAGTGGTTTGGCATGTCAGATTCTTCCAGCGAATGGTGATGGTGCTTTCTCCATTGCTCTTTGCCATGATCAAGCCAGTATCCGTGACGTTGATCACATCCGTGTCTGCTTCGTAGGTGCACTCGCGTGTTACGTCGAGTGTTTGCCCTTTCTCTGACAGGGTGACAATCAACTGCAGGGGATCACGTTTTCCTTTGATCTGATAAGTGGCGGGATATACCGTGATCAGCTGCTGGTTGGTCGTTTGATCAGCAAGAGAAGGCACTGAGGCTATGTCAGTAATTCCCGAGGCAGTCACGAAGATGAAGAAAATAATCCCTCGTCGTAGCCAGTCATCAGCGAGATTCATTTCAGCAAGGCTCATTCTTCTTTCCCCTCGTACGGTGTTACGACAACCGCAAG
>DOPG01000139.1:10088-38434 GCA_003513555.1 Rhodopirellula sp. | reverse complement strand
TCGACTCGTTGCTTCAGGAGGGGCGAGCGGCACGAATGGCGGCGCGGCCAACGGTATCGCATTATCGTTTAAGCCGGAAGGAGTATCAGAACACGGTCTATGATTTGTTAGGCGTTCGATATGATCCGGCCAAACCGGGAGAGCTGAACGAGGACACGTTGTGGCATGGTTATGAACGCATCGGAGCGCAGCTAGCGCTCTCGCCTTCCCATGTGGATCGCTATTACCGCGCGGCCGACATTGTGCTCGACCGCGCCTTTCCTGCTGCGTCCAGCGAGGCCCGTAAGATCCGCAAGACTGCCGAGGATTTGCGTTACAGCGGCGGGAAGAGTCAGCAGGAGGCATTGGACCGGTTCGGTATCAAGCGGCCGCTACGTTATCTCCTTTTTCCTGGCCGAGTTCAGCCGGCGTTGTCTTCCAGCTGGTTTGGACGGACGGGTCCGGAACACAGCGGTCTCTACAAACTCCGACTGCAGGCCAGTGGGATCCGTCCACCCGGCGGCCAACCGGCGCATCTGAGCATCGGCAAGCAGACTAGTGAGGAGACGGTTGACGGACTCATTGAATTTGACATCACGGCATCGGAAGACACCCCGCAGATTTATGAGTTTGAGGTGTTTCTCGAGATGCCAACCCAATTGCATTTCGCCGTGGTGGCCACGGATGTTGTGGACAGACGTGGTGGTGCCGCCTTCCGCAATGCGCTCGCCAGTCGGGGCGGTTACATCTTCACACACAGCAGTGAGACCCTGCTGCTCAACCCCAATGCTCCGCAGATGTTCGATGGCGAAGGCAACGGCATCTTCTCAACAGTGATCCTCGATTGGATCGAATGGGAGGGGCCGTTGGTCACGGAGGCGGAGAAATCCCAGCGTGATGGTGTGCTGCCATCAGACGACGCGACTACTGAGGTGGTCGCGGAACATCTCGGGCGTTTCGCCGAACGTGCTTGGCGGCGACCGGTGAAGAAGGAAGAGTTAAAGGACTATCTGGAAACTTACCGCGTCGAGCGCGAGGCAGGTGAAAACGCGGCTGCTGCTTATCGAATTGCGTTGCAGAGCATACTGACCTCCAGAAACTTCATCTATCTCGTCGAAGGCGAGCCTGAAGCCCGCGAACGGCTAACCAACTGGGAGCTTGCCTCGCGGCTCTCGTACTTCCTTTGGAGTTCGATGCCCGACGATGCGCTTTTCAACGCAGTTTCGATGGGCGACCTGAACAGCGAGGGTTTGAAGCAAGAAGTGGACCGGATGATGACAGACGACCGGGTCAACCGCTTCATCGAAGACTTCTCGCGACAGTGGCTCCAGCTTCACCGCGTTGGAATGTTTCCTCCGGATAAAAGACTCTACGCCGCCTACGATGACTGGCTCGAGACGAGCATGCGACAGGAACCGGTTGAGTACTTTCGCGAGATGCTCACAAAGAACTTGCCGATCGATAGCTTCCTTGCTTCCGACTGGACGATGGCCAACGCCCGGCTGTGTGATTTCTACGGACTTCCGGAACCGAAGAAAGGTGGTTTTGAACGCGTCTCGCTGAAGCCTGACGACCATCGTGGCGGTCTGCTTACGATGGGAGCGGTGCTCGGACTGACTTCTGACGGAACGCGTCATCGCCCGGTTCATCGCGGCGTCTGGCTGAGCGAAGCGATTTTCAACAGGACGCCGCCGGCACCTCCCGCCAATGTGGACCCGATCGAGCCCATTCCGCCCAAAGGAACCAAGATCACCATCCGCCAGAGAATTGAAGCACACGCTGCCAACGCGAGTTGTGCGGCTTGTCATCGTAACATTGATCCGCTGGGGCTGGCATTTGACCAGTACGATGCCATCGGCCAGTGGCGCACTCGTGAGCAAGTTGCCACAGGTGTGGGCGAGGATCCACTGGTCGATGCCTCGGGGGTGATGCCTGACGGCCGTCCGTTCACCGGCTCGGTTGAGTTCAAGCAACTGCTACTTGAGGACCGTGACAAAGTCGCGCGAGCCTTCATCGAACACCTTTGCACCTACGCCCTGCGGCGTGTGCTTACTGTGGATGACCGTGATGATCTGAAGTTGATTCAGGAAGAAGCGAAGAAGAACCAATATGGGGTCAAAGACATCGTGCGTGCCGTGGCCCTTTCCGAACTGATCCAAAAACGGTGAGCGACCGCAAGTTGCTTTTGCCAAGCCAGAAACATGAACCAAGGAAAGTCAGAATGAGCAATATTCGGACCCAATCGTGGTTGATCGACCGCCGTCATGCCCTGCGTGCGATGGGCACCTGCATCTCGCTTCCATTTCTCGAATGCATGATGCCCCTCAACGCGGCAGAGCAGCAAGCGGAGGCTCCTCGACGCAGCGCCTTCGTCTACCTCGCCAATGGCGTGCATTCATTGAACTATCAGATCACCACGCCGGGGAAAGACTATGAATTTTCTCGCTCACTGAAGCCTCTGGAGAAGTATCGTGAGGTAGTTACTCCTGTGAGCGGTTTGCATCATCCGGGAAGCCTCGGGCACCATCACAACTGCATCAACATCTGGCTGACCGGCGGGAAGATCGGCGCTTCGGAACGCAATACCATCTCTGTGGATCAGAAGATGGCCGAAGTGACGGCGCAGCACACGCGTTATCCTTCGATGGAGATTGCCCTGACACAGGGTTCACTGGCCTGGACGGCGGACGGCGTCCAGCTTCCCGCAATGCGTCGTTGCAGTGAAATCTTTGCGTCTCTTTTCGAGGAACCCAAAGGCGGTATCGCTGCTCAGCGGAGGGCTCTGCGTCGCAAAGCCAGCGTCCTTGATGACAACCTCGCGGAAGTGCGCCGGCTTGAGCAGAAGATCGGAGCGGCCGACAAAGGACGCCTCGACCAATACCTCACCTCAGTTCGTGAAGCAGAGATTCGTACGCGTCGAGCAGATAGGTGGCTTGATACACCGCTGCCTGAAATCTCCGCTGCCGATCGCAAACGCACCAATCGGGACATTGCAAAGACCCAGGCGGGCGACTATTTCCGAACGGTCTATGACCTGATGGTGCTCGCGTTCCAAACGGACGTCACGCGAGTGGCCACGTTCAGCCTGGGTGGCGAGGGAGACGCCTTTGCCATTCCGGAAATCGGCATCACCGAGTCGCGCCACCAACTGAGTCATCACGGCGGTGATGAAGGCTACATGGAAAAGCTCACGAATTACGATACGTTCGCCATCGAGCAATTCGGCTACTTCCTCTCGCGACTCGAAGAGACGAAGGACGTCAATGGAAAGCCGCTGCTGGGATCAACGATGGCGCTGTTTGGTAGTGGCATGTCGTATGGCCACAGTCACGGCAACGCCAATCTTCCGCTGGTGTTCGCCGGCGGTTCCGACCTCGGTCTGAAGCACGGTCGCCATCTCGACTTCAATCAGGGCCACTTTGACGGTTATCAACTCGACAAGCCCGGTGAGCACTACGGACTTTGCAGCCGCCCCGCAAACCCGGACGCCCACATGAGCAATTTGCTACTCCTGATGGCGCAACGGATGGGGGTCGAAACCGATTCATTCGGTGATAGCAACAAGGTGATCGACGTATGACAGGACAGACAAGGGGAACCCGAAGCGTAAACGAGGGATTTCATGGTAGCGGAGATCGTTCCGCGCTAACCCGTTGGCTTTTGAGGGTACTGCTCTCGTTTGTGCCGTACTGCCTCGCATTTTTTCTGTTCTCATTGGCCGCTTCTTTCAGCTTCGCAGACGAGCCTTTCCGACCCGAATCTGGACAATTTCCCTCGCTGAAAAAGTCGCACTCCTATCGGGGCGAACTGGTGTTCGTGGATCATGCCAATCGTCGAGGCAGCGTGCGTGTTGCAGGGACGGGCAAGTTCTACCGAAACGACCCGCAGCCCTTCGCCATGCTTCCTTACGGTGTCATCCGTTATCACGGTGCTCCGGCGGATCTACGCGACATTCCGCTCGGGACTGTGATGCATGTCCGAGCCTTTCTCCCGCTTGACCCGAAGCTTTCCGCTGTGCCGGTATTGCCGGTCGACAACAAGGCAAAAGATGTCGGGCATTATCGTGGAACAGGTACCGCACCCGCCGAGAATCATGTGCTCCTGCTTGAAGACGAACCTAGTCACTGCCTTCACGCAGGAAAGATCTGGAAGTTGAAAGAAGTGGAGCTCAACAACAACGCGGGGACCATCATTGCCAGCTGCGAGTTGAAGAATGGCGGTGACGGCAATGTCATGCAAGAAAAGTTGACCTTCGATGCCGCGACTCGTATCTGGCGCGGCCGAGAACGCATTCGAGTCGCAGATCTGATTGCGGAAGAAGCGTGGCCCGTCAGCGGCAAGAAACAACTCGATGGGCAGGCTGTCCTACTTGGGATCACATGGAAGCCTGCACCGGGGGACGGGCTCAGTGGCGCTTTTACACAATTTCACATCTCGGACATCTGGCTGGACGACGAAGCTATCCAGCAGGCGGCACAATTTCAGACTGAGACGCACAAATCCTTTATCCGCAGTCGCTGGATGCCCGCCTGGGTCGATGCCGTTGAGTACGGCAAGTTCGGTCGTGCGACCGTTAGCGCAACGCTCTTTGGTGGCATGGATTCCTCGCTCTACAACGACTTTCGTAAGGGCGTTGGGGCACAAATGAATGGAGCCGAGAATACACTGAAGCACGCAGCTGGTCACTATGGCCCCAGCCACATGGCTTCCACTGGCAAAATTCTTGATGTCACCCGGGTAACCGGAGAAATTCACCTCGGCAGCAGTGGTATCCAAATCCGGTTTGAGACTGACCTGATCATCGAAGGGATTCGCCCGGGCAGAGTCGTCCGTATTCGACCAGAAAGCTGGCCCAAGACGCAGATTCCGAGGGAGGAGTACCTGTTCAACAACAGCCCCGAGGATCGCTTTCCGACCCCCGACATCTTCCCGAAATACTGATTCTCGGAAATCGAATGATGACACAACTCAAATCGACCTGCCGGGTCGTTACGGTCTACCTTGGCATGTCCTTGCTCGCCATCACTTCCAGAGCCCAGGACGAAGTCTTCCGCCCTGTGGCCGGGGAGTTTCCGCCGCTAGAAAAGGCGCATGCTTACCGAGGCGAACTCGTGTTCGTGGATCACGCCAATCGTCGCGGTAGCATTCGCGTGGAGGGGGTGGGCAAGTATTTCCGAAACGCTCCGCACCCCTTCGCCATGCTTCCGTACGGGATCGTGCGTTATCATGGTGCGCCAGCAGATCTACGGGATATCCCCCTCGGCACTGTGCTGCATCTCCGTGCTTTTCTTCCACCGGACCCAAAGGTTTCTGTTGTGCCGGTGTTGCCGGTGGACAATAAAAAGAAAAACTCGGGCTACAGTGGCGCGGGAATCTTTCCCGCCGAGAATCATGTGCTCCTCCTTGAAGACGAACCCAGTCATTGCCAACGCGAGGGTAAAGTCTGGAAGCTGAAGGAAGTGGACCTCAAGAACAACCAGGGGATGATCGTCGCCAGTCGCGACCTGAAGGAAGGCGAAGACGACGAGGCCGGTGAGGAGAAGATAACCTTCGACGCCGCCACCCGTATCTGGCGTGGCCGCGAGAGGCTCAGTGTTGCGGATCTCATCGACGAAGGCATCTGGCCTGCCAGTGGAAAGAAAGCTCTCGATGGGCAGGCCGTCCTGCTCGGGATCACCTGGAAGCCAACGCCAGACGGCGTGTTCACTCGCTTTCATATTTCGGATATCTGGCTCGATGAAACCGCGATACAGCGTGCGGTCCAAAATCAGACTGAAACGCACAAGGCCTTTATCCGCAGTCGATGGATGCCCGCGTGGATCGACTCCGTCGAATATGGCAAGTTCGGTAGCGCAACAGTTACGGCGACTCTGTTCGGTGGCATGGATGAATCGCTCTATGCCGATTTCAAGAAGGATGTTTCCGCCATGATGAATGGAGTCGAAAACACTCTGAAGCACGCTGGTGGTAACTATGGTCCCGAGCACATGGCCTCGCGCGGCAAGATTCTCGAGGTGCTCAAGACAGACGGAAAGGTGCCCCTTGGTAGTAGTGGTATCCAGGTTCGCTTTAAGACGGACCTCATCACCGAAGGCATCCGTCCTGGCAGGATCGTTCGCATCCGCCCTGGCGGCAACTGGCCCCATGTCAGGCTCCCCCGTGAAGAATTTATCGGTGACGGCAGTAACCCCGTGGATCGCTTCCCAACCCCGGCCATCTTCCCGAAGTACTGATTCATGTTTCAGGCAAGTTGTTCTTTACTCCCAACTACAAGCCATCGGGCATCTTCTTTTGCCTCTTTGCTGTTGGTCGCTGTTTGTTTTTTGGTTCATGTGAAAGCAGTTGGAGAACAGCCAGCAACTGGGAGCAAAGAATCCGAAGTCTATCGACCCACGAACGGAAAATTTCCTGCGGTGGAAAAGGCGCATTCCTATCGGGGTGAACTGGTGTTTGTGGATCATGCCAATCGTCGTGGCAGTATCCGTATTCAAGGAAATGGTAAATTTCGATTTACCAGTCCGCATCCGTTTGTAATGCTTCCCTACGGTATCGTTCGCTATCATGGCGCAGCGGCGGATCTCCGAGATATCCCGCTGGGAACGATGCTGCATGTTAAGGCCTTTCTGCCACCCAACCCGGAAGTTTCTGCCGTACCCGTATTGCCGATCGACAACCGTACTAGAAAGGCAGGCAACGCAGGTACTGGCACCGCACCTGCAGAGAACCACGTCCTCCTGCTTGAAGACGAACCTAGTTACTGCCAACGCAAGGGTGAAGTGTGGAAATTGAAGGAAGTTGATGTCACAAACATGAAGGGGCTAGTCGTTGGCAGTCGCGCGGGCAAAGCACGAGACGCTGACACGGGCAGTGAAGAAACGATGACCTTTGATGCCGCAACCCGCATCTGGCGAGGTCGCGAGTATATGGGGATCGAAGATCTCATTGCCGAAGGGGTTTGGCCCGCAAGTGGAAAAAAGCCCCTCCATGGCCAAATGGTCATACTTGGAATCACTTGGAAGCCGACACCTGGTGGTGTGTTCACGCGATTTCACATTTCGGATATCTGGTTGGATGACGAGGCGATCAAGCGTGCCATCCGCAATCAGAATGAAACGCACAAGGCTTTTATTCGCAGTCGCTGGATGCCAGCTTGGGTCAATCAAGTCGAGTATGGCAAATTTGGTCGTGCGACAGTGACGGCCACACTATTCGGCGGCATGGATGATGCTCTCTATGCCGATTTCAAGAAGGGTACGCAAGCTTTACTGGCAGCATCAGAAAATACGCTGAAGCACTGGGCTGGCGGCACCGCAGGAACGGCTCAGATGGCCTCGAAAGGCCCAATTTTGGATGTGAAGAAAGTGGATGGTGAGCCTCCCTTGGGGAGTAGCGGAATTCAAATACGTTTTGAGTCTGATCTGATTACCGAGGGTATTCGCCCAGCTAGAGTCGTGCGTATTCGTCCTGCAGTCTGGCCCGATGTCCACGTTCCACGCGAGGAGTATCTGAAGGATTCAAGCGATGGTCATGAAGACCGTTTTCCCACTCCTGCCATCTTTCCCAACTATGGACGCTAAACCGTACACGCAGGACCGCGACCCGTTCCTTTGCTGATCGACTGTGTGGCGTTTCTGAGGCATGATGGAAATTCTTTTCTGACAAGTATGCCTGATCAAAATTCTCTCATTCACATGGTCCAGTTCTGCTCGAGGCGTACACCCGCACGCTAACGTGTGATCTTCCATGCTAAGACGATTGGTTTTGCTGTCGGGTAAATAGGCGTCAACTTGGCAACTGCTAAGTGCATGTGGCAGGTTTTGATGTTCACCGTTGGCATAACAGCCATGCTTATAATATTTGTGGTCGTGGGACAATTGCTTTATGCCATGTAATCAATCTTGAAACACGCTATTGAAGATAATGTTCGCCCGCGAATGAATATCGCTCACTCTCTAGAAAAATTCACCTAATAAGAAGGCATAGCAATGGAAAGAATATTTTTGCCAATCGTGATTGGTGGAGGAGTCATTGTGCTGGTGGGATTTCTCATTTGGCTGTTTTTGCATCTCGAGAAAAAGCGAACTGCAGCCTTGCAGGCAATTGCCGAAGAACTCGGGCTCCATTTTTCTGCGACCCAGAGTGAAGATTTGTCTGCGAGAATGCAAAAATTTCCTTTGTTCAATAAGGGCCGTGGTCGCAAAATACGCAATGTGATGTCAACAGAGACGGACCTCGCACGGCTTACGATCTTTGATTATCAGTACACAACCGGGGGTGGCGAACATTCTCAAACACACCGACAAACAGTTGTGGCTATGGAGTCAGAGGCCTTGGAGTTACCGAATTTTTCTCTGAGACCCGAAAGTATCTTTCATAAGCTTGGTGCTGCCATAGGCATGCAAGACATCGATTTCGTAGAACACCCTGAATTCTCCGACAATTTTGTACTCGCCGGGGATGACCAACAATTGGTGCGACAGTGTTTTGACAATGAATTATTGAATGAGTTCGCGAAACGCAAAGGAGTTAGCGTCGAGACCGCCCCGGGGAGTTTTATCTATTTTCGTAGTTCTCTTAGTCGCAGGTGTAAGCCTGAGCAAATTCGGGAATATATGAGTCAAGCCTATGAGGTCTACTCAGCTTTTATTGACCGTTTGACGCGGCCAATATCAAATTTGAATTGAGAAAACTATGTGAAGAATTTACCGATGATCAGATTGCAAGGTAGCAACGCTCAGCTGACTTCTTGTTCGTTTCACGTGTCTCTTTCTCACCTCAGCAGATTTCCCGATCAAGTTTCTCTCACTCACAATGGTGCAATTCTATGTGGGGAGTTCAGGTAGTCACCAGCAGACCTTGAAGAAAAGGCTAAGTACACCCGGAGGGAGTGGACACCCTGCGATAATCGCAGTGTTTCCGCGTAGTCAGGTCAAGAAGTGTAGAGATAGTATAACCTTCCCTCAAATGGACGATAAATTCTCATCTCTAGACGGTTCTGTTTGGCTATTTGCCCTCTGCGAATTCATCAACGATGAGATGTGGGAAGAGATCGCTTTATTCGATCCAACCAAATATCCTCGCAAGGATGCCGTTGAAGGGTGAGTGACGGGCGAGCGATTAAGTTGGTAAAGGATGAAAATACGCAAGATGAAATATGGTTTTTTAGTTGTTGGGAATTTGGTTATTGCTTTGGCAATCTTCTTTCTTTCGTGGGCGCTGGAAGAGGTAGACCAACCGATTTACAGCGACATCCTTACTAACGGACTAGAAGAACCGCTAACGGTCCGGCTCTTCACGTTGATCTTTCAGTCATGGTTGACTGGCTTTGTATTGGCGTTGTTGTCAGGTTCGCTCTTTGTTTCTGGATCGCTTCTGTTGGTTGCACATTCCATTACTAAATTACGATACAAGAAAGAAGTGAACAGTGGATGAGTGGAAACGGGAATAACCGCATCGGTCTGGGGCTAGGAATCGCGGGAATGATGGTGGGTCTTCTTACAGCAATGAAGTAGTTGATGGGGGCGAAGTGGTTGATGGGGGCAATGAGTACGCATCTTCCCAACCAAGCAAAAATCATTGAGTTAATCAATAAGAAAGACGGGGGTGAGTGATGTCGAAGTGTATTTGATGCGGAAAAGAACTTGGATTTCTCAACTATTTTTATATGGGTGTCGAGGGTAGATGTCTGTATTGTGCCAGTTGTGAAAAAAAGACTACTATCTATAGATTAAATACTGAAAGTTTCTTGAGCCATGAGGGCGCAAAGAAGGCATGTATGACTATTTGATTGTGGGGAGTGGATTTTTTGGATCAGTTTTCGCACGCCAAATGACCGATGCCGGTGCACGATGCTTGGTGGTCGAGCAGCGGCATCACATAGGTGGGAATTGTCATACCGAGGACAACGACGGTATTCATGTCCACAAATACGGACCGCACATTTTTCACACCAACAGTGAAGCGGTGTGGAAATACGTCCACCAGTTTGCAACATTCAGCCGGTTCAGCTACCGCCCTAAAGTGCACTACCGTGGAAACTTCTATTCGTTTCCGATCAACCTTATGACCCTCTACCAGCTTTGGGGAGTCAGCACGCCGCAGCAGGCTCGCGAACGACTGGAAGCAGAGCGAATCAAGATCGACAAACCCTCGAATCTTGAGGAGTGGATTCTGTCGATGGTGGGTCGGCAGATCTACGAGACGTTCATCTACGGTTACACGCGAAAGCAGTGGGGGCGGGATCCGAAAGAACTTCCGGCATCCATTATTCGTCGCATTCCCATCAGGCTGACTTGGAATGACGACTATTTCAATGACCGATTCTGCGGCATTCCCATCGGTGGCTATACGCAATTATTTAAAAAGCTGTTGCATGGTGTCCCTGTGGAAACCGGTGCTGACTTTATTGCCGATCGCGAGAAATTGGAGAGTAAAGCTACCAAGATCGTCTATACCGGACCGTTGGATCGGCTATTTGAATATCAACTTGGTACCCATGACTGGCGTGGATTACGTTTCAAGCAACGCACTCATGATGTGGCCGACTATCAAGGTGTCGCCGCCATTAACCACACAGAACGTGACGTCCCGTACACGCGAACAGTCGAGCACAAGCACTTTGAGCCAGTGGAGACTTCCCACACTGTGGTTACTGAAGAGTATCCAACGTCGTGGAAGTTTGGGCAAGAAATGTACTATCCGATAAATAATGATACCAACGAGCAGTTGCAGCAGAAGTATCTAGCGATGTTACCTGCGAACTACATCGCAGGTGGCCGGTTGGCAAGTTATCGTTACTTCGACATGCACCAGGTGATAGCATCGGCGCTGCAAGTTGCAGCGAAAGAGATTCGGTATCACGCTGCAGGTGTCGTTCCGTTGCCTTCAGTGAACGCTCCGCGTCGACGCGCTGCTTAGCAACTTGGAGAGAATTGTCATGAAGATTAGAACTCTCATGAGTGTGGTGAAGTCAGCGTTCGCTGGGAATGGGTCCGTTCAACCCATTGCAACATACCCAAGTGCAATCGTGGATTCGCAAGGCTGTGAATTTGGTTTTGAGATGTACTACCACATCGGCTATGCATACCATCTTCATCAACAGGGGTTGTTGGAACAGACAATAAGCTGTCGTGATACCAAGTGTTTCTATTGGTTCTCACCGCGTCACCAAGAAAAGTACGAGCGTCGCGGCTGGGTAGCCAACTATCCTAGCATCGCTCAAACGCCACACGAGTTGCCGGACGTTTCACGGTGGGATGTTCCGGACTTTGCGGCTCAATATGTGAATCACGTTGACTTTGGATTCGGACTTCCATTGCTATTGGTCTTCAATAAATACAACAGCGAATGGGGCGGGCCTCCGGTAAATTATTTGTCCAAAGAGTTTTTGATGCAATTGGCAAAGTGGGCAACTGGAAGGATGCAGGTGGTGTATTTTCGGCCTACCGCCAAGATCATTGCTGACGACAGCGAGGTATTTAATCTGGGTGAAAAATCAGAACTTACCGAACTGGGTGTCATAATGGCGGAGAGTCTGCACGACGATTATTCGCATCTGTCCTTTAATGAATTTCAGCTCTGTCTACTTTCACAGTCAAAACTGCGAATTACAGTGCAAGGAGGTGCCGCCTACCTGAATGCGTTGTTCCCTGGGCAGTTGGCTTTACTGCATCGCAAGGGTGCTGAAAAAGAAGCAGGAACCTACGAAGCATTCCGAAAAATGAATGTTGACGAAGTGTGCGTGTATGACAATGAGAGTGCGCTATTCGAAAACATCTGTGAAGGCTTCGTTGAACTGGGGGCTGCCTGATCCGTCGTTTCTGCTAAACGCTGAGGCGTTTGACCTTTCAGATCCAGCTTGTGTTGGCACTTCCTCACGCATGGCGTGCCGCATGCACGAAGCTGCTTGGCAAAAATCGCCTACGACAGTTCCACAGTTTACGCAGTAGCTGGTTTTATATCAGTCATGCCGTCTAGTGTTAGCGGTACGCTCAGCCATAGGTTTGTTGGCCAACTGAAGAATAAAGAGGTATTAGGTGGATGATTGCTTTGACTACGAAGTGGGCATCTTTACTGCGGGTGGCGATGTTGCAAACTTTGAAGCTGATTTTCGATCTCAAGGTGTTGCCAAGACCACTCTTGGGAATTATCTCAAGTCTATTACACAGACTGAGCAATACGATATAAAGATTCCGTACGAGGACATTTGTTCTTACTTGAGGAATCAACAGGGGCACGACGAACAATTCAATGATCACTCTTACGGTGATGATTCTCGAGTGGCACTATTCCCGTGCTTTTCGGTCCTGGCGGCCACGCGACTAACCGTATGGCCGGGCGCGTGCTCGGCATATCCGTACCAACTTCAAGAAAAAACCCGCGATTCACTCTGAACTAAACTCACGCGTTCGACTGAATCACTTTGTCTTGAAACGGACGTTACGGAATTGGACGCCTGAGTTGCCCCAGGAGTAGAGTCCGATGGCGCCCGAAGCGAAGGAGGGATCCTGTACCTCGAATTCCTTTTCACCATTTACGAATCCTGTGATCTGAGATCCGGAAAAGACGAACTTCACCGCAAACCATTTTCCTCTCAGGTATCCCTCGGCCTCTTCTGCCAGAACTTCGTAGCGTGTACCTTGTTTGATCGCGAGAGCTTGGAAGGGCCGTTGGGCATGTGTCGACCAGAGGTAGTAGTTCTCAGGATCCTGATAGCGAAACACGACGCCCACTCCATCGTCGTCACTGGAGTTGATTTCAAGCGACAGTTCGCCATCGGCAAAGGCCTCCGCGTTCTGCAGCAGGAACAGGCTCCCTGAGCGTTCAACATTCGCGGCGTTCTCCATCACGCGTGCTCCGCCCACCATGACGTTGGACGTCTGCTTGATTGTTCCGTTTTCGATCGACCATTCACTTGGCGGCTTAGCACCAGCCGCATCTTCAACCCGCCAATCCGCGTCGCCAAGGGGCAGCAAATCAGGATCGATGACGAAGGACGCTTCCGCGACCGAACTGGGGCGTCCGCCTGGACTAAACGCGCGTGCTCGAAGTAGTCCGGTCTCTGAGATTTCGATGGGTTTGATGTAGACGTGCGAACGCGATGTCGGAGAAGAACCGTCCAAGGTGTAGTGGATGGTTCGCTCGGCCGGTTGAGCTGTCTTGATTGTGACCTTCATCGCTCTTGGTGAGGACGCGCCGGCGGGATCGATCGTTGGCGGACGAATTCCATCGGGCTGGAGTGCGATCCAGGATTGATTGAGGTAGCTGCAGCTGCATCCAGCCGAGGCATCGGGTGCAAAAACCAAACCTCCCGCCGGAATAACATTGATCCAACAACCCGGCCGGATGCCTCCGAAGTCTTCGGTCTTTTTGTTCTGTTTGAGATCAAAGTAGCCCAATGTCGCCGAGCGGAAGACCACCATGTCACGCGAGCTGGCCAGCACACCGCAGCCATAGGATCGTTCGAAATTAAACGGGCGGTCTTCCCCGGTGATCAAGTCCCACGCTCCACCCTGAGTGTAGATCGTGCGGTCATTGATCATCGGGCGTGATTCATACTTCGACTTCTTTTCCCACAACAACTCCCCGTCCGAGAGACTAAAGACTGAAATGCGTCCTCCGATTTCACTGGCGAGCCGAAACCGTGTCGGCTGGTAACTCATCATCAAAGTGCGGTGCTTCGCTGAAATGGCCGAGACGGTTCCGTAGATGTCTTCGTCATTTTCCCACAGCACTTTGCCGATGGCGAAATCGAGCGCCACCAGCTTGCCCGTCTCATGTTTCTCCTGATCTTGCGGCCCCGTGCGACGGAGATCGACGGTCGCGACCGGACGGTCGATCAGGATCACGATGCCTGCCGCGATTGCGATGCCGTTGTGGCGCAGTGAATGCTTTGCGTCGTATCGCCATTTTAACTCTCCAGTCATCGCGTCCAGAGCGAAGAAGGTCTTGGACTCCGTCAACTGATCCTTCATGTTTCCGCCGGGTTGGTATCGATAGGTGACGACGTGATCCGGATCAGACAACGACCCAAAAAGGAGTCCATCTTCGTGGGCGATGTACCCCCAGATTCCGTCGTCTCCCTGCATCGTTTTCGGAGCCCTGAATTCGGCAATCAATTTTCCCGTGCGGGCGTCGATTCGCAGGCAACGGTCGTCGTGGCGGACATACACACTGTCATCGGAAACGCAGTAATTGCTGCCTGTTCCGCTGGTGCCCATCAAGTGGTCTCCGTGGAAAGACTTCAGGATATCGGGCAAGGCATATTCCCAAAGCTTGTGGCCGTTGTAGGCGTCCACCGCGATAATTCCGTTAAGACCTTCGGAATACAGGATGCCGTTCTTGAGCAAGGGAGCCGGACCACGTCCATGTCGCTGCGTCATCGCTTGCTCAAGATCCGCAAACCAAAGCATGCCAAGCGGGCCGCTGACCAATTCGTCGGCAGAGTTAGCAGTGTTACCAGGATTGCCATACTGATGCGTCCATTCACCAGCACCTTCCAGTGGGCCGCGGGTGAAAATGTTCATGTTGCCGGGTTTACCGGTGGCCAGCACACCCCCGTACGGCCGCAGGCTACGATTGGCTTCCAATCTGGCCGCATCGCTTAGCGGACGACTCATCGATTGCGCGGAAACGATCAGGTTGGCAAAGTAGATGGGAAGTTTTGTATCCTCAAGGTCGGCCTGCAAAACCATGATGCGCGAACCATACAGCCCGGCTCGCGTCAGATTCTCGCGTGCTCTCGTCACGTTGGCAGGGTCCGGATCGATCGCGTAAATGAACAGGTCCGTTCGTTTTGCCAGCTCGAATGCCAGCGCTCCGTCACCGCAACCCAGATCCAGGCAGTAACCTTCGTTGATGTTGGACTGGCGCAGGATTTCTTTGGCGGCCTCCGCAAAAGGCTCGTTGGATTGGTACGGATTCGAGATCGGCTCGGCGGCGTGAATCCGTGGACTGTTCTGCTGCTTTGAAAAGCAATACAGCGTGCCGGAATCGGTACTAACAAACAGTCGTCCGTCGGCGATTGCGAGACCGTGTGCCGTACCTGAAATGGCGGCGTTCCAGATCTCCTCGGATTGCCCCAGCATCGAGAGGGCGACCTTGCCGCTTGAGCCGACTACGATCTTATCCAAGGCAACGACAGCGCTGGTTCCCGTTGGCTGTGCGGTGCTGAACGATTCCTTCACACCTCGGACCGTGAATGGGTTTCCTCGGCGATCGACCTTTTCAAGGTCTTCCCACTTAAACTCAAGGCGTTTGTCTTTGACGCTGCAGACCAGTCCGCCCGGCGTGGCGACGGCGGGTCCGATTCCTAGTTTCTGTCCGGTCTCGCCAGCCTTCTGATCAAAGGCGTAGCCGTTGTTGATGAAGGAACTGTCACTCAACACGATGTCTGCACCGCCCAGTCGCGTGTTGGCTTGAAGGTGGAGGTATTGAAACTCGCCGGTCGCCCGATCGAAAGCAGCAGGCACGCCCCGTCCGGTGGCCATGAAGATCTGTTTCTCACTTGCAGCAAGGTAGCCCTGGGCGGCGACGCCGCTTTTGGCATAGGCTCCGCCGTGAGGTTGTCCCATATAGATCGAGCCAGCGGTGTCATTGACCCAAAGGGTTTCACCGGTGTCGGGATCAAGGGCGTAAAGGCTGATTCCGTCCGACGGCCAGATGCCGGCGGCAAAATAAACGATGTCGTCATACACAACCGGTCCGCCTCGCGCCGGCCAGCGTGAAATCATTCGGCCGTTTCCCAATGCCATCGCATCAGCCGGGCCTCCGCGTTTCTTCCAAAGTAAACTTCCGTCGGTTTCGTTCAGGCAATACAGAAACCCGTCGTCACTGGCCGCGTAGATTTTTCCCCGATGCCATACCGGCGCAAATCGCACCGGCGCGCGTGTCGGAAAACTCCATTGCCGAACCCCGGTGGCTGCGTTCAACGCTTCAATCGTTCCGGTAATACTGTCACCGAAAAAAAGCCGACCGTTGGCAACGATCGGATGCGCCGCTCGGTCGAAGGTCATGCGCTGCGAACGCGGCCAAGCTGTGCGAGGTGGATGCGGCGTCTGATGAGACCAGCAGAGCGTCAAGGAGTCAGGGAGAGGCTCTGACGTGAAACCGCTGCGGGCTGCATCGTGACGGTAGGCCGGCCAGTCTCCCGCCGAAACGACGTGGGATGTCAGCAGTGTGAAAAGGCAAATCCGAAAGACAGGTTTCATGTTCATGGCCGAGGCTGCTAGGACTGTCGTTCAATGGAGGGATAAACAAGGCAGGATATTCCATCGAGAACACCGCACAAGTGTACCTGAGCGTACTCAAACTTGCACTGTAATCAGGGGATACGAGGAACGTAGAGACGTGTAGGTCATCGGTTCAAGTCCTTTGTCCCCCGCTCAAGAAACAAAAGCTGCCGATGAATTGCGATCCGTGGCTTTGTGCGGGCTTATTGGCATTAGTTACGTGGCTCAGAGGGTTCCATCAGTTGGAGAGACTCGGCTCAACGCCTGATGGAGATGGGAGCGGGTTAGCGTTACACACTTCGCCAAACCATTGAATCATCTTCGTTCCTCAGCTCGAACTGCAATGGAGCGATCAGGCAGGTATCCCAATCACGTTCTGAATGATTGGTTGGGGCACAGTGGAACCATTGCAGAGACCTGCTGCCTGCAAACCACTGAAGATGACGACGCGGAAGCCCTGCCAGGGACAGCTGAACCGAAATCACATGCGGCGAGTACCTCACCGCGTCCTCACCCCAATCCACATCAAAGTTGCCACACTGCAGTGTGGCAAAGCCTTACCGGGTTCCACGTCGGCTTTACGAAGCTTGGCAACGATCTGATCCACTGTGTGACGTTTCTGAGGCATTCTGAAAGTCCTTTCCGGGCAGTTCGCGCGATCAAGATTCTCTCACTCACAATGGTGCAATTCTATGGGGGGAGGTCACATTGAGTTTGACGCTAAGAAGTATCAGCAGAAGGTCCAACCAAAAAAGCAGAAAGAACAAGCAAGAATCCTAACTCCTGAGAACGTTCAGCAATTCCTTAACCATCAGGAAGCAGACTACGAGCGTCAGTTATGGAAGACAGTGATTTACTACCTTGGTTGTCGTCCTGCTGAACTCGCGATTATGCGATGGTCTGACGTTGATTTTAATCCAGAAGACCCAACGGCCACATTCCGATCCAAAGATACAGAACACACTGGAAGAGATCGTGAGAATATGCCAACTCGTACAAGTCCATTATGGAATGAGATTTACGATCTATTGAAGAAATGGCGTGATCTACATCCTGATGAGAAGTTCATTTTTAATGACATATTCAATCTAAGACATCAACCAGAGTTTGAAGTCACTAATACCGAGACTTGCGAGCAGATTCGCGAAGGTCGGTACGAATCCAACTTCAACACCAGTATGAGAAAGATGATCAAACGGTCTGGGATTCCTGTTTATCCACAACCTCATAAAGCGTTAGGCGATGTCAGGATCAACGAGTTGGAACGGTTAGGATTCCGGAGACAGGAGATTGACGCTTGGATAGGGAATTCAGAAGCGGTCCGAGACAAGCACTATTCTGCTACATCGGTTACGAAAGCAGACCGTCAGAAAGCGTTAGAGATTACGCAAAAAGAGAATCGGGTGCGGCAATCTGAAAATCGGGTGCGATTAGGGTGCGATGAGAACACCCAGACTGACCCAAATCAACTCATCCAGCAGTTGAGCAAATCGGTGAAAGGTCGTGAATTGCTGGAAATGCTTGAGAAAGCATTGAAACAGAGTGATCCAGCAGACCTTGAAGAAGATGCTAAGTACACCCGGAGGGATTCGAACCCCCAACCCTCGGTTCCGAAGACCGATGCTCTATCCAGTTGAGCTACGGATGCGCGTTGACTATGGCAAGATTCTACTTAATTTCGCGTTTACGACTAGACCGCCAAATCTGAGTATTCTTGCGAGCAATTATCCGACTGAATAAACGTGGTGAAACGGTCCGTGTTGGTGGAAAATAATCATGCTGGCGGAGGGTTCCGAGCTTCTTGTCGCATTACATGGCGGGCCCGCCAACGAAGCAATAAGCCATGTTTCGATCCCAACAAGATGCTGAACATCAGAACAATGGCTGCTGCCACCACGATGATCGCACCTGTGCTTAGCTTGGGCACCAAAGCACTCGCGATTCCACCTGCTGTCGCAGAAACCGCACCAAATAGGGCGGACAGCCAAATGTTCGGACCAATGGAATCGCTCCAGAATCGAGCCGCCGTGGGTGGGATGATCAAGAGCGCGACGATCAATAGCAAACCTACTGCCTGCATGCCCGCAACACAGACGGCGACGACCAATGCCATGAGCAGAAAGTCGAGTGTTCGAATGGGATAGCCCAACACTCGAGCCAAGCCTTCATCGAAACACATCAATGCCCATTCTTTGATCAGCAATCTGCTGATCAAAATGGTCCCGATGGTGATGGTTGCCAACAGGGTCACATCGCTGATTCGAATGGCGGCCGCCTGCCCAAAAATGAAGTCGCGGAGCCCTGCCTGAGCACCCGTGGGTGACGCTTGTACGATCGATAGCAGAACCACACCGGCACCAAAAAATGTGCTTAGTATGATTGCCATCACGGCATCTTCGGGAAGCCGGCCCACATTGCGCAGCCAGAGTGCTGCCAGCATCCCCAAAGCACTGGCTACACTTCCACCTAGCAACATCACAGGCAGACTCTTGCCAGCTTCAGGAGCGATCGAAGCATAAATTAAAAATGCCATCGCAACACCTGGTAAAGCAGCGTGTCCAATCACATCCCCCGCTAAAGCCCGTCGTCGTAACATCAGAAACGTACCTGTGATTCCTGCTGCAATCCCCAGCAGCATCGTTCCGGCCAGAACGATGAGCGTGTTGTACGCAAAGATAACTTCAAGCTTGTTCACGGCGTTCTACAACGGAAAGATTTAGCTAAGGATCAGTAGTTTGCCGCTATAGGCTTGCTTCAAGTGTTCCGAGGTCATCACGTCTTTGGCTGCTCCTTCAGCAATCACTTGGCGATTGAGTAGCAGCACCCTGTCAAAGTATTCGCTTACCGTGTCCAGATCATGGTGTACCACCATGGCTGTTTTTCCTTCATCTCGTAAGCGATGGAGTGTGTTGATGATGGTCTTTTCAGTCGCGACATCGACTCCTGCCAACGGTTCATCCATCAGAAATAGTTCGGCGTCTTGTACCAAGGCTCGAGCCAAGAATACACGCTGCTGTTGCCCTCCGGAGAGCTGACTGATTTGCCGCTTGGCGTAGTCTTGCATCCCAACTTCGGCCAATGCCTCCATTGCCCGCCCGCGGTGTCGTGCCCGTACAGGTCGAAACCAACCGATTTTTCGGTAAAGGCCCATGCAGACCACGTCGAGAGAGGTGACCGGAAAATCCCAGTCCACGCTCGTCCGCTGTGGAACATAACTGACTCGTCCATCGACCTCTCGGAATGATTTTCCGAAGAATTCAAACTGACCTTTGAGCGGTTGAACCAGCCCCAAGGCTGTTTTGATCAGCGTACTCTTTCCAGCGCCGTTGGGCCCCACAATTGCAGTCAATGTGCCTGGTGGGACTTCGAAACTCAGATCAGTCAGCACGGGCGTGTTGCGATAGGCAACCGTTACCTCACATGCAGCAAGGGGAGAATTTCCAGCTGATCCGTTCGAGCTCAATTGTTGTCTCCGTCTGCTCCTTCGCCGGAAGATTCCTGGCTGTCCGAATCTGCCTCCGTTGTCGCAGGTGCATCATCAGACTGGTCTTCCTCGTTATCGACGGTGGCACCATCAACCACAGTACTGAACTCTAACACTTGACCGCCCAGCGCTGTTGCGATCGTTCCAAAATTGTGCCGCATCATTCCGATATAGGTGCCTTCGGGAGTTCCTGCGGCACCCATGCTGTCGCTTAGTAATGTCGAATCACTTGAGACATCGAGACCCCGTTGTTGAGCGCCTTCCACGATCGCTTTGACTTGTCTTGGGGAAACACTTGACTCAAAAAAAACTGCTGGAACATTGCGTTTAACGATTAAATCGACGAGGCGATTCACGTCGCTGATCGCTGCATCGCTGATGGTTGAAACTCCTTGTACTCCGTGAACTTCGACGCCATATCTTTGACCAAAATATTGAAAAGCATCATGCGCGGTCACCAGCACACGCTGCGATTCTGGGATGGATGCGATCGTTGCCTCACCCCACTGATCAAGCTGATCCAGTTCCTGTTCCAGATTCGCAGCTCTCTCGAAAATAGCATCTGCATGTTCTGGCATGCGGTCCGACAACGCAGTTGCAACGTTGACCGCTGCATCTTTCCAAAGTGCAACGTTCATCCAGATGTGTGGATCGTGAAGGCCTGCATCAGCATCAATCAGTTTGCTGTCATCCAATGTTTCCGCTACAGCGATGGTGGCATTGTTGGCCTCTGCACGTGCTTCCAATACCTCACCCAAACGACCCTCAAGATGAAGCCCGTTGTAGATCACGATGTCTGCTTCCAAGAGCTTGATCGAGTCGCCTCGTGATGGCTGATACAGATGAGGGTCAACGCCCGGACCCATGATTGCTGTCACTTCAGCATCGGAGCCGACCAGCGTTTGCACCATGTCACGCACCATACCCGTGGTTGTGACGATTTGTGGCTTGGCACCACCAGCGGACAAGGGGTCATTTTGTCCGTCGGAGGAACTGCTGCAGCCGGATGTGACAGCTAGCCACAGCAACAGCATGGTCAGGCTAATGACCGCTATCAGTTGATACCCGGGATTGACGTGCTTGCTGGTTGATTTCAATGAAGGGACCCGATCACGGCTTGATTTCGAAGTAAACTAGTGCTTTAAGGTATGCCAAATATAATTGTTTGGATAGCCAAAAAATAATGTTCTCCAATGTTTTATGCCGTAATTCGACCAAGTTCAGCCATCCTGTGTCTCCTGATTGTGGTGCTTTCGTTCGCGTTGTTGCGGAGAAATGAGCTCCGCTGGTTAGTTTGCGGTCTGGGTGAGATGCGAGCTTTGTGTGCCTGGTTTGTGCCGTCTGGGGTGTATTGGGGGCTCGGGTTGGGGCGGATTGAGGATCGAAATAAAACCCTTGTCGATGGAACAGCAAGTAAATCGAGGAAAATTCAAGTCGTGTGCTAAACTAGGGAAAGGCAACGACGCTCTGGTGAGATGGTATGGGACTGACTTATTTCAAACGCTTTCGGATGGAGTACGACCTGAGACATGGCGTGCCAGCTTCCGTTCCTGTACCGCTTGGCTATGACTTGGTGCCGTATTCAGCGGATTTGATTCGAGATCACGCGACAGCCAAATTTCACAGTTTTCGTTGCGAGCTGGATGCCAACGTCTTTCCCTGTCTTGGTCGACGTGATGGTTGCCTCAGATTGATGCGGGAAATTACTTCGCGGGCCGGGTTTGTCCCTCAGGCGACTTGGTTGTGCCGTTATCGTGATTCCGATTCGGGGACGATGCAGCCGATCGGTACCATTCAGGGTTTGCAATTTGAGGGTTGGGGAGCTGTCCAGAATTTGGGGATTGATCCAGGCCATCGAAGCCTGGGGTTGGGTTCCGTACTTTTAGAAAGGGCAGCCAGTGGCTTTCGCGCGGCTGGTTTGCAGCGGATGCACTTGGAAGTGACTACCGATAATACGGCTGCTATCCGTCTGTATGAGCGACTCGGTTTCAAACGCGCCAAAGTGGTGTTCAAGGCGGCGGAGGTCGCAGGAGTGTGATTCGCCAGCGTGTCCAACGGTTTGTGCGGATAAACCAATAACTTTTGTAGGGAATGCTGAGAGTTTATTTGGTACAGGAAGGCGGACTACTGTGGATGAAAACAATTCCATGTCTGATCCCGATCAATGGGAAGCTGATCTCGAGCGACGGTATCCGCCGGCGGCATACGGCGAGCAATCCGTTTCGGAATTCCGGAATTATCAAGCAGCAACAAGGCCATCGGTCAAAGCCTTTTATCGTCTGAACCACCAGTACCAGACGTTCGATTTTGTGAAGCAAAAACGCGAAGAGTTTCTGTCGCTGAAACGTCGCCGAATGGGTGTTTGGGAAGCGATGGAGTTTCTGAACACGTTGGTTGATGACAGTGATCCGGATACTGAATTATCACAAATCGAACACTTGATGCAGGCAGCGGAAGCGATTCGAGCTGATGGACATCCTCGCTGGTTCATTCTCACCGGATTGATCCACGATCTGGGAAAGATCTTGTGTTTGTTTGGTGAGCCGCAATGGGCCGTTGTGGGTGACACTTTCCCGGTCGGTTGTGCTTATTCAGACAAAGTCGTTTATCACGAATTTTTCCGCGCGAATCCTGATTGGGAGCATCCCATTTATTCAACCCAGTGTGGTATTTATCAACGTCATGTAGGGTTGGAAAATGTCATGATGTCGTGGGGGCACGATGAATACCTGTATCATGTGACAAAGCCCTATTTGCCAATCGAAGCCCAGTACATGATTCGTTATCACTCGTTCTATCCCGGGCACCGAGAAAACGCCTACCAACATCTCTTCAGCGAACAGGACCACCAGCTCTTTGAATGGGTCCGGAAATTCAATCCTTACGACCTGTATTCCAAAAGTGACGAGCGGCCGGATGTTGAAAAGTTGACGCCGTTTTACATGGATTTAATTGCAGAGTTTTTTCCTTCACAACTAGCTTGGTAATGGACAACGACGTCAGAAAGTCGCGGTGATTTACTTGTAATTCTTGTCCACTCATTTCTGTGCTTGGCGATATTGCCGTCGGTTGGCCGCGTAGGCGTCTGATTCAGGAAGAAGTTCCGAATCCATGTCTGGTTGTTCCATCAGTCGTTTCAAAAATGGTCTGCACCATCCACAACCGGTGCCTGCTCCATAGCACTCCGAAAGTTGGCTCGGCACGGTTGGTTGATTGACACGGATGTATTGCACAACCTTCCGTTTAGTGACATGGAAACAGAGGCAAAGCTCATCATCATCCTTCATGGCCTGCGCCTTGGGTAATTAGCCAGGTCGCAATTTTGCAGGCATCCAGATAATCAGCGATGACCAGCCTTTCATCGGCTGTATGAATATTCCGTTGTCCGCATCCAAGTGTGACGGCTTCGATTCCGAGTCGAAATAGCCAGTTGGCGTCGAGTCCGCCATCTGAGATTTCGGGGAAAGGTTCGCGTCCTACCACGCGAACCGCATCACTTGCTGCGGTGATGGAGGGGTGATCTTCTGCAAGCGCGAAGGATTCGTAGTCAACATTTGAGGAAAATTCGACTGATCCAGCAGTACCTTCGTGGTTGGTGACTTCGGCAGCAGCACGTTCAAATGCCTGTCTGATTTCGCTGACGATGCGAGTTCTCATTTCAGCACTATGGCTTCGTGCTTCGGCTCGTAGAATGACTTCAGGTGTGATTACATTGGTTGCTTCGCCACCCTGAAAGACACCCACGTTCGAGGTTCCAGCTTGGTCACCTTGTTGAACTTTACCGAGCCAACCTCGAGCATGCAGATCAGCGATGGCTCGAGAAGCCATCACAATGGCGCTGGCGCCCTCCTGAGGAGCAACACCTGCATGAGCAGGGATGCCAGTAACTTTGATACTCATGCGTTCGCCACCGATGGCACCGATCGTCAGTTTTTCGACTGTCCCGCCGTCAAAGTTGAAGGCGCGATCGACCTGTCCGACTTTGGTAGTGTCCAAGTTTCGGGCACCCTCAAGTCCGATCTCCTCCTGAACGAGGAAGCTGATGATCGCGGGTGGGAAATTTTCATCGCCCTGTTTGAGTCGTTCGATGATCGCGGTCAAGATGGCGCCACAACCTGCCCTATCATCCGCGCCCAACCCGGTCGGAGCACTGCTGTGAACTTCATCACCCTCGACCACGGGCTGGCTGCCAACACAGATTGGCACGGTGTCCATGTGTGCAGAGAGCAGCGTACGGGGACCATCTCCGTTCCCAGGTAGGGAAACGAGCAGATTGCCGCAGTTTCCATCCAGCCTGGTGCGTGTTTCAGCACCATCAAATTCCATTTGTGCATCGGTGACCCCGGCTTCACGGAGCAGTTCGACGATCTTGGCTGCGACCGCAGCTTCATCGCCGCTGCGGCCCGGAATGGCGGTAATGGTTAGATATCGGTCGAGGGCCAGGTCGGTGTTGATTTCGTTATTGGTCATGGCAGGTTACACTCAGCGGCAGAGGGAACGGTGACGAACTCTTACACAAATTAAGGCATCTACTGGTTGTTGCCGAGTCACCTGATCGGCGAGCGGGTCCGGATCAGGGATCCAGATCGCGAAAAACCCATAGTTTCATACTCTTTACACGTGTCAACTGACTGTGAATCTACCTGTTATTGATTCCGGAAATCCATCCTCGTCGGCCTCATCGGTGGATCCTCGCAGACATTTGCTGGACCTTAGCCAAGAGGATCTGAAGCAGTGGCTGATTGACCATGGGCAACCCGGTTTTCGAGCAAAACAGATTATCCATTGGGTCTTTCAACGTCGTGTTTCTGATTTTCAGCAAATGAGTGACTTGCCCAAAGCTCTGCGAAAGCAGTTGGCTGAATCATTTCGTGTCTATGTGACGACCCCGTCTGAGGTCGTTCAATCCACTGATGGAACGGACAAGGTATTGGTGAGATTACCGGATGGCGGTGAGGTGGAGTGTGTGCTGCTGCGAGATGGGACGCGTCGTAGCATTTGTGTCAGCAGTCAGGTCGGTTGCGCGATGGGCTGCGTTTTTTGTGCGAGCGGCCTTGATGGTGTAGATCGAAATCTCACCACTGGGGAAATTCTTGAGCAGATGTTATTGCTGCAGGGAAGGCTCGAGGATACGGAGCGGCTAAGTCACATCGTCATGATGGGCATGGGTGAGCCACTTGCCAATCTGGATCGTGTGCTGGGTGCATTGAATGTAGCTCGCAGCTCAGATGGATTAGGCATCAGCCCCAGACGAATCACGATCAGTACTGTGGGTTTGCCTCCTGCGATTGATCGGCTCGCCAGCAATGGTACGCCTTACAACTTGGCTGTCAGTCTGCATGCTCCCAATGACCAGTTGAGAAATGAACTCGTTCCGGTCAATCAGAAAATTGGCATAGACCAAGTTCTGGATGCTGCTGACCGATATTTTGATAAGTCCGGGCGACGTTTGACCTTTGAATACGTTTTACTTGGTGGTGTCAACGATTCGACTGATCACGGGCGCCAGCTCGCAAAGTTGTTGCGACATCGTACCGTACTGCTCAACGTGATTCCTTATAATCCTGTCGAAGGGTTGCCGTACGTAACTCCTAGCAAAGCATCCATCGCGGAATTTCGACAGGTGTTGGAAACTGGTGGGGTGAATGTAAAGTTTCGTCAACGTAAAGGTGATGATATTGATGCTGCTTGTGGACAATTACGTCGTAATCGGGGAGCAACCACCAACCCGAAAATCGGTTCAAGCACTTAGGTGTTTTCGATAATTCATCGTGGTTGTGTCAAAGACAGGCTTGCCGTCATTCAAGCCAACGCGGTTATGAGGTGAACGTTAATCGCGGGTTGGAATTGGAAAGTACCCGAGTTATGTGGTGCCTCCATGTCAGGAAGCGAGCGAGAACACGTTTGCTGTGTAGGTTTTGACATTAAAAAAGGTAGGAAGACCATGAGGTTATGTTGCTGCTTCATTCTCATGACGCTGGCATCTGTTGCCAGTGGCGAATGGAAGGTATCTCCCGACGCAATGTTGACTCGGTGGGGCAAACAGGTGACTCCCCAGAATGTTTGGCAGGAGTATCCACGTCCCCAATTTCGGCGCGAAGACAATTGGAAGAACCTGAATGGTTTATGGCAGTATGGGGTCCACAAGGGCGAACGGATGCCGCAAGCCTATCAGGGCGATATTCTTGTGCCCTTTCCTGTGGAATCAGCACTCAGTGGTGTGCAACGCCTGCTAGCGCCGGATGAGACGCTGTGGTATCGACGCATGTTCCAACATCAGACTCCCGAGGGGCATCGCACTCATTTGCATTTTGAGGCGGTCGATTATGAATGCACCGTTTATCTCAATGGTATGAAAATCGGATCACACCAAGGCAGTAGTGATCCATTCAAATTTGATATCACAGATGCGTTACATCCGGGTGATAACGAGTTGATTGTGAGAGTAATTGATAAGACTGCACCTTCTCAGACGTTGGGAAAGCAATCGCTCAAGCCGAAAGGAATTTATTACACTCGCGTTTCAGGGATTTGGCAGACCGTCTGGTTGGAGGATGTTCCTGAGCGGCATTTCCGCATGGTGAAAATGAAGCCGAGGATTGCTGAGGGCACCCTGCGAGTGCTGCCAACACTTGAGGGAAGGCCATTGAAGGCAGAGCGCATCGTGATCACTGTTCGTGATGGTGATCGTGTAGTCGGTGTCGCTGATGCTGCTTTGAGTGTGCGAATACCTGATGCAAAGCTGTGGTCTCCTCAAAACCCGAGTCTTTATGAAATTACGATGGAGTTGTTTGATGGCGAAGCACTGATTGATCGCGTCGAATCTTATGCTGCTATGCGTGAGATAGGCACTGTTCGTGGGCCGGCAGGGCAGATACGCATGACCTTGAACGGCAAAGTGGTGTTCCATTACGGCCCGTTGGATCAGGGTTGGTGGCCTGATGGGTTGTTGACGCCTCCCAGTGATGCAGCAATGCGTTTTGATGTTGATTACTTGAAGAAGTCCGGATTCAACATGATTCGAAAGCACATCAAAGTTGAGTCCCGGCGTTACTATGCTCATTGTGATCGAATTGGAATGATGATTTGGCAGGACATGCCAAGCACAGGCGGGAGACCATTTTGGAGCAAGCTCGCTCCAAATCCGGTTGAAGATGAATGGTCTGCAGAGCAACATGAGCAGTTTGTGAAAGAATTGAAGTCGATGGTGGGAAGTCTTCGAAATCATCCATCAATTGTGATGTGGGTTCCCTTCAACGAACGATGGGGGCAGCACGAGACCATTCGAGTTGGTCAGTTGATGGAGAACCTTGATGTTACGCGTTTAGTCAACATTGCAAGTGGTGGAAACTTCTTTCCAGTCGGCGATGTCGTGGATCGGCATAATTACCCTGAGCCGATGTTTCCATTCGAGGACCAAAGGTTCAACGATTACGTGAAGGTGGTGGGTGAGTTTGGTGGCCATGGCTTTGTGGTCACCGGTCACCAATGGAATTCGGAAATACGAAATTGGGGCTATGGGGATCTACCGGCCACCAAGTCTGAATACAGACAGCGATATCATCGATCGTTTGAAGAACTCATGAAGCTCCGCCGCCGCGGTGTGGCAGCCGGTGTTTATACGCAGACAACCGATGTTGAAGGTGAGGTCAACGGATTGATGACCTATGATCGAGAGGTGCAGAAGATGACAGCCGAAGAGTTGCGGAAATTACACGGACCGGCTCGTTTCTGACTACCTTCGTTGAAAACCTGAATCGCGGACCAGAGCAGTGATCCCTCTGGGTCCGGAATTTCTGACTGTTTCAGGCCAAGCCCCATTGTCGTCGCAGGAACCATTCAGTTGATAGGGCTCCAGCAAAGATGCCGAACAGCAGCCAGCCGGTGAACGGGCCGTCGCCAAGCCGAAACTTTTCAATCACTGGGGTTTCTGACATGCTTCGACGTTCCCGGATGGTTGTGATGAGCTCATCAATGTTTTCGGGTCGAAAAGATGCACCCCCGTGGTCGGCGGTCAAATCTGCCAGCTGACTCAAATAAACCGGGTCGGCGAGTGGTTGAGCCAATTCTCGGCTTTCATCGACGACCTGAAACGCCAGCTCCTCTGATGGCAAGGTTGCATCGGGCGATGCCGCTCGGACTCGCAGTTGGTAAAAGCCAGCTGCAAGTTCGGCAATGCGACCCCGGATCGCTTGAGTCATGCGGATCGCTTGAGAGCTGCTGCTTTCGGTATTGACGTTCAATGGCGTCACGTTGCCGCTGGAATCTATGATTTCTGCAACCAGCGGAGTCAGTTCACTTTGTTCTCCGAATGATTGCACTTCAGCACGAAATTCGGGTGGTTTATCCGCTGGGAACCTGCGCGCGTCCATGTTGATTACGAGTCGGCTGTCTGCGTTGTTTTCTCGCGACAGTAGCCACAAAACCAATTGTCGCCAAAAGCGGCGGTGTAATTCGCTGCGACTATACCTCCACCATCGCCATGTTGAATCAAATGCAAGTGATGCTGTTCGTCCGCTACCATACTCTCCGATGACCATCAGTGGATCACCCATTTCTGTTTCCAACAAAACTTGAATGCCAGGGGCAACTTTAGGCCCCAGCAGTTGGTTGGCTCCCAGCAAGGAAGGTAGTTCATTCCATGTCTTGGAGGG
>DOPG01000139.1:4431-9765 GCA_003513555.1 Rhodopirellula sp. | reverse complement strand
AACGAGTGCGACCCGCATCCATACGAATTGGTATCACGGAAGCCAATGGTGAGTCAGCGTAACCACCACTGCCATAGGTGTAAGAGCCACCAAGTGTTACCAATCCAGCACCTTTTCCAATGGTGTCTGTAAGCTGCTGCAACTGTTCATCGCCCAGAGCATCAGCGTGCAGGTCACCGATGATGTAAATGTCGTAGCGGCCTGGCTCAAATGCGCCGTCCAGATCGACCGGCCAACGGTCAGTTGTATCATTTGGGATCCACTGATAATCCAGAGCAAGATCTGGAAAGCGTCGCAAAGAGCGTCGTAAGAATGTTTGCTCAAGCCTTGGATTACCTTCTAGGTAAAGAATTCGTCCTCCTCCCGCACGCACCTCCACGAATGCGACTTGGGTGTTATTCGTCGTGACCAGTTCCTTGTCCATTGGTACTGCTTCTGCCTTCAACCGGTAAGTCCCAGGTTCAGGAGTCAGAATGGGAATGCTGACTGATGCGACATCTGTTGCGCTTGCTGGAACGATTTGTCGATTAGCAATTTCAGTGGACTGTCCATTCGAGTCGATCCAAGTCAGCCGCACTGGAACATCAATCCCTGCCATCCCTCGCGTAGACAACTGAAATTTGACGTCAAGTTCATTACCCGCAAAGAGCTGGTAGCTCTCTGGTAATGCTTCGATAGCGGCATCACGCGACGCTGATGCGCCGCCAGCGGGGCCGATCGGGACCGTCCATAATGGAACGCCAAGTGAATTGAGTGTCTCAGCAACTCGCTGTGCTCCCGTGCCCTGTTGGTCAGCTGTCTGAGTCCCATCACCTACCAAAACGATTCCAGCCAGTGGTTGGCCTTCAGCCGCCTGCATCGCACCCAAAGCGGCTGCAGAAATGTCAGTGGTCTGACCAGAGGGGAGTTCCGATTGAAGCGAATCCACAGCAGGAGCGGCGATGGTTCTTGGTTGCGAATCATAAGCTAGCAGTCGGACATCCAGTTCACCATCTAGTCCAAGAATGCTGTCGGCAAGGCGCTTCCAAACTTCTGTTTGTGTTCCCCAGCGTGTATTTCCGTCACCATCTGGCAGCGTCATGCTTCGAGATGTATCGACGGCGATTACTAAGGCTGCTTCTGCTAACTGGTTGTCGGTGCGGAATAATGCGGGCCGAAAGGCAGCCAGAAGCAGGGTGGCAGCGGCCAACAGGCGAAGGGAGATAAGCCAGCGTCGGCGCCTTGGATTCTCGGTTGGCGGTGTGACGGCAAGAATCACTCCAAGGGTTACCGCCGCAACTGCCATGGTTAGCAGCAGTGATCCGTAAATCGGTTCGAAGGCGAAGGAGGTCATCAGGAAATTTTGCCGCTCAGGTTTAGGCAGTCAGATGTTTGGAGATGGCTTAGCTATCTTTGGGAACATGCCCGGAGACGATCAGAACGGGATGGGGGCTTCTCCGGATGCGATCCTGAACAAAGCCCTGCCCAAACCGATCGTCGACTTCCAGTGGTAGCACCAATAGCAGTTTTTTGGTCTGGTCGAGAGAATTGGGTGGCGCAACTTCTCCTGCGATCGGATGTAACTCGTAGTTCATGCCAAGTGTTGAGGCTGTCTTTGCCATGGCACCATGAAGAGCATGATGTGTTTTGGTTAAGGCAGCGCTGAATTGCTCAGTATCGATTTGAGCTTCTGGTTGTATTGCTTCAATGATAGAGCGAATGTTCTCGAACTGTTCTTTTTCCAAAACCAGATTCAGAGTGACATCGGCAGATTCTGCCGCCAAGCCGAAGCTCCAAGCTGCTGCTCTTGCTTCTACTTCGCACTCACTGCCAACGACCATTTCAATGTGCTTAACGCAATCGCGAAGTTGCTGGTCATCACGTCGCATCACAATCATTGGTGTGGGGCAGCGTGATAGCATGACGTCCATGACGGTGCCCGCACTATCAGTACCGATATTTTCGAAAGAGCGGCCGAAGGGGCTGGGAAGAATCAGCAGGTCGACAGAAAGTTCTTTGAGTGCGGCGAGGATCGCATCGTAGGAATCACCTTCCGAGCGTTGGATCGGCCGTGCTCCGGATACTTCCGTCGCACGAGTGACTGCCAAGTCCTCGTCTTGCCCCGTTTTACCGTCTCTCGCATCCAACACCAATGTTTCTGTGTTGAACTCTTCTCTCAAGAAGGTCGCAGAGGCGAGGGTGTTGTCATCCTGTGATGATCCGTCAAGGACAACGAGAATGCGCGAGGGTTTGATCGGGGTCAGTGAGGCTGCAGAACCAACCTGTGCCTTTTCGAACATCCGCATCGATGCGTCGACTTCGCGATCCAGTTCATTTGGTTCTGAACCTGTGCTCATATTTTACGCTCTCAACTTTCCTGCATAAGACAGGATAAATGGTGACCAATCTGATTTTAACTCAATAACATTCGTCTGAGTGCGTTTCAATGACGCTGTCCGTGCGCCACGCCGTTGCATGGTTGTTGCTTGGGATTCGCTTGTCCTTCAAGGTTGAATTCAATCCGGGGGCTCAATGGGCAGTAAGAGCAGGAATCCAGCCTTCGTAATACACAAACCCGACATACAGGATGGCCCCGATCACTTGAAATAACATGATCATGCCCCCAAGTTTTAGGAACATCCCCCAGCCCACGGTCTCATTGGCTTCGCGTTTCAAAGCGTAAATTGCAATGACACATGAAATGGATCCGATAGGTGTTCCATTACCGCCAAGATTGCAGCAGATGATCAAAGTCCACCACAGCGGTTCAGCAGGAACACCATTGCCTGAAATGTCACGAACAATTGGGATCAAAGTCGCTGCCACAGGTATATTGTCGACAATGGAACTGGCGACGGCTGAAAATATTCCTAACAAGGGAAGCAGTAATGACATTTCGTTATCAGACATCGCGATTACTTGTTGGGCAACCCATGCCAACGCGCCAGTTTGTTTCACGCAACCAATGATGATGAACAGACCCATGAAGAACATGATGACAGTCCAATTTACTTTTTGGATTGCATCTTCCACTCCTTTGCCAGCAAATAATAACGCTGCTGTTGCACCAACCATGGCGATGAAGTCCATTCCGACACCTAATTGTTGTGCAAACACAAAACCCAACACAGTTGTCATCAGGATGATTGCACTACGTAATAGCACCTTTCGATTTTCCACCATCGCCCATGGATCGAATGTCTCAATTTGTTCACGGAGCAGCGATTGTTCTTCGGTTGTTTGTTTCCAAGGCAGATCTTTGCGGAAGAATATTCGCAGACCGGCGACTGCAATGATCAAACTGATCAAAGCATAGGGAAGAGAGATTTGGATGAATTGGGAGTAGGGGATTCCTGCGGCGGTGCCAATCATGATGTTGGGCAGGCCGCTGGCAAACGTGGCAATCGCACCACTGTTCGCGCAGATCGCGACACTCAGCAGAAATGGCACCGGTTTGTAGTTCAGTGACCGACAGATGACCAACACCAAAGAACTGAGGATCAGCATGGCTGGAACAATGGTCAGGACTGCCACAAACAGAAACGTGACGCAGCAAAGGGTCAGAAACAGAGTCGATGCTCTGCCGCCAGTAAATCGGACGATCCACATGCTGAGGAAATGAAACAGGCCACTCTTGCCAATGACATCCACCAGGATCCCGGTGCCGATGATGACCCCAAAAATATTGAGGTCCTCTTCAAGCATTTCGTAAATCTTTTCGTACTCAAACAAACCCAACGCGAGTGACAAGCCGATCAGAACGACCGCTCCGCACAACGCGGCGACCGTTTTGTGCATTGGTTCAATCGCGACCCCGACATAGGTAGCGAGCATGATCGCTGCAAAGAGGATCATGATCCATGGCGAAGACGGGGTGATGGAGGCCCCGTCAACACTGGAAGCGAGCAAGGGTAGAGACCCAAGGAATGAGTGCAGACACAGTGCGGACATCAAAGGCCTTCAAACACATTGGTACGACGAATTCGATGCTTTTCGAATCACCAAGGCTAGCGCGTCTGCGCGAATTCAACAATCCCTGACGTTAAATTGCCGCCTTTCAAGCCCGCTACGGATTCGGTTGGACAGCTGATTCGCAGCCAGTCCGCCCTGCTTTAGCACCTGAGGGACTGGCAATGCTTGCAAAGGTAGAGTCTTCTCGCTGCGATCTCGACGGTGGAGATCGGAGAATTGCATTGTGGACACTCGGTTTGGCCGTAGACCCTGAAACGCTGGTCCTCAGGAATCTGTGCCAGCGGCATCCCCGCTTCCCGTGCCGTCACAGCGATGATTCTTCCGTGCTTCAGACCGACGGCCATCATCCGTTTGAGTGACTTCCAGAGCAGGTCAAACGAATTTTGTGAGAGATCTGATCCCGCAATGTGAGGGTCAAGACCCGCCTCAAATAGAATCTCGGCTCGGAAGATGTTTCCAACGCCAGCAACGACTGATTGGTCCAGCAACAGCGCACCAATGGGCCTTCCGCTTTTCGTCACGTTCTTCCAGACGTCCGACTTTTTGCCCCCAGCGAGTGGGTCAGGGCCAAGTCGTTCCATCACTTGCTTCTGTAAGTCGGAGTCGATCAGTCGACAGGTCGTTGGGCCTGTAAGGTCGAGGCTGGCGTTGGACCCGACCATTCTCATCCGGATTTGCCCGACAGGCTTGGGAGGGGGGGACTCGCGTTGACGAAATTTGCCGTATCGCCCTAGATGAACGTGAACGATGGCGTCACCCTCAAACTCATAGAATAGATGCTTCCCGGAAGCTCGCACCGACTCAAGGCAGCGGCCGCTGACTCGTCGAGCATCCTCTCGAAACCGTCCCTGTGGGCTGGTCACTTTCAGAGCCTCTTCACCCAGCAAATCGTAATGCTTGCGGGCTAAGAAGTGTGTTTTGTGTCCTTCGGGCATCTTATCAAGTTTGCTGGTGTCAGAAGCGCAGAGTGAATCAGCTGATTATCTGCATGCGTCAACCGTCCTGATTTTGCGTTGTAAGTCGGGTTTGCATGAAACCGCTGCGAGTCAGTGTTAGGCGGCTGGTGATTCGACACTTTCGCGGTCGCGGCTTGAGCGAATCTGCGTTTAACAAGCTCACCGACTGATGCGTTCCCAAATATGCACTAGGTTTTGGGGTGTCTGATGTTGGGGCACCACCGTGTCGTGGTTCCATGCTGCAGGTCATGTGTGCAGCTGTAGCTTCAGTCTTTACCGAGCTGCTCTGTCCGCTTTATCATTTGCGTAAGACGTTGCTGCAATTCACTTCGGAGTGGTTCGGCTGCAATCGCGATGGCGAGCCGATAATTTGCTCGCGCCATGCGTTTGTTCCCCGAAGCCTCGCCCTGTTCCGCGCGTTGAAGAT
>DOPG01000139.1:1241-4220 GCA_003513555.1 Rhodopirellula sp. | reverse complement strand
CGCGTTGAAGATACTGAGCAAGCTTACCTTGGTATCTCTTAGATTGAGACTGCCGGAGATTTGAGATTTGCTGCTGCCCGGTTTCTGCCAACGCTTTTCGAGATTGTGCTAGCGGAGACATAGCCGCAGCGTAGTTTCCAACAACTGGGCTGATTCCGGTCACAAATGGCTGTAGCACACCGGATGAAATGCTTCCCGGATAGCCATTCATGGTGGTCAGTGAGGGGGTGGTGCTGCTGAAGGATCTTGTGCTTCCTTGTGAAAAATTGAAGCCAAGCCGGCCGCGAACTCCACCGCCTGCAAAGCCGAATCTGCCCGCGAGTCCACCCGCAACGGCTCCTCCACCCGCCATCCCGCCGAAGGGCGGTAAAGGTGATCCTCCCGAATTTGCGAACCAGTTTTTGCCGCGCAACGACCAGTTGATGCTGTTGTTCTCGAAAAAACTATTGCTGCTGGTTTGGTACGGCACAGATGTCGTCACCATTTGCCCGTAGCAATCGTTAGCTGCCCATGAGCAAATCAGGGCAACGATCAGATGGAAGACAATTCGAGGCATATCAGCATTCTCCTGAAATGAGTCCGTGTATTGTACGGATTCGTGATCATTCAGGCCAATGGAATCCTCGGCTACATCATGGTTGACGTGGCTAGTGGACCGATGAGCGAAAGGGTTGGCGGTGTTCTGATCCTTGTTCAAAGATTAAGTTGAAGGTGCGCTGGAAAGCAGGTGCCAGCCCCATTTACACTTGCAAGTGAACACCCAAAATTGCCGTCACCGATTCACTCATTGTCACGAAGTCACATTCTATGAAGCAAGTCAGTCTCTACACCGATGGTGCCTGCAGTGGCAATCCTGGACCGGGGGGATGGGCCTTCATTTTGCGATGTAACAAGACTGAAAAGGAGCTTGAGCGTAGCGATGGTGAACCGGAATCTACGAACAACAAAATGGAGTTGACGGCAGTGATCCGGGGTTTGCAGGCATTGAACGAGCCGTGTGAGGTCACCCTTTACGCGGATAGTAGCTATGTGCTGCAAGGGATGAGTAGTTGGATGTCCGGCTGGAAAAAGAGGGGCTGGAAGCGCAAGGATGGTTCCAAGCTTGTGCCGGTCAAAAACGTCGAATTATGGCAACAGTTGGACTCCTTGATGGGTCAGCACACGGTCCATTACCAGCATGTCAAAGGTCATGCCGGGCACCTGGAGAACGAGCGTTGTGATGAGTTGGCGGTGGCCGCTTACCAGAAGTATCTGGAAAAGCGCTAAATTGCTCGTTTTATCCATGTTTTGTGGTCGTGTTTGGCCTGATCCCCAATCGCGGTAAGCGGTGAGAAACGCTAGAATTTGGACCTCGCACGATGGTGTGCGGACACCCTCATTCAACCTCTTTTCTGCAGGTCTTCATGAGCGACGCTCCTGAGTCGAGTTCTCCCTCCGACGAAACTCCCGCTTCTACCGTTCCCGCAGCCAATTCCAATTACACCGATGCGGATTTGCAGCACCTGTCTGACCTCGAGCATGTGCGTGAAAGGCCCGGTATGTATATCGGTGATACAGCCACTCGAGGACTACATCATTTGGTTTATGAGGTAGTCGATAATTCGATCGATGAGGCGATGGCCGATTTCGCCAAAATGGTGTCTGTCACCGTACACACCGATGGCAGCGTGACGGTTGAGGATGACGGACGGGGTATTCCTGTCACCAAGCACGAGCAGCTATCAGAGGAACTCGATCGTGAGGTCAGCACATTGGAAGGTGTGATGACCGTCCTGAAGTTTGGGGGCAAGTTTGAAAAAGGTGCTTACCAAACATCTGGTGGTTTGCACGGCGTTGGTGTCACCGTGGTCAACTTTTTGAGTCAGTGGGCTGAGACTGAAGTCAGTCGTGATGGATTCACATGGACTCAGGAATACGAGCGTGGCGTTCCAACCGGTCCAGTCCGCAAGGGTCGAGCGACCAAGAAGACGGGTACCAAGACGACCTTCAAGGCTGACAACAAGATCTTCAGTGTCACAAAGTATAACTTCGACACTCTTTACAAACGTCTACAGGAACTCGCTTTCCTCAACAGTGGTGTCCACATCAAGTTCCATGATGAACGGAATGGAGAAGGTGGCGACTTTCAGTACGAACGTGGCTTGATTGAATTTGTGGAGCACCTGAATCGCGCAAGCGATACCTTGCACGGCGATGTGATTCAAATTTCTGGTGAAAAAGATGGAACGCAGTATGACATTGCAATGCAATACAGCACTGAGTTCACAGAGAACGTTCAGTCGTACGTGAACAACATTCACACGATCGAAGGTGGAACGCATGTTTCAGGTTTTCGAAGTGCGTTGACGCGTACGTTGAACAACTACGGCAAGAAGGAAAATCTTTTCAAAGGTGTAACACCGGGTGGTGATGATTTTCGTGAGGGCATCACTGCAGTCATCAGTGTTCGGGTTCCACATCCACAGTTTGAGGGTCAAACCAAAACCAAGCTGGGAAACAGCGAGGTCGATGGAATTGTCAGCGGTGGCGTCTCGGAGCAACTGAATAAGTACTTTGAAGAGAATCCGAGGGTTGCTCAGACAATCGTTCGCAAAGGTCTGTTGGCTGCAGAGGCTCGCGAGGCTGCTCGCAAAGCAAAAGACTTATTGAGGAAACGTAAAGATGCGCTGGGTGGCGGTGGTTTGCCCGGTAAATTGCGAGACTGCATCAGCAAGAATCGTGAGGAGTGTGAACTCTACCTGGTCGAGGGTGATTCGGCCGGTGGTTCTGCTGAAGGTGGACGGATGCGTGACTTCCAGGCGATCCTGCCACTTCGGGGTAAGATCATCAATGCGTATAAGAGTCGTGAGGCCAAGGTTCTTGAGAATCAGGAAGTCCAGTCGATGATTCAGGCAATCGGTACCGGGATCGGTGCGGACCAGGATCTGACGAAGCGGCGATACGAAAAAATTGTCATCATGACTGACGCTGATGTTGATG
>DOPG01000139.1:763-1022 GCA_003513555.1 Rhodopirellula sp. | reverse complement strand
CTGACGCTGATGTTGATGGCAGTCACATTCGAACACTACTGCTTTGCTTCTTCTATCGTCAGATGTACGAATTGGTCGCTCGTGGTCACGTGTACGTCGCTCAACCACCTTTGTTCCGCGTTCAGCAGGGAAAGAAACGCTACTACATTCAATCTGATGGTGAGATGAAGTCGCAGTTGCTTGAGCGTGGTCTTAGCGACACGATTTTTGAAGCAGAGGATGGTCGACGTGTTGAGGGAGAGTCAATGCGGGCTCTCTG
>DOPG01000139.1:0-530 GCA_003513555.1 Rhodopirellula sp. | reverse complement strand
ACGACACTGGCTTCGATGGAAGAATCGATCTTGGCTCTTGAACAGCATGGCTACAGCTTGCGATCGCATGCCATGCGTCTCGATCCAACTACCAATAAATTACCGTCATTGCTGATTACACACGGGAATGAAGAGCACTGGTTCCACAGCCAGAATGAAGTGGAGGTATATCTCAACGAAAACAAGCTGACTCTGGATACCGAGCAGGAAGACGAAGCAGAGTTGACGGAGATATCAGATAACGCTGTCTCCGCGGAAGACGCGGGGACAGATACTGCCAGCGAAGCAGTGAGTACTTCAGAAGAGAATGGGACGAAAGAGGCACCCGTTGAGGCACCCGTTGAGGCTCCCGTACCAATGGCGCATCTCACGGAATTGCACGAAGTCCGCACCATCAATAGTGGATTGAAGGAATTGGTACCCTTGGGTTTCAGTGTAGATGACTTGATTCCTGCGGAGCGGACGGGGTCAACCACTGCGAGGTTCGAGTTGGTTCGAGGAGAGGATGTTCGCCGTGCTCTGAATGAGCT
>DOPG01000165.1 GCA_003513555.1 Rhodopirellula sp. | reverse complement strand
TCCAAAGCTCGTCGAATTACGGCAAGTTCCGATAGCTCTTCGATCGACAACAAGCCCAGTTGCAACGCATCGTCCACGTCATGCGCGTCATAGGCGATAGAATCTGCAGCATCCACAAGCTGAACCTCCAACATCGGCGATCGGCCAACCGCTGCCTCCGCTCTGTGCGCACGAACATCTTGCCCCGCAAGCGTCTCGGTCGACAGGTTCAAGCCAGGAAAACTTGCATACCTCTGCTCAAGCTGCTCGACGATGACGAGTGCGAAGCCGTTGTGCGAAAACCCACCAACAGACGCCATGCAACGGCTCAAAGCATCTTCACCACAATGACCGAAGGGTGGGTGTCCTATATCGTGCATCAGTGCTAAGGCTTCGGTCAGATCCTCATTCAAACGCAGCACTCGCGCCATGGTCCGCGCCACCGATGCCACTTCAAAGGTGTGGGTCAACCGAGTGCGATGGTAGATCCCCATTTCCCCAGTGAACACCTGCATCTTCCCACTTAACCGGCGAAATGCGCTGCTGTGCAAAATTCGATCACGATCACGGGCAAAAGGGCCACGGTAGGCGTGAGATGATTCGGGATGAACGCGTCCCCCGGTGTCACGACTATGCACTGCATAAGATGCCAACAGTAGATGCTCACGGTCAGCATAACGGCGAAGGTCAATCATGGGTGCAGAATTTGGACGATCCAAAATGATCCCATCTAAGTATTGGGGGGAGCGGTGAGCCATAACAGTCGGTTCAGAATAACATTTTGCCACGTAACCAACAGTGAGACCTGCAAGAAGACAACAAAAACGCAACGGAAGCGAGCCAAAGCCCCACAACCCATAAGCCTCCGCTCTGCAACACTACTGCTGCCAAGCTACAAAACACGCACACACTCGACAACACCGAAGATGCCAACCAGCTCGAAAGCTTATGGTTCCTCACTTCTATGGGCGAGGCTAAACTCGTAACACAGTTTGTTCCAAATTCTATCGTAAATTTTTGATCGAGAGGCTAAGCAGATGACTGCCGGCAAACCGTGGTTGCAACACGGATGGATCGAACACAGCCAAAACATCCTCCACTCATACCAACAGTTGCTGGGGCAACCGTTGATCGATGCCCGCGGGTCTGCCTCTGAACAAGCAGAATCGCTGTTCAACGCACCGTTCGTGGTCGTGTCACATGGAACCCAAGCAGACCCACTGCTTAATTACGCAAATGCTGTGGCCCTACAACTTTGGAAAATCGGCATCCCGACGCTATTGCAAACTCCGTCACGCATGACCGCCGAAGCCATGCACCGCGACGAACGCGCAAACCTGTTGGCCCGCACAACTCGTGATGGTTACGTTGATGATTACCGCGGCATACGTATCGCTACGGATGGACAGCGTTTCCTCATTGAACGAGCGACCGTCTGGAACCTGGCTGATACTACGGGGTGTTACGTCGGACAGGCCGCAACTTTCGCGAACTGGAAACCTCTCAACGAAGGCTAATCCATCAGCGCCGTTGATCCGCAACCTTTCTTCCCGCTTCTCTGTCCCCATTGGCAAGGCACCACTCTGACAATATTCCCAGACTCGGATTCAGCGAGAAAGTAAAAGTTCTGGTTCAAGACGGGAACGATGATCCGATATCGCATGACACATCTCCACTCGACATTAGTAACGACCGAAAAATAAACACGCAGCAGTTGAACCGGTGCTGCTGCACACCACTAAGTGAACCGACCTGAAACGCTGTCTGATTGGGTACCCACGCCACCTCGTCAAGAAAAGTTAGCGGACGCACCTGTGAGCGCTCGGTACAAAACAACCCCTACGATTGGTTTTTTTGATGCTCTGGCCATGCTTACGTATGAAAACGCGTGAAGGGTCGCTGTAGCGTCATAGATGCGGGTACACGCATTCCTGAGCTACTTGGCTTGCTGAAATCCCTCTCCGCCGCCTGCTTTGAAACACCGGCGGTTCCCATGCCCCTACACTGACCAATGAGACGTAATACGGCAGCGAAACGTCAACTCACTTTCACACCCCAGAAACCACCTAGACGCCCCATGCCCAATACCTACACTCGCCAAGCTACCCTGCTTTTCACTTCCGTCACAATTGGCCTCACTTTGGCCGTAGCAGCCAACGGGGCGGACGCAATTGATTCGTGGGGCAGTTTTCGAGGGCCCGAAGGCAATGGGGTGGCTTCCGGGAACCACCCTGAAGCTTGGAGCATGGACAGCAACCTTGCTTGGTCGGTCGAGGTACCTGGCGGTGGGTGGTCTTCACCGGTCGTTGCTGGCGACAAGATTTTCGTCACCACGGCAGTAGCCGGCGACGGCACGCGACCTAAGGGTTTTGGCGAGGGCGTGGCTTCCATGCGTTCCCACTTTATGGGCAAGGCCCCAACAGAACCATTTAGTTTTGAAGTTCACTGCATCAGCCTTAAAGATGGTAGTCTACAGTGGAAGCAGCAGGTCATTTCCAAAAAGCCTGCCCACAAAGTTCATCCATCAAATTCCTACGCCACCGAGTCGCCGGTCGCTGATGGCGAGCGTGTCTACGCCTACTTTGCCTCCGTTGGTGTTGTGGCGTGCCTTGACCAAGCGGGCGAGATTGTGTGGAAAAAGAACGTCGGTGCCTACCGCACGTCAAGCGACTTTGGGAGCGGCAGTTCACTTGCCATCAACGATGGAATCGTTTTCCTCCAGTGCGACAACGAAGAAGACTCTTTCCTTGTAGCACTCAATGGGCAAACCGGTGAGGAGATGTGGAAAGTAAATCGGTCGGGTCGGACAAGCTGGAGTTCTCCGATCATCTGGAAAAACAAGGCGCGTACAGAACTGGTCGTCTGCGGCTCAGGGAACGTTACAGGTTACGCCCCCGATACAGGCAAACCTCTGTGGACATTAACCGGTACCGGTGGCGCGTTCAGCGCCTCTCCCACATGCGATAAAGAGAGAATTTATCTGGGCAACAGTGGGCGGAACAGCCGTGGCCCCCTGATCGCGGTAGCCGCAGGTGCTTCTGGCGAACTAACGCTTGAATCCGTGGGTGAGGACAAGGTCGTCTGGATTGAAGACGCCGCAGCTCCCGGCATGTGCTCCCCCGTAGTCGTTGATGGACGTCTTTATGTTCTGAGTCGTGGAATTCTCAGTTGTCACAATGCCAAGACAGGTGAACGTCTCTACCGTCAGAGACTCAAGAATGCATCCAGCGTGACCTCTTCTCTGTGGGCAACGAATGGAAGGGTTTATGCTCTGAACGAGTCCGGCGAGACATCCGTGATCATTGCAGGTGATGAATTCTCGCAACTAGGATCGAATGAAACTCCTGGATTATACTGGTCCACACCGTCCGTCGCCGGGAAAGCTCTCCTATTACGCGGTGCAAAGATGCTCCACTGCATCAGGTAAACGAACTCTTTTCTACGTCATCCAACAGTCGCAGCCGTCACTGACGATCTTAGTGCGAATTCCGCCTATGCTTAACATTGACGCGAGCCTGACATGAAAGCGTGTCCACCACATTGCATTAGGAGAATACGTTAGCAGACCAGCCGACCTCGCAGCTTGCTGCTTCCAACCAAAAGCCCACAGGGTGCAGGCAACCTCAGATTATGCCCACCGCAACAGCTGTGCAGGTGGGGCACTCTTGGCCGTTGCGGATCATACCGGTATTACCACTTGCGCTGCCCTTCTAAGTGGCTGCGGAGTACCGCTGCTGCGGCTTCGCGAACACGGACCTTAGAAATTCCCCCAGAGCCCCGTCCGCCGCGCAAATTTCAACCTAAGCTCCCTAAAGCGGGGGCTGTGCGCCGAACCGATGTGTTCCACTGCCCTTCGCTGACGACATTATTTCAACTTGAAACATTGGCGCAAGTCGCGTCGAGCATTCAATCGGCACTGGGGAAGGTCCGTTGGAAAACGAAGAGTTCATCCGCGAGTTCCTTGAGGAATCTGAGGAAAATCTTGATCAACTTGATCAGGATTTCGTCTCCCTAGAGCAAGATCCACACGATCTCGAGCGTCTGGACAGCATCTATCGTGCAATCCATACCATCAAGGGCACCAGTGGTTTTTTCGGGTTTTCGAAGCTCGGAGCCGTAGCGCATGCTGCAGAAAATCTGCTCAGCCGTTTACGTGATGGTGACATTACTCTCAACGAAGGCCTCACTTCCGCCTTACTTGCCTCCGTCGACGCCATTCGCGACATCCTAGCCAAAATTGCCCGTGAAGACGATGAGGGTGACGGAGACTATCGATCGCTGAACCAGAAATTGGAAGATCTCGCATCCCATGTTCCTGATTCACAGTCAGTCCGTGATTTCTCCACCAATTCCGAAATTGAGACCCTTGCCAATGATGACGCAACAACGGAAAGCCTTGCTTCTGAATTGACCGAGGATCAAAACCGCAAAGATGATACAGAAAACGAAGAAACAAATACTCAGATCGAAGCGAACCTGGAGCCGTCACTCGATCCTACACAACAACAAGCAAGAAAAAACGATGTTGCAAGCCAACCAACGGAAAACGCAGTACAGGCCGATGATGAGCCTTCGCCACTAACCAGCATCCGAGCACCCAAAGCTAATAATTCAGCTGATAATCTGGAAACCGACGGGGGCACTACCTACTCTCCCTCAGAAAATTCCCAAACTGCTAAGAGCCACGAGTCGGCAAAAGCTCACGCAATGGGAAGCGATGGTAGCATTCGCGTTGATGTAGCCTTGCTCAACCAAATGATGGACCTGGTTGGGGAACTGGTTTTGGCCCGCAACCAACTCTTGCAAACAGAGCACACTGAAGATGATCCCCAGCTAACCAACGTCACTCAACAAGTCGATCGCATTACCAGCGAGCTTCAAGAACGCGTCATGCAAACGCGAATGCAGCCCATCGGAAACATCTGGGGAAAGTTTCCACGCCTGGTCCGCGACTTGGCAGTCATGTGTGGAAAAGAAGTTGATCTGACAATGGACGGCGTCGAAACTGAAGTTGACAAGTCTTTGCTCGAAGCAATCAGAGACCCACTGACTCATTTGATCCGCAACGCTATTGATCACGGAATCGAAAGCACCGCTAAACGCATCGCGTGCGGAAAGGACAAGACGGGAAACCTGCATCTCCGCGCGTGGCACCAAGGTGGTAAAGTCAACATTGAAATCAGTGACGACGGGCAAGGAATCGACCCTGCCGTGATTCGAGCGAAGGCGATTTCAAAAAACTTGATTACTGCTGACACCGCTCAAAGCATGGACAATCAGCAATTGGTTCAGATAATTTTTTGGCCAGGTTTCTCAACGGCTCCGCACGTCACCGGGATCTCTGGACGCGGCGTTGGCATGGATGTGGTGAAAACCAATATTGAGAGCATTGGCGGAACGATCGAAATAAAAAGTCAGGTGGGCGTCGGCACTTCCATCAAGGTAAAGGTCCCTCTGACGCTTGCGATCGTTCCTGCCTTAGTCATTTCCAACAGTCAGCAACTTTTCGCAATACCACAAAGCCACTTGGTGGAGATGCTCCGCGTTGATCTCAAGGATCCAAACAATCGCATCGAGCACTTACGCGAAACCCCGGTATACAGACTGCGAGGGGAGTTACTACCCATCGCTTACCTCAACCACTTGCTTGGACAGGAATCGACCGCCCCCGTGGGTCGGGCGGACCATCTCAACATCGTGGTGCTGCAAGCCGACAATTGCCGCTTCGGGCTGGTCGTTGATCATGTAGAACGCATGGAAGAAATCGTAGTCAAATCGCTTCATCCTTCGCTCGGCGTCATCCCACACCTAGCAGGTGCCACCGTCATGGGGAACGGTCGCCTGGCACTTATTCTCGACATTGTGGGCCTGGCGACCGATCTGGGGCTCGCTGTCCAGGAACTGAACCAGTGCACCAAACTGATGCACCAGCCCCTGGACGAACAACGTCCCAACCAGATGCTGATCTTCCGGCTTTCAAACGAACGTGAAGTAGCAATGCCGCTATCCGAAATTGAGCGACTTGAGGACATTCCTCTCGCCAAAATTGAGAAAACCGATCAGATGCTGGCTGTACAGTACCGAGGGCAAATCATGCCCCTCATGCCACTCTCGCAGTTGTTTGACATTGAAGACACAACCGAGGGATACAAACCAAATCACCAGCTGACAAAAAAGGGCGACACTGCTGTCAAGGCAATCGTAATCAATGTCAATGGCAGCCACACGGCCATCGCTGTTCATGAAATCGTTGATGTTGCGGAACAGGAGGGCCCCTTGCGCATGACAAGTACACCGGGAAGTTTGATTCGTGGCGCAACGGTGGTTCACGGAAGGGTAACGGATGTGCTGGATGTTCAGGCAGTACTGCAGCACAGCGGCTTTCGTCAACACTCACACACAACGGCAACCTCATGATAAGCACCATTCCAACAAGCAAGCGTCAGGTGTGTGCATTCACATTAGGTGATCACCTGTTCGGGATCGACATAAGCTACGTTCAGGAGGTACTGCGATTTCAAGAGTGCACCCCTGTTCCGCTCACCCCGCCCTTAGTAAGCGGGTTACTGAATTTGCGAGGCCAACTTGTCCTTGCAATCGATCTGCGGGAACGCCTTGGGCTTGGCACGCAAAACCATGAAAAATCACGCACCAACATCGTTACGCGGATTGGCAACGGCATCTTGGGTTTTGTAGTGGATGAACTGTTTGACATCATGTCCTTAGACAACGAGCATTTCG
>DOPG01000316.1 GCA_003513555.1 Rhodopirellula sp. | reverse complement strand
GGCCGGACGGAGCGTCGATCGTCTTTAAGCAGGAGGGCAGAGTTGCTTGCTTGGATTTATACACAAAGACAGTACGGAAGTTGGAGATCAAGGGAACAGCGGATCGCTCAATGCCCGTGTTCGTATCGGGCGGTGAGCGGATTGTCATGATGGAGAATGCGGCAGCGGATGGGGATTTGTACATGATCAATCGCGACGGCACGAACCGGCAACCCGTGGCTGCCGAGCCGAACCTGCAAGAGTATTTTCCGGTTCGGTGGGACGACAACCGGTTGCTGTACGTCCGTTGGGTCAGCGCTGAGAACCGCAACGACCAGGTTTGCGTCTACCATTGGAAGACGGGCGCGAGAAGGCTGTTGAAGTTCTGCAAACCCAACGCGAACTATTCTGACCCGTATCCGATCGATCGCCGTTGGGTGTTCTTCTCCAGCACTCGTGAAGAGGGAGCCGGTGGCTACGATCTGTATCTGGGTGATAGCGAGACCGGAGCAACCCAAAGGGTGCAGATCGACACGATCAATACCAAGGCGGAGGAGTTGGGTTCTTCTTATCTCCCTCGTTGGACAAAGTAGGTATCGTCAAGCTATTAACGTCAGCGGTGGATCGGACAGGTTGGGGAATGATGGTTTTTGATCCGCCGCCGGATTAGCCTGCACGTTCGCAGGCCGCAGTGTTGGAGTAGGACTGATGGATCCTGTCAGTTTGGTAAAGTTCTATCTTTTTCTACGATCATTCGCGTGAGGTCTTAAGACGCGGATTGCAGAAGCCGAAGAACTGCTCTCAATGGTTATCTCGCAATATCATGCTCAAATCCGCAGTACCGGGAAGTGGATCATCCGTTTGGCCTAGGTGGGTGTCGGGACATCATTAGCCTTCGTTCCCGTTGCCGCACCGCTCGGCGCTTACATGGTTGACGATATCCCGGTATCGGATGCGTTTTATCGTGAAAGTTTTTCTTCTGTGCTTTGCGCCGCTGACCTTTTCTCTTGCTGCCTATTGGGTGCTTGCGCTCGGGATGCTCACTCCTGCTCGTTGGTATCTCGGAACCGAACTCGGCATGCCTTGGCGGGAAAGGTGTGGTGCTGATTCCGTCGCCGCATGCCGAGCAATATCACTAGCGGTAGTAATCGTTGGCACTGGCTGTTAAATAATGTTATTATAATCGATTCAGGTGTTACCGCCATTCAAGTGACTGGCGGCGAGGCATGCGATGAAAGCAAGTCGTGGAGCTGAGCGACTTTTTGATTTCGACGGTCAACCGTGGCGATGCGGCTATCGCAAGTTATGCAGCTTAAGTAGTGATGGCAACGTACGAACACTGGCGGATTGAAAGGTGGGACACCCCGATATCAGATGTTGTTAGCGTTGCCATGGCGTCTTTGTTTGATTCCGACGGCACACTTAGAATTACACTTGAAGCAGCGCGTGAATCTGGGCGGCCTCGCTGGGAATTTGTCTTTGATTCGTATCCGGGGTATCGGAATCTGCTCGAGGAATTTCGGCTCCAACTGTGGGGGCATCTCGATGAAACGGGGCAGCGATGCGGGAACACCTTTTGCGTCACAAATTCGCCTTGGATTGAAGCGCTTCGCAAGCATGAAGGAGTTTTCGCTCACTATTACCCCAAAATCGCACACTACGTGATACTGACAGAAGATGATGTAATCGAAATACTTTCGCCGGAAGCACCGTCCGTTAACTCGCTGGGAAGCACACCCAATGACGAGGCGAGAGCGGGTAAATCGACCGTGCTTTATCATCCCCAAGATCGTGATAGGCTTCGGGTTATGTTTCCGCACTTAAAACGCGGAAACGACGACGTGTAACAACGTGATGCACGCAATGATGGACTTGAGCGTGCTTTTTATAATTAGATTGTTGGCTCCAGATCGGTGAGCGACGTGGTTATTTGTGGAAAGTCAGATCATGGGCTTGCGTGATTTTTTTAAGAGACGTTCCGAAAAAATGCCTGTTGGGAAAGAGGGTAGGCATCAACCCGTGCGCCGGGCCGAATTGAGTGAGGCTTGGATCGCTTTGGAAATTAATGATACGGATCGCGGATTAGCACTCGCTACGCCCTACATGGAGTCCCCGGATCAAGAACTGGCTGCGGATGCAAAAAAAATCGTCGCGCTAGTCCGGTTTCGTCGCAATGACTACGAGGGAGCTTTGTTGTTGTTTTGGGACGTCGTTGCTGTGAATGATGATTCGGGCAACTGGTTCAACGTCGCTACCGCGGCAACGCTTGGTGGGAATATTGAAGTTGGACGCGAGGCCTTTGAACACGCCTTAACGGCACAACAACAAAGACCTAATCCTGAAGAATTGAGTATCCCGTTCATGCGGCAATATTACGCTTGCGCATTACGCGACCGTGGCGAGTTTTTCAGATCGTTGGAACAAATTGAGGAACTGAGGTCGATTTACGAGCAACTGAGGATTACCGACGATCATTTCGTGTATCTGCGTGGCGTACCGTTCTTGGCGCACACAATGGACGTCGCAGTTGATGTTTTTCGAGGACTTGGTGAATCTTTCATCTGGTCGGACTGGCTTGATTCGTTTGCCGAGAGACTTGACGCTGAGGGACGGGAGTATTTGGAATCTGTTGCTGAACGTTTAGCCAACGGCAGCTAGCGAGGCGATGCGTCTGACGCCGGTTTTGGCGTCGTGTCGAAGTGAATCTTCATTCGTACGGATCGGTGATGATGTCCAGAAGTCGGACAGAGCGAGAGACATTGCAGTGGTTCCCATTCACACTTGCTGTTGCCGTTTGGCATTCGTGGGAGTATGCAAGGACTACGGTGCTAGGGAAGTGCCAGATCTGCTCATCTTGCACTCTGTCGATTTCAGGACGTTTTGACGCGGGAGCACTCGCTTTTCGGGTTAGTTACTGGTTTTTTGTTATGTTAAAAGGGCCTTGCTAGCTGTGCGTTTTAGAGGAGGGCGTCATGGTAGTTCGCTCTTGGGCTGTGATACTCCTACTGTTATCGGTGTGCGTGGGGTGCAACCGGGAAGAAAGAATATCGTCTCAGTCGATCGATGAGGCGCGTGCGCATGGTGTGTTCGTGGCCGAATAATCGGTCGCGGATGGCGTTGAACTCGGAGACTACACGCCGCTTGAAGTATGGATTGAAGATGGAGGCACACTGGTGGTGCGATTGAAGGGACCGCATGTTGACGCAGAGCCGTGAGTGCAAATCCGAGGCTTGAACCATCTCGATTACAGATCTGTCTGGTCGGAACGCAATGGACGGCCGTGTGAAATCTGGTTGGCTCCCGGTCCCACCCCCGAGACGCTGAAACTGCAACGTGGGAAGCAATCAACGGTTGTTCGCCGACCCCACGGATGACGCAGCCGTTTGGGCCGCAAAGGTGCCTCGATTTAGATTTTTCAATTGGGAAGTGGTTCGCGGGGTCTTTGCTGGCACCCGTGTCATAAAGCGGGACACTGAAGTACGCTATTTTCGCTCGCGGTGTGGCAAAGCGATGTTGGAAACTGTTGTTCGATCGTTATGTGTCGTTGCAAACCCAGCATGACTTTGAGTGTACTGCACTGCTGTTGAGGCGGGCTGAATGCGGGTAAAGTCGTCCCGCCTGAAGTCACCTGGATGTCGTCTGCCGGTGAAACCAATCTGCAGCATCCTGCAGTACCTTACCAAAGTGCTGTGGTTGATGTAGCAAGTTGGTGCCGATCGTTATTTTCTTTTTCAGCACGCTACCCAACTCTTGATACAACGGAATCTGAGCTATTGTTTCTGGGTACTCTAAGTCGCGAGAGCCATTGATCATTAACACTGGTTGCTTCACGTGTGGAACATATTGATAAGCTGCATAGCGTTTGTCCAAGTTTGTACGCATGCCCCTACCAGGTCGGGACGCGCTTCCATAGCCCGTGGCGACTAAGGCTCCGGCTTGAAGACGCTTATCGAGGGCAAGTAACCGAAGTGCACTTGGCCCGAAGTTACCAAAGGCCAATATGTAACAGTGCTCTGCATCTAAGTCATCCCTTGATAGTAAATAATCCAGGGCACGCATGGTGTCTTTGACATTGTTGAATGACGTGTCGCGCGTTCCGTTTTTTCTGAGCAGGCCTTCCGAGTTGTTCGCAAGCTTTTTGGATTCATTGAGGTGAATTGGGTGGTTCAAGTCGGGCACGCATAGCAACAGGCTGTAGCGAGATAGAATGTCCGCGGTCATGGCGAGTGACTCTGGATTCGCGAGTGCTTGGAGTGGAAGAGATTGAGAGGTTTGTGACGCCTCGCGTGAATTTGGAAGTACAATGAGACATCTCAGGGGACGCTGGTGTTGGGTAGGACCAAGCAGGTGCAGGTTGTAACGTGATGATTGGTGCGCAGACGCAATTTGCGCAATCGTGTGAGACATTCCGGCGCTGGCGAATGTCGCATTTTGAATTTGGTTGCCAGTGGGGTCAGTGGGGATGTCCCTATCGTAATCGTGCAGATGCCCCAATTCTGTGAGCGACGGGCGACTGTATTTTGGGTTTTCTTCGGTTGGGAAAGTGTAGGTAACTACGCTGGCCTTGCCTGACTCTTTTCGTTTCCCTTCGCGAATGGACCTGCAGCAGCGGATACCATTAACTTCAGAGCGATCCCACTGATTCGCCGTAATGTTTGAATGGAGCGCAAACGGTGGGCTCTTCCAGCTACCGCCAAGGATGTAGCTGTTTCCTTGTATATCGCTGGTGCCGCACCATTCACGGACATTCCCGCCAAGATCTTGGATGTTGAAGCGACCGATGCCTGAATTGGCCCCGCATCTCTCTGGGCCATCGCTTGCAAAATTATTGCGTGCGACCATCCCAGCGCTCGTTAGTGCTGATGCCGCATGATGCCATTGTTCAGGGGTGGGTAACGACTTGCCACGGTAAGATGCGTAGCTGGCAGCTTCAAGGAAACTAACTCCTGACACAGGGTACTTCTCCATTCCAGGGGCAAAGCAGCCATCGCTCCAAGAGGCTGGGCCAGGGTTGCCAGTGCGGTCTACAAAACGCTTCATTGCCGACTCGAATGGCAGTTCCTCACCGTTGAACAAAAATGAAACCGATGTCCAAAATTCTGGTCGCTCGTATGCACCTGCTTTAACAAATTCGAGATAGTCCTCATTTGAAACTTCGTGTCGGTCCATCCAAAACGCGTTTTCATTGCGTAGCAGAGAAGAATGATACTTCAACCTTGTATTGTCCGGGCTTGTAAAAGCAGGAACAAGCGTCATGTCGTCCGGCATTGGCTCGGTTCGCTTCACCAGGCCAATCTCGCCATCGATCACTGCTAAGTCGCGTTTGCTGAGCAAAAGCTCTCGCGTGAGGTAGCCGGGGCAAGTGATCCTGATGCGAAATGAACGCGTGTAAAACTTCTTCAGTGGTTCGATGAATATTCTTCCCAGGGGCAGTGTCACTTTGCCATTTGTGGTTTCAACTCGATGCCACTCGAATGGCTCTTTAATCCAGTCGCAAATCTCAACGACGGCGTCTGGGGGAACATCGGTTAAGGTGACATCATCGGTGAGTTGCTCCCGTAGCTGTTCAAGTTGTGGATCCGCCGGCCACGACTTTGCAAGCTGGAATGCAGCAACAGGCCTCCTGTCAAGAATGCGGTAATAGAACTCGTCTATTTCGTGCGACTTGTCAGGTAGCAGTTCAGAGTTCTGTTGAGCGGGGCGGATCTCTTGGGATAACTCAATTCGCCCGGCCTCTTGATCAGGTGATGGTGGAGCTTCTGCATCTAATGCAATATCACTATCACTTGGGCGGAGGGTTCCCCGCTGGTTTGATTCCGACCGTCCCCGTTTAGAAACCCTTTGCAATGTTCCTATTCGAAACGCATGAAGGAGGCCAATCAGGCACAAGAAAATCAGAAAAAAAATGATCGCAAATCGAAAACGTCGTCGGGTCATCGTTCTTGGAGTACCAACCTTACTTTTGCTATCGAGTGCGTTGCTCTTCAAGAGTTGTTCAAGATCAGTTGCCACTTGCTGTACCGTGGCATACCGCTGGTCTGGTCGCTTTGCGATCATACGTGATACGATTCGATCCAGCGCTGGTGTAAACTGTCGCTTAAGTTCTTCGAAGCTGCTGCTGCGATTCTCCGACAGCAGAGTCGAGTTCTCCAAGGACATCAGTGTGCTGCTGATTGGTGCAGCGACAGTCGTCCGTGTACATTTCAAACGCTCTTCCAACGTCGTTGATTGAGAAAGTTCCTTTTTTAGCGGGATCTCGTCGACTAGCATTTCATGTAGGATGACGCCCAGAGAATAAATGTCTGAATGTGCATCGACTGTAGACGGGGCATTGCCGAGTTGCTCTGGACTCATGTAGTCAAGTGTGCCCAGAATTTTTCCGGCTTTTGTTTTTTTGTCGTGGGGAGATGCCTCTGTGTTCTTGGCAATTCCAAAATCAATTATTTTGGGTTGCGGTCCATGCACCTTTTCCGCGATCAGGATGTTCGCGGGTTTTAGATCGCGATGGATGACGCCGTTGTGATGCGCGTACTCAACGCCGTTGCAAACATCCAACAAGAGTCGTAATCTGTCTTCGATGGTTAACCGATGATCGTTGCAATACGTAGTGATTGGCTCACCTCTAACCAATTCCATCGATACGTATGGGGCACCATTGATTGTGAGTCCAGCATCGTAGATGGTAGCAATGTTTTCGTGTTTGAGTGTCGCCAGAGTCTGCTGTTCTGATTCAAAACGTCGGCATGCTTCCGAGTCGAATTGATTGGTGCGTTGGACCTTTACTGCAACCTGTCGACGGAACGGTGTTAACTGCTCGGCAGCAAAGACATCAGCCATTCCGCCTGAGCCAATTCTTTCATGCACTTGATAATTCTTAAGTGATGGTATTGGCTCGGCCACTTCTTTTGAGGTGGGCTGCTGTTGCAACACCGAGTCGAACTGCTTCCATTCTTTCGCATCAGCTTCGAGTAGCTTTGCTAAGTGATCGCGTAAAGCCTTGTCCTTACCACACTCGTCATCAAGAAACTTCAGACGTTGTTTCTTAGCAGGAATCAACAGCGCCCGGCGGAAGATTGCGTCTTCGGTTAGCTTGGAACCCAAAATCCGCCCACCATATTCAGAATGGCCAATGTTTGTTGCTGCCAACGTAACAGTGGCAGTGTTTGTGCAAAGTGAAGACGCCAGTATACTCAGATGTCCGGCATACCGTGTTGTCAGGTTCGTTCTTCGGGTTTGTTCTTCAGGGGCGTTTGGGGTGGGGCTTGTTCCATTGCCACTCGCAGCCATGCTCTCGAAAAACGCCAATCTTGGTCCGCCATGGAAACTGAGATTTGTAAGATCGCAGCAGCTTCGACGATGGTCAGGCCTGCAAAGAAACGCAGTTCAACCAGTCTCGCTTTTCTTGGGTGGCGTTTTTCAAAAGCCTCGAGCAATTCGTTGATTGTTAGCACGAGCTCCAAGTCCGGGTTGGTGTCAGCCTCAAGCTCTTCCAGCGGAACCCGCTGAGCTCCACCACCCCGTCTTAAGGTTTTTTTGGCTCGCCCTCTTTCGACGAGAATGCGCCGCATTGCTATGCAAGCTGCCCCAAAAAAGTGCTTCTCGTTCTGCCATTGGTCTTTGTTCTTACCTTCGGTTAACCGAAGGTAAGCTTCATGCACCAGCGCGGTCGGTTGGAGGGTATTCCCGGGAGCCTCTCTACTTAACCTAACCTCCGCTACTTGCCGCAGTTCAGCATAAACTAAGTTGAGTAAGTCACTTCCACTATAGAAAGGTTTCTCTTCAGTCTCTGACACAAGGTCTCGCCGGGTCTTCATGTAGTTTCGGTGTAGCAGCTTCCGCGAGGCTCAAGCTGGACTTATTATTTTTCGGTATTTCGCGGTTCCTGAGCTTTGCTGACAGTTCCACCTAAGTATTAGTCTACCGCATTCGTAGGAACGGTGCATGAAGAATTACCTCGCATCTGGCTTTCGCGGAAAAAAGACTTAGCAGCTCAGTACTGCGTAAACCGGAGCCGCCAAGAAACGCGAGTCAACCAGGAGTTTCTTCACGCTGCTGGTTCTGGTTTTGTTGGGCCGCGTCCACTGCAATGGAAGAATAGGCAAGCTTGATGTCTCGAGATAAGCCCTCCAAGCTTACAACGTGCGTAAGAAACTCCTGCCAAGCTGATGTGAATTGAACGACGTTCAGTTCTACCTCACCTTGTCCGTCCTGCTGAAGAATGCGGTTTTTCGCGTTTGAAGGTCGTTTTTGCAGTGCGTTGAGTGTCTGGCTGAGGGAATCAACGCGGGGGCCTAAATCAACCATCAATTGTCGTGCAATCGTGAGGACCTCAGTCAAGTCCATATCCAGTGCTCGAGCTTGGGAAATGGTTTGAAAGTCATCACTAAGTAAATGGTTCGCGTAAAAACACTCAGCCTCTTTCTGAACCAAGCATGCTGCCTTCGCCCAGGATTTCCAGTCAAAGTCGAAATAAATTTCGCGAACTGCCAGCTTTAATTCTAGATACTCCAATGACAATGGTGACTGAAACTCAGCGTCTGTTGGAGTTGCATTGGGTTCGACCGCGTGAACGGCATCAGCTTTTGAAAACTGCTCAGAAAGGCACGTGTGCCACTCCATAGTGAAACTCTCCCCTGACGCTCAATACACTCCGCCTGGTCAGACGCTTGATTGATCGCATAATTCGCTTATTCATGGACCGTAAATTTGCCACTGTACTGAGTGCACCGCGACATAGATAATGCGTGTTCGATAGACAAAGAACCCATGGAATTAACACTAATTCCAAGGTTATATCGAAAAAAACTAAGAAAACACTCGCTGAGGGGGTGGTGGAGGAGTGTACCAACTTGGTGGGATGCCTTTTTATCATCAACGTGAGTGAGCGAGTCGTCGCACTTTGTTGGGCGAGGCTTTGGTTGTACGAGAAAACAGAAACCAGAAGAACTCGACAAGGGAGACAAGGCAGGCGGGCGAAACGGGCGATAGGAGTTCTAGAATCTAATGAACTGGCAGTGGTCTGCCCAACACGATCAAACTTGCCCAATTAGCACCTCGCGATCCAACGACATCGCTCTACAAAATAGCGCGTAATTTTTTGATCGGTGAGATGCCAATGTTCGCGTCGGCAGATGGCAG
>DOPG01000053.1:1241-3265 GCA_003513555.1 Rhodopirellula sp. | reverse complement strand
ACAATGCCGGGGAGAGTTTTTTGCCTGGTGCTGACAAGTCGACCAGTCCAGTCACGCGACATCTCGCTTTATCAAAAGCACTCTTCTTCTGCTTTGACCCTACCCAGGACCCGCGATTCAGGAAAGCATGCGCGGGCAAGACAGATGACCCGCAAATGCTTCCCCGAGCCACACGGCTTGAGCGGGAAAATAGCGTTCGTCAGGACACGATTCTTGTGGAGGCGACACAGCGTGTGAGAAGGCACGCAGGCCTTCGAGAAGATCAATTACACAAACAACCGCTAATGGTGATCGTGACAAAGTGGGACTCATGGCGAAAGCTCTTGCCGGATCTTTCCCACAAGGAACCTTACAAAGTCATTGACGGCCAGCCCATCGAGGCACTCGATATTGAAAAGATACTTGACGCTTCCAAACAAGTTGAATCACTTCTGGAAAAGCTCTGCCCCGAGATTGTCGCGACAGCAATCGGCTTCGCAGAAGAAGTATTTTTTATACCGATCAGTGCCACTGGCCGCGGGCCAGAAGTGGATCCTGAAACCGGTGCACTGGGAATCCGCCCCCGAGATATCAAGCCTTGGTGGGTCGAGATTCCACTTCTTCTCGGATTTCACCGTTCTACGCGAGGTCTCGTCGGTGGATTCTACGGGAAATAAAAAGTTGTGAGCATCGCGTCAACTGGCGACCACCCGACTAGTTCAAGTCATCTTGAATAAGTTACCTTCCTACTCGAGAAACCCATCACCATGAGCTCAGAACTCCTCTACACATCAGCGCCCAAAGGCTTGCGACAGGGTAGCCGAGGTTTCTGCACGGTTATCTCTTCCTCGGGTATGCCCAGCAACCTGGCTACTAAGCTTGAGTCGCTGTCCGGCTACAGGCAGATGTTTGCCCCAGAGAGCCCCGAGGCCAATCAGAACCCCGTCGCCTACTCACACATGACGATGACAATTGGCGGGCAAGTAACTTCGGTATTGTCACGGATTAGTGCTTACGGGACAGATTACAGCGGACGAACCAACAAGCTGGCTCATCATGTTGTCCCCACTCGTAGTGAAATGCCACCAGCTGGTCCCGCCTGGCTGCTGCAACAGCCAGGCCTGATGCGGACACAATGGGATGGAAACTGTCAAACCACCGCAGCTGGGCCTGCGATATCCATGGGCAACCTTACTGCAGGTAAATGCAACACTTGGCAACAGTTGGCTGGGGACGCCGCGTGGGCTGCCGCCTTGGCGGCAGCATGGTCACAACGTCAAAGTAAACCGCTGTGGATCATTTATCGACTTGACCAATCCCACCAGTTATTGAGCCTTTTGAGCGAGGCGATCGCTCTGCTGCCGGAAAACGAGCGATGGAAAGCCACATTCAACACCTATGCAACACAACTTCCACCCGATGTTCAATGTCGCGTACGATGCGTCGTCGAAGGAACGCAGGATGCCCGCATGGCCAAAGCCAGGGGCACCGTGATCACACTGGGCCAAGCCAACGGATCTGCTCCGACGAACGCATGGTCGGAAATCGCACGCGGAAACCAGCGTCCCGCGCCTTCTCCGCAACCATCGCCTACCCAACCAACCACACGCCAAGCCACGCCATCGACAAAGAAATCTTCCCCCACGCCTGCTCCCAAGGTGCCAGGCCTGCCACCCGCAAACATGCCTGCCAAGCCTTCGGCACCAGCGATGCCTGTAAGTGCAGCAACTTCGGCAACAAGCCACACCGACGGCAGCGTTGAACTACCCGCGATGCGACCTCCCAAGACGGTGAATACGGCAGGATACCCAGCGGCCTCACCAGGCTTGGAACTGATTGATGAAGGTACCCCGCCAGTCGCACCATACCAGCCAAGCCCAAAACAATCGAAGGCACCGCTGATCGCTGCTGCAGCGGTCGTGATGTTCTTGCTACTAGGTGCAGGAACAATCGCTGTACTGAAAGGCCCAGAGATTGCGGCTTCCTTCAACGAACCCGGTGAAGACACGAGCAGCGCCGATGGCGACTCAGACGACAGTGGCGAC
>DOPG01000053.1:0-991 GCA_003513555.1 Rhodopirellula sp. | reverse complement strand
GACTCAGACGACAGTGGTGACTCACAGGGCAATGGTGACTCACAGGACAACAAAACGCCAGCTGCTCAGCCGGTTACCAGCACAAAACCCAAGCTTAAAGTGAGCCTACGGCAAGATAAGGGAAACACACAAGAGGATGTCACCAACGAATGCATCGACGAGCCCGAAGGAGATGAACCAACAACTTTCTATGTAGACGTGGAATGCGAGGGCAACGATTCCGAACGAGTCAAGCTTTCTGTCACGAGCTCAGACCCAAACGACCAAAGGTACATGCTCGAGTTGAAGAAACCTACGGAGGCCGATACGAAGAACGACAACGGAGTTGTACTCGAGTTGGCAACTGGTGGTGGTGCGCGAGGTGTTAAAGACTTAGCGGTATTGAAGATTACCGGTGACAAGGTTTTCAATCCAGCCATGCTCACCTTCACGGCTACCCCCATCGATGAAAGTACGGACCGAGAAGGGACAGCCACACTCTTGATCGCAGACTCAGATGATCTGAAAATCGCGCTGAAGCACAAGGATAAACCAACCACGGATAATATCATTCATGAGGGTAACAGCTACGACATCGATCTCCCCGACTTCGAAAACCTCAAGCGTGAAATAACATGCAGCATCAAATCAAAAGACGGTACTTCGCCACCTGATTTCAACATCGACACGCAGGTTTTCGAATTCAGGCAAGAGGAAGCTGAGCTTGAACTCTTGCAAACCAACTCAACTTCTTTCGCCGACAACTTCTTAGAAATTTCCATCACCGCAACCTACAAACAGGGCCGGCAAACACTGGCTAAAAGCAGCAAACATTTTCAAGTAAAGGACAACGACCCTCCAAAGCATCAGCTGCGTTGGAAAGACGCAAAAGTGCAGAATACCGTCACCAAGCTAGTAAAAAAAGAACGTCCAGACGTGGCATACCATCCAAACACACAGGGGGACCCGGCTGTCTTTATCCAAACCAATCACTGGCCACCGGCCCAGTCAT
>DOPG01000261.1:4939-16614 GCA_003513555.1 Rhodopirellula sp. | reverse complement strand
CCACTGGTGATGAATCTGGACCAAAATCAAAAGAAAAATGAATTGGTTCAACCCCAACCGTACGCCAGTCGCCTTGGGAATCCACATCGGTGGTTGCGAAGCGAACCTCATCACTGTAGAGAATGACCCTCGATCCTGGTTCCGCTACTCCCGCGAAAACTGGCTGATTTTCCGCTGTGACATTGTCCGTGTCTGAGACACCGGTATCACTCGATGCTAGAAGATCTATCAATGTCGGCACACTCGGCGGGGTAACATCAATAACCAATGTGCGAACCGGCGTGGCCGCGCCAAGATTCCCCACCAAATCTGCTGCACTAACAAGTAAATCATAGCTCCCTTCAGAAAGCGGGCTCAACGCACCATCGGCAAGCGTCCAAGTTCCGTCTCCGTTGTTGGTGGCAGAGTGGGTTTGGCCTGCGACGGTGATGGATATGGTTGCGGCAGGATCATCGATGGTGCCGGTTAGCTCGGGAGTGGTGTCATTAGTGATCAGTTCATCGACTGTAACGATCGGCGCGGTGGTGTCTATTTCGAGTTCCGATGCCGTTGCATCTGATCCAACATTACCTGCTGCATCAGCTACCGTGACTGATACGTCATAGGTTGCATCAGTGATTGCGGCCAAGACATCATCGATGAGAGTCCAAGTGCCGTTTGCATTGTTGGTCGCTGAATAGGTTTGGCCTGCAACGGTGACTCTCAGTGACGCTGCGTCATCATCGACTAGCCCTGTCAGCTCGGGACTGGAATCGTTGGTTGCCAAGGCATCGACCGTGACTGTTGCTGCAACTGTGTCCACCGTGATGCTAAGCTCAGGGCTTGGGTTGCTCATATTGCCGGACGCATCGGTTGCGACAGCAGTCAGTTCATGCGTTCCATCGCCCAAGGTAGACGCGGTAAATTCCCATACCCCACCAGCATCAACCACGACGACACCTAAACTCGTAGCGTCGTCAAATATCTCAACCGAACTGCCAGATTCTCCAGTACCTGCAAACGTTGGCGTAGAATCAGAAGTGATATCGTCAGTTGTTGAGACACCGGTATCGCTAGTCCACACCAAATCTGGTTGCGAGGGTGTCGTTGGCGCGACAATATCAACCGTCAATTCATCAACCTTGGTATCAGTACCAATATTTCCCGCTACGTCAGTTGCAACGGCCCAGACGTTGTAGGTACCGTCGACTATCGCGGAGAGCGAATCATCCGCGAGCGTCCAAGTGCCATTCGCATTGTTCGTAGCAGCAAGCGTTTGCCCAGCGACGGTGACGGCCAGTTCGGCATCATTTTCGTTAACCGTTCCCGCAATCGCGGGCGTGCTGTCGTTCACGAACTGAACGTCTACCTCAACCGTTGGCGCTGTCGTGTCGATGCTGATAGCTAAACCAGCCGAAGATGAACTGACGTTACCTGCTGGATCTGTAGCAACTGCTGAAAGACCATGAACTCCCTCCGACAGAGTGGAGGATGAGATCGCCCAACTGCCATCACCAGCGGCAGTCGCCGTCCCGAGCGAGGTCACGCCATCAGTATCAAACAGTTCTACAAGACTGCCATTCTCTGCAAATCCAGTGATCAGCGGCGTGGTTTCTGCAGTAATATCATCAACACTGGAACTGCCGGAATCACTGGCGTCCGCGAGATCAAGAGACGTCGGCGCGTTAGGTGAAGTCAGATCAATCGTTAGTTCATTCGTCGTGTTATCCGTCCCAGTGCCCGAGCTATTCGTTGCCGAAGCCGCAACGTCGTAAGTACCTTCCAAAAGTGCAGTCAAAGCATTGTCAGCCAATTCCCAAGTTGTCCCGCTCTGGGTGGCTGGAAGAGATTGCCCCCCCACCTTGATCTCAATGGAATCGGCAACCCCTTCTATCGTGCCGGTCAATTTGGGAGTCGCATCGTTGGTCAGCAAACTGTCCACAGTGATGACAGGTGCACCATCAAGGACTCTTCTCTCCTCGAGCACTTCATAGAGGAGCCGGTTTCGCAAACGCTTCTTCTTAGAACGTTTTTTTTGTGGGTTAGATGACCGAAACCTGAAGCTTCCGCTGCGCGTCTTACTTAACATGCGTGGTGCATTCCGATGATTCGAACTTAGATGAGTTGTTCAAGAGGGGCATCGGCACACCGCATCGGCCTGAGGATTCGCAACCACATCACTAGCCGTGTACTTCCCCCACGAGTAGTTATAATCAAAATCCCCGATATTTTCGGAAAAATCGGCACATCTACTAATATAAGAACGAGAGAGGTGTTCACCTGTACTCACATTCCTGAACGAAATGTGGGCTCACCGGTTCGCGGCAAAATTGAAGGTGCCACGACCTTGCGGATGTGAGCACGCCACAAATTTTAGATAACGCTAGAATTTGAATCGATATTCCCAATAAACTTGGCGGTTGAGCAGACAAATATGATCTCCAACTCAACCAGAAGAGACTCCTGCGACAAAAACCCGCTAGGAATTAAAACTGGTGACAAAGCCCTCAAGCATGCAAACAATCATTCAGCGACCTGATTTCGAAATCACCGCGACCGCTGGTTTCCCGGAATGGATGCATGAACAAAAGATTAGTGCAGCCATGAGTACCTACCGGGTTGGTGCTGTGCTAATGCTCGGCTCGAATCCGGACGGAACCGCAGCGTTGCAAACCGCCGCCTTCGATCGAGCCATGGGCATGTGCTGCAAAGAAAACACTTTCTGGCTGGTAACACAGCGAATGATCTGGCGATTCGAACGCGAAAAAACAAATGTGAACGACGCCACAGCGAGAGGCAACGACTATCTCTATGTCCCCAGAGTTGGTTACACGACCGGCGAAGTCGATGGGCACGAAATTGCTGTCGGCAACGACGATAAACCGGTATTCGTAAATACCCTGTTCAACTGTTTAGCTACCGTCGATCCCCAGTTCAATTTCCGACCACTCTGGCATCCCAAGTTCATCAAAGACCTTGCACCAGAAGACCGCTGCCATCTGAGTGGCATTGCAATTGCAGACGGAAAACCCAAATATGTCACGATGCACGCTCAATCGAACCGTGCTCAGGGCTGGCGTGAATCACGCGTCTCAGGCGGTCTGGTCATTGATGCTGATACGAACGGTGTGGTTGCGGAGAATTTTTCCATGCCACACTCCCCGCGCATCCACCAAGGCAAACTATGGGTACTCAACTCCGGAACGGGGCATCTTGGCTTTGTTGACCGAAAAACTGGAACCTTCGAACCAGTCACATTCCTGCCTGGTTATGCCAGAGGATTGTCAATTCACTCAAAGTACGCATTCGTCGGACTATCAAAACCAAGACGCGAGCAAGCATTTCAAGGCCTTCCACTTGAGGCGACCCTTGATAAGCACTGCGCTGCCCCCTGCTGTGGTCTTCGAGTCATCGATCTGGAAACTGGAGCGGTCGTTCATCAGGTAAACATCGAAAGCTCCATTGTGGAACTGTTTGATACAGAAGTTCTCCCGGGTGTGTTACGCCCGGCCATGCTCAGCTTCACGTCTTCGAAATACGCACATCATTTTAGTTTTCCGCATCAAGGTGAAATCCACCACTGGGAATCAGACCAACCTCCCACAGAGGTGAATAAAACACCCAAGCTTTTGCCACTTGGCAAGCGAACGCAAGACCGGGAACACGCCGACATGATGGCACCACGACACATGCCCGAAAAAACCGCAAAGGCATTCAACAATTTGGGTTTGATGCATGTCCAACAGGGCAACCTAAACGATGCAGGAACTTGCTTTGAACGTGCAACCACACTTGACCCTACTCATGCAGGTGCGTGGAACAATTTGGGCAATGTATTGAAACAACAAAAGGAATCAGACAAGGCTATCACTTGCTACCACAAAGCGATCAAGTCAAACCCAACTTACGTGCCTGCCCTCTTCAACTTGGCAAACGAATTAAGAAAACAAAACAGGCCTGCAGAAGCGAAAAAGCACTTCCTGCAAGTTCTTGAAATTGAGCCGAACCACGTTGGAGCACGAGCAGCCATCGGCCAATGATCCCTAAGCGCTTACAACGTCGAATACACGTGAAGATTGAGTTGCGCTCGTGAAGCGTCAAACACCATGACTCTCGCGTCACACCGCCCTGCCCGCAGGAAAACACACAACGGAATGGCACCAAGACCGTTCGTCACGAGAAAAGCGGGGCCTTTGCAAGCCACTGATCTCAAAGAGCTACTGACCTCAAAGATCAGTCACTCGTCGGGTCCTGCGAGACCTTACGCCCGAGGCCTTGCGAAAATGTGGCTTTGGAACCGGAGTCCCTGCCTGTTCGATCGGCGCATCATCACTCGAGTCGAGATTCCCAAGATACTCTTCGCGAACCTTAGGATGTTGCTTCACTTCGTCAGGTGTTCCGTCAATCAGAACCTGCCCTTGGTAAATAACATAGCAACGCTCTACGGTCTGCAAAATTTCCCGAGCGGCGTGATCAGTAATCAAGACGCTAATGCCGCTGTCCCTTAGCTGCTTGATCACACCTTGAATCGATTGCACGGTTACTGGGTCGATGCCAGCGAAGGGCTCGTCGAGCATCACAATTTTGGGATTGGACACAAGGCATCGCGCGATCTCGAGCCGGCGACGCTCTCCACCACTCAAGCCACCCGCGCGGCTTTTTCGAATATGGGTGATATTGAATTCTTCCAGCAGCTCGTTGGTGCGGTTCTTTCGCGTAGCACGGTCGACACCAAGAAGCTCAAGTAGCGACGAGATATTCTGCTCCACTGTCAGTTTCTTGAAGACACTCGGCTCTTGGGGCAGATACCCCATATGTCCATCCTTGGCACGGCGAAACATGGGCCAATTTGTAACATCACGTCCTCCGAGGTAGACACGTCCTCTGTCAGGCTCAACCATTCCACAAATCATGCGAAAACTCGTTGACTTGCCAGCACCGTTAGGGCCAAGCAAGCCAACAATTTCTGCTTTGCCCACTGTAAGATTGACACCGTCGACGACACGCCGACGCCCATAAGTCTTCTGCAATCCAACCGCCTCAAGAATGGGCTGCAGTTGTGTTGGCGGCTCTGTTTGATTCAGCGGAGCACTCATTGTTTGGGAATCCATTCCACACTTCCTTATTATGCTTAGCGAATCAGTTTCATCCGCTTGACGTTCGGCAAAAACGGAACAGGCGAGTTCCACGAATGGGGCCAGAACACGACCAGGGCTTTGCCTACCAATAAATCACGCGGCACAAATGAATCATCAGACCATGCCCAGGCATCCTCATTAACGCCACGCGGAAGAGGAATTTGAGGCTTGGTCCCCGCCCAACAGCGTGCATCCAGACTCTCAGGACTGTTATCACCCATCGGGAAAAACTGATCTTCATCAAGGACAAACTCCACCGTCCGCCGAGCACTCCAACCTGGAAAGCTATTCCAACTGGCTGGGTCAGCGAGAATCTCTTGAATTTGGATTGGTCGGGAAACAGCACCGTCAGTGAGCTGCCACAGCAGATTCATGTCGTAATCGTAAATACCAAAGTCGCTATTCGTGGTGGAGATGTAATACTTGTCACGATGAATGCGTAGAGATGTGACCGTTGCATCGCCGCCTCGAACCGCCAGCCCTACCGGTGCACCATCTAAAGGGTGCTCGGGAAGGTACATCGGGTGATCTTCTTCGACCGTACGAAACTTCCGTGCATCAAAGGTGGTGGGGCGGTCGAATTCAACCAAGGAACCATCAACCCACAGCAGCAGTTGATCATCACAGTTGCTGAAGCGTATGTTGTGCAGTGCACCATTGGTCACGGAAGTAATCGCAGTTGGCACGCCCACACTACCGTCTTCGGCTGGATTGAACTCGCGTGACTCAACATCATTAATCGCCAAGCTTGCTTGTCCACTGGACAGGTCAATTCGGCAACGGTATTTGATGCCAGCTTCGACCAACTCGAGCATCAATTCTTTACTGTCGTTGGAGGTCTCGATTTGAGCTTCGACCATCAAATCCCCAACCCAGTCCATACCATCGCGTCCGAGCCCTTGCTTTCCCTGGTCTGCTCCACCCCAACGCGGCATACGACCAAACTGATCCATACTCTCACCTGACTTGAAGCCGGACGCAAACTCTCCCTGCGAGTAACCGCTGTTCAGCATTCGCGAAACCGGTGAACCACCAGAACTGGTAGGACGGTTTCCATAAACCGCACTTGCTGGCACGAGTACGTATGAGCCGTAAGCGTAAAAATCAGTGATAGCGCGACTACTGTAAGGATTCACGCTGGCTAGCGACTCACCCGATCTGGCCAAATCCCACTGTTCGTCCGTGGGCCAACGGTGAAAATAGCGAAGCCATTCAAAACGATCTGGATCGCCATTCTTCAGAATAGCTTCCAAGCCGTCGCCCGTTCGCGCAATCTGCCAGGAGTCATCGGGTGGAGTCACAGCTTTTTCACGCCAGGGCTGCCAACGACTCGGGTAGTTGGCAGCGATCAAATCCTCGGATTGATAATCCGTGTCGTAAACCAATTGACGCATTGCCAACAGCTTATCTGCCGGCTTGCGAAGAATTTCACTTTCGTCATCGGTACCGGTCGTGCTCGCGTAGACATCACCATGCCTGATCGTGAGCGTCTCATTAGGGAGCCCCACCAACCGTTTAATGTAATTCTGTTTTGGGTTTCCAGGATACTTAAAAACGATGACATCCCATCGTTCAGGTTCATTTAGCGTGTAGGTAAATTTACTGACCAGAATCCGATCACCGTTGAAAGTCCTTTCATTACTGTCATTCACAAGATCGAGTGGATTGACGTAACGACAATTTGGACAGATGCCAGCGACTACAACATCATCAGTGCTGCTACCTGACCGCTCTCGGCTGGCTCCAACTTGAAAAGACGTCCCACATTCATCACAAACTAAATCCTTGTGAGCTCCCATTAGCGTGGGTGCCATTGACCCCGTAGGAATGACAAACGCTTCGGCCAGAAAGGCGCGAAACAGAAGAGCAAGGATGAACGCCACCACAAACGCTTCGACCGTTTCCCGCTGAGCAGCAATCCGGAAGGATTCTGCCCTAATCTCGGCGGGATCCCGGTTGTCCTTGACAGGCTTGCTTCCGTTGTTTTTTGTATTACGTTTGCCCATGGATGGCTGCAGGAAGTGTTCTTAGGTGTTGATTGCAAATGAGGGAGGACGCATCCTAGCTATTCTACGTGCCTTGCGATACTTCGATTCTTGGCATGATCACGTAAACCAGTGGCCAAAATCGACGTTTTTGATGGTTTTCCCACGCTGCAGCAAGCCTACATTGCTGTCATTAAAACTCTTTTCGCCCTGTTGGCCCGAATCTTTGCCCGAGGCTGACACGGAACGGCATAATTGCGTTAAGTATTCGATTTGACAGAATTGTGAAACGAACAAGCACCAACCAAACTTGGTGACAGCGCAGCCCACGCTGAGAAGAATCCAGCCCGACAATCCAACGCGTTGATCGAGGAATCATTTCATGCAGTGTGGCGACTCTCGCGATCCAGCTTACAGTACGGATCAATCCTCGCATCTGTTTTCCACGATCCACCTGATTTCTTTGGCAATGCAGTCAGGCCTGGGACCGTGCACTCTATCTGCCTTGCTTGATAAATTTGGGACTGCAAAGTCAATCCTGACCGCCTCAACGTCAGCACTTCTGTCCGTAGAGGGTGTGGGAGAGAAGGCTGTCCAGCAAATTCGTGAGGCGAATGATCTGGATCGGGCGGCCGAAGTATTACGGTGGTGCGAACGACAAAAAACAAAAATCATCTCGCAGATGTCAGCTTCGTTCCCTCGCTGGCTCGGAGAACTCCGGGATGCCCCTGCTCTTCTCTATGTGCAAGGTGAGTTGATCCCAAAGGATCGTTTGTCGGTTGCAGTGGTTGGAACTCGACATGCGACCCCCTACGGATTAACGCAAGCCAATCGCTTCGGCTATGGTTTGGCAAAGGCCGGGATCACAGTTGTCAGCGGCCTTGCTCGCGGCATCGATGCGGCAGCGCATCGTGGCGCTCTTGATGCTGGAGGGCGAACGGTTGCGGTGCTCGGAAGTGGGCTCGCGAAAATCTACCCGAGCGAGCATGCAAAGCTCTCCAGTGAAGTATCGCGTTCCGGGGCAGTCATCAGCGAATACCCACCCTTCTGCCCACCACGATGCGGTCAGTTCCCTCAACGCAATCGACTGATTGCAGGCCTGACGCTAGGGACGCTGGTGGTCGAGGCACCTGATCGCAGTGGAGCATTGATTACTGCTCGATTAGCTGGCGAATTGAACCGTGATGTCTTTGCCTTACCCGGCCCCATTAACAGCCGAGCGTCACGTGGTTGCAATCAGCTGATACGCGATGGCGTAATCCTTGTGCAATCGATCGAAGAACTGATCGATGAGCTCGGCCCCATGAGCGAAGCACTGCCCACGGCGAGTGGAGGTTCGATACGCAACAGCAGTGAACTCAACCTAAACGAAATCGAAAACTGCGTCCTGAATGCTATCGAGCCAACAGGAAGCTTGATCGATGAAGTCATTGCTAACACGCCGCACACCACGCAGCAAGTACTCGCAGTGATCAGTGTTCTTGAAATACGCCATTTGATTCGCCGCCTGAATGGCCAATACGTGTCGAGAATCTGAAGCAGACAATTCACCACAAACTGCGATAGAACGCCTACCGCGCACGCGGTCATGATTAACACACCCATACGAACTACGTGTGCCAATCTCAGGACCAAAATTGATTCAGGAACAAGCCCTGTGTGCCCTCAAAAATTCTCATCTGTTCAGACTTTTAAAAATTCACTGACTCGCGCAATTTCCGCAAACGCGACTGCCAAAAACGATGGTGTCTACCAAGCCCCCTGCTAACAGAAACTAACCTTCAACAGTTGCCAATTCAGACGAGTCTTGTTGCTGTCGATCTGCTATCAGTTCAGCGGCTGATCCGGCCAGAATGGACGAAGGCAGCAGACATTCTGATTCAACCCAACCTTGATCGTGACCCATGTGCGACTTCACGCACCCGAAGCAACGGACCGAAGAAGGACACCGCGACGTGCATCTCGGCCTGACCGGCATTAAATCCAGCAAAGCAGCCTGACTCAGCAACCAACTTCAAGCGGCATCGCGCCGCGTTTGAGAAAGATGCGAAGTGCACCCATCATTCGTCAGACTCTTCTTTCCTTTTTGGATGAGCTAGCCTGGTATCACTTCACCACGCACGAGATCATCGAAGGTTTCCCGCTTTCGAATCAACTTGGCCTCGCCTGATTCAATCAGGACCTCTGCCGCGCGTGTTTTACTATTGTAATTACTCGCCATTACAAATCCGTAGGCGCCTGCATTCTCGAGCACTACAAAGTCTCCGACGCGGGTCATTGGCAGACGCCGCGAATCGACATAGCCACCCTCACGCTGCGTGAAGATATCTCCCGACTCACACAACGGCCCACCTACAACCACGTCTGCCTGCTCTCGCTCTGATGCATCCCCGTTCTTTGCGGCGACAGAAATCGGGTGGTAGGATCCGTACATGACAGGACGCGCCAGATCATTGAACCCAGCGTCGACTAACACGAAATGGTTGTCCCCCACCTGCTTGACACTCCGCACCTCAGCAATCAGGAAACCGCTTTCGGCTGTGAGGAATCGCCCCGGCTCGATCTCTAAGGCGACCTGGTGCCCAAATTCCTCGCTCAACCGTGTACGCGTCGCGTCCCAAAGCTCGAAGTACTTTGCCAAGTCGACGTAGGTTTCATCAGCTTTGTACGGAACGGGCAGTCCACCACCCGCACTGATGGTTTTGATGGTACGCCCGACTTCCTTCGCGGTACGCTCCATCGCATCACATACCTCACTTAGATGTTCCAGATCTGTCCCGGACCCAATGTGCATGTGCAGACCAGTCACGGTCACTCCTGTCTGGTCAGCACGCCGCAGACACTCGTCGATCTGAGTGTGCCAAATCCCGTGCTTACTCTGCTGCCCGCCGGTATTCGTTTTCTGGCTATGTCCATGCCCAAAACCCGGGTTGATCCGCAACGTGACGTCGGCGCCTGGTCGCCGCTCTCCCAATTGGCTGATCATGTCCGGAGAGCCGCAATTCACCGGAAGTGAATGTTTGACCACTAGTTCAAGTGCATCGCGATCAAAGATGTCGGCGGTGTAAACAATTTCGTGCTTGCCTGGCTCAAGCGAGTACCCGGCAGCCATCGCCCTACGAATTTCGCCAGCACTCACTGCGTCGACCACCACCCCCTGCTTTCTCATCCGATCCAACACCGCCAAATTCCCACAAGCTTTTTGAGCATAACGCACCACATCAAAAGCTTTGAGTTCAGCGATGCGCTGATCAATGACCTGTTGGTCGTAAACATAAACCGGCGTGCCGAATTTTTCTGCAAGCTCGGTGACTGCGATTCCGGCGATGTGGTTGCGAGATGTGGTGAAAGTACGAACTGTGGACATATGTTTGGTAGTAAGAAAGTGGACCGATCGTGAATATCTGGCATTGTGCCAAATTGGCGAATCCACCGATAGGATCAGTCCAGTCCTCCGCCGCCGGCACCCACCGGCCCATACTTCGAGGAGGCTCCAAAGCTCCGACAACGGACCTCAAAAGAGCGAGCCACCGCACACCCCCCATATGGTAGCCGTCCAGCAGCAAACTGCCCGCAACGCACAGGTCGTCGCAGACTAGCCCCTGAGATCGTGACTCCGATCGCAACTCCGCTGCCGCCACCTTGGAGACCGGCATGAACCGACCAGAGGCATCCAAGCACCGCCGGCCAGACATGATTTATCGCCCTCTTCAAATCGCTACAACGCATCACTGCAACACCAAACGCACCCCACACGAATGCCCCCAAAGAGAACATGCTTGAAATGTAGAATTTGAAGCAACTGACGCAAGAACGCGACCTCGTAGCAAGGGCTACTGAAGCGGTGGTTGCTCAATGACGACATGCGTCTCCAATGTCGCAACTTCTTTTTTCCGTGGCCCTTGGGGGCCCGGTCTACGGCCTCTTCGACGCCCTTGCTGAATGGGAATAAATCGACTCTCAATGCGCTGCAGCAACTTACTGATGCATAGCTTATTAATGCTCAGGTTCATCTCTTCGGACTCAATTCTGAGCGAATCATGAAGACTCTTGGGAAGTCGAATGGTGATCATCCTTTCCGGCTCGGTGGCATCTCCTTTTGACGCATCCTGACTCCGCATGGCAGCCACCATCTCCTGCAGCTCTGCAAAGTCACTACTATCCTCGAAGTACCTCATTTCTTCGGAGGTAGGATAGAGCCGACGAACGATCCCTTCGGCCCCTAACATTTCACGATAGAAGACCACCCATGCGCCAGTTTGGGCGAATGCAGACTGAGCAAGTCGCAGCACCTCCTGCCCGCGTTGCTCGAGAGGCAAATCACAGTTCGGCGCGTCGATATTCAGTCGCGAGGTAATTTGCTCGGCCTGGTCTGGATCAGGGTCGCTCGCATAGCGCAGGTCAGTGGTTTCTGTTTGAGCCATCGCAAGACAGTCCTTTGTGGGAGAAGAGATTCGGTGGTTGAGTTCTTTCGCCAATCCTTACAACCCGTCAAACCGACACACCCAAACTATGCTTTCAAAACAACTTACGGCTCCTGCCTAAAGTTCAGGCACGACTGCTTGCCACGCCA
>DOPG01000261.1:0-4664 GCA_003513555.1 Rhodopirellula sp. | reverse complement strand
AATTCCCTTGCTATCGTTTTTGCCTGCAATTAATGGCACAAACTGATAAACGCCTGTTTTTTTGACAAAAACCTAGCCATGCAGGGCCCAGCAAAAAGGAATCGACCGAACGCCTCTGAAAATCCAGACCGGCATCCGAACCAAGACGCAGCCCGCCCCTACCCAACCAGCAAAAAAACGCCGCCCTCCACCAGAAGAGGGGGCTGCAACACACGCCACGCGGCGACTCATGGAGAGACAGGGTCAACCCCTACAGCATCAAAATCTTGCCGAATCACAGGCCGCTACCAAGAACTCCACTGCCCGATCAACCTGCTCCCGACTGGTCGTCCACCCCAAAGAAATCTGCATCGTGCGAGCAATCTGCTCAGGAGACCTACCGGCGGCCGCCAGAACACGAGTCACCTCACAGGGTGGCCGATCAGCCTCCGCTGACCTAACCACTAGCTCTCTCGCAATTTCCTGCACCTTGCTAGCAAGCACCGGAAGCTCCACACAAATCGTATTTGGCAGCCCAAGCACACCTCGACCGCCCAAAACAACCGCGTCACCAAGGGAAGAATAGATACCATTAACAAATCTCTCATGCAGCTCCTGGAAGGTCATTTCCACCTCGTCGATGCAACGACTGACCAAATGGGCTGCGACTCCCATGCCCACCCAAGCAGGAACATTCTCCGCCCCAGGCCGCAAGCTCATCTCGCGTGACTCACCATAGGACACGGGAGACAACTCTAGCCCGCCGCGTAGATACAACGCTCCGCTGCCCCGAGGCCCATAAAACTTGTGCCCACTGATGGACATCGTGTCCACACCGAGCGTCACCGCGTCCACCGCTATCTTGCCAAACGCCTGAGTGGCATCGCAGTGCAGACGCACCCCCCGTTTGTGGCAAACATCTGCAATCTGCCTGATTGCCTGGACCGTCCCCATGACGGGGTTCGCTAATTGCACGCAGACCAGAGTGGTGTCGCCTCGAAGCCTCTCCGCGACCGATTCGGGGTCAATTTGCCCGAGCGAGTCACACGGAACTTGTTCAACTTGCCATCCCCGCCCCACCAGAGACTCCGCCGTCAGGATCACCGACTCATGCTCAACCGAGGAAACGAGGATGTGCCCGGGCGACTCATTTTGAGTGGCCCCCAAGATTGCCAAGTTATTTGCCTCCGTGCCGCTGCCGGTGAATACTACCTCAAAAGCATCGCAACCGACCAAAAACGCAACCGACTCTCTCGCCTGCTCAAGCGACTCACCGATAGCCCGCGAGAGAGGATGCTGCTGGTTCGGCAGATAAAAATGGTGCCCCCAATAAGGTTGCATTGCCTCTTGTACCGAGGGCGCTGTGGGTGTCGTACGATTGAAATCGAGATAGATGATGGACACGTGGGTACTTCGCCATGAACGAAGCCAGACCGGGGAATTCGAGCAGAATTTGTTGATTGCGCAGGTCCGACAGCCAAACAGCCCTCGAAATCACTGGATTGCCTGCTGAAAACGAGCCTTCAGGCGAAAGCAGGGTGAAAAAACGATCCGCATAATCGTTTTTTTATTCAGGGCAGATCGACTCCAACGCGTTAGAGTATAGGGAATAGATTGCATTTTGAGATCTATTTTGAGATAATCCAAGGGTCCGCCGTGCTTAGCAATAGCATGCGGATCTTTTCAACCGCACCTCCCCCCCTGATTCAGTTAAAAAAACACCCCCGATTTGGGGTTAATCCAGCAATTTTCAGGGCCTGTCGCTTAATTTCCTTGTCACCAAACTCATCCGATCTGGAGCCTTCAAATGAAACGTCAAACTTCCGGTTTTACTCTGGTAGAGCTCTTGGTGGTAATCACCATCATCGGCATCCTGATGGGCCTGCTAATCCCCGCAGTCAATGCAGCGAGGGAAACCGCTCGTAAGAATCAGTGCGCAACCAACATGAAGAACTTGGCGTTGGCGGGTGTCCAGCATGAAACCAACAAGAAAGCATTACCAGGCTATATTCAGTCATTTGGAAAATTTGACACAAGCATGGATCCCAGTGATCCACAGAACGCTGCCGCCAACCACATCAAAATCGGAACATGGGCGGTCGCCTTACTACCTTGGCTTGACGGACAACCCACTTACGAGCACTGGACCCAAGATCGGTATCCGGTCATCACGGGCTCAGATGCCCTTGGAAAGCTAGACGACGCCTCTGGGCAAGGCTTGCACCCGCTCGCTGCACCAAACCTGGCGATTTTCCAATGCCCAAGCAATCCCGTCTCACGTGGAAACTTTGGCAAGAATAGCATGGTCTACAACAACGGCATGCACCCAAAACGACAAGATGGCACGGTGTTATTGAATAACGCGCTTGCGACCTCAATGGACAAGAACAGCGGCGTGGGAACACAGCAATACGGAGCATTGGGCGTCGACGCTGTGACACTCGACGATATGAAGGACGGCCAAGGCTTCACAATGATGTTCTCCGAAAACGTCCAAGCTCTGCCGTGGCACCGCGCTGGCTTCGCAGATTCCAGTGGACTAATTCAGGCTTACGCTGACCCGACGGATGCCACATTCCAAGACGTAGTGGTTTACCAGTCGCGATACACAAACGGGATGGTATGGCACTATGAAGACACCGAGTATGCCAACACCACACTCGAAGGATACTGGAATGGGTCATCCAAGTTTGTGTCTGGTTTAAAAAATGGCCAAGGAAAAGTTCAGCCCGAAGATGTGAGCGATTTCCATCGAATCAATGGACGCGGCGCGACTGTTTCGGATGACATTTTTAACCTGGAACTTACCGGCGGTAACAGTAATCGCTTGGCACGCCCATCCTCAGCTCACGTCGACGGCGTGAACTGTGCGTTCGCGGATGGAGCCACACGTTTTGTCGTCCAATCCATTGACTATCGGGTTCTGCAAGCTTTGATGACTCCTCGCGGGAAAGCCAGCTTGGTTCCTTATCCTGAGTTCGTGTTGACCGACGAACTGGGTGACTGATAGCGGATTTGCACAAGGACCCTGCCGCTTTGAGATCGCTCTGACACCAGTAACGTCCTGGTGACAAGGTATGTCAACCACGGCGGGGTTGCAGGCAATTTTCCAAATTTAACCAGCATCGAGAGCGAGACGGATTAGCCCCCGCTCGCCGGCAATACTAGCGCAAATACGCGACGGCAGCCACAGCCTAAGCGTGCCCATCGTCTTAGCGATGGCCCGAAAACAACGGCGTCTTATAGCAAAGGCAGTTTCTGCTGGAAGAACGTAGTTCGAAGGAGAGCAGGATGGCAAGATCCAATCTCTGGAATGCTGTCGCAGCATTGGCAGCGGCTCTGGTGGTGATGACATTACTCTCAATGTCGATTCCCCGGCAATACATCAACACTCGTGTAAATCAGTGCGCAGCACGACTGAAGTGCATCGGTCTTGCGACGATCCAACATGATGTCGGCCGAGCCCATCTCCCGGGTTACATCGAAGACTTTGGTACCTACTCGGGTGACGGATCAGATCGAACTGACCCGGCCAACCACGGAGTCCCCCGCCACAAGAAACTGGGGACATGGGCGGTCGCTCTTTTACCTTGGCTCGACGCACAACCAACCTACGAACACTGGACACAGGACCGTTATCCTGTAGCGACAATCTCCACAGCCTTGGGGAAACTAGACGAAGCATCCGGCACAGGACTGCACCCACTGGCAGCCCCCAACCTTGCTATTTTCCAATGCCCAAGCAACCCCGTCATACGAGGAAACTTTGGCAAAAACAGCATGGTGTACAACAATGGGCTGGCTAGGTCACCTAACCAACCTCTTGTCGGTATATCCCACAACATCAATGATGGAGTGGGCAACAGCAAGTACAACGTCACGAAGATCAATCCAGCAACCGGCGAGGGAACTCACAGCAGCGAGGGCCCCAACATTGGACTTGACGATTTCACAGACGGCAAAAATTGCACCATTCTATTTTCAGAAAACATACAGGCTCTACCGTGGCATCGTGCTGGCTTGATCCACAGCGTTGATCTGATCATGGAAGCCCCACACCAGAAAGACGTCAAATTCAACCTGAATATGCCTCAGGCTTTTGCAGCTCAGTACACCCAAGGTATGGTCTGGCATTACGAAGATGCCGAAGCTGCCAACCCGAAACTATCCCACCGCTGGAACAAACTTGGCACAACAGCGCCAGTCACCCCCAAAAATGTTGCCCCAGTGCATCGAATTAATGGATGCCTGAATGGAGACAAGAATTCACTATTTAACCTGCGAATAGATGACGCAGTTACCGCAACTGATTATGCGCGTCCATCGTCAGCACATAACACGGGTGTCAATGTCGTGTTCGCAGATGGATCAACGCGTTTCATCAATGAGACTATCGACTACCGTGTCTACCAGGAATTGATGACCCCCTGCGGCAAGAAGAGTTCGATTCCCTTTCGACAAACAATCCTGTCAGCTGAATTCCGCAAATGATGCCCACGAGCCAGGCCATCATCTTCCTTCAAATCTGCTGGCCTCGCTGACCCCGCGTCTACCAACTCTCGCAGCCATCTACACACCCTGATCACCGACTGGGATTCAAGCCCACCTTTCAACGAAGCCTGATTGCATCAGTGAGCCACTAACGTTTCACTCAAGAACCAAACCGGGATTTTCCGATTTCCCCG